>JBARYA010000235.1:0-1649 GCA_049647625.1 Microbacteriaceae bacterium
CCCCAGCTCAACTCAGCAATGAGACGCTCAATCGGGAATGCCATCTCGGTGACGCTGGCATTCTGCAAGAGTTCACCGTTGAGATGTTGGGTAATAACGAGGGCGGAGAGATCTACCTCATCGGCTGTGGTAATCCAGGGGCCAATGGGCATCGTTTGGTCGATGCTCTTCCCCTTTAGCCACTGACCTCCGTGTGCTCGCTGTAAATCGCGTTGAGAAATATCATTGGCCACAAAGTAGCCAAAAATATGTTTTGCTGCGTGTTCTTCGGTAATTGAACGTCCGCCTTTGCCGATAACCAGGGCCAATTCAGCCTCGTAGTCCCACTTTTGTGAGAGGTTCATATCAATGGCGATTGGATCGTGGGGCCCAACGACGGTGTTCGGCCCTTTGGTAAAGAATGTGGGATGTTCGGGGGCTGCAACCGGATCCTGACCCTCGCGCTTGCCTTTTGACTCATAAAAATGATCCCAATAATTCCAGCCACAGCAGAGAATATCGCGATTGAATTGTGTCAATGGTGCGAGCAGCTTCACCTCAGAAAGCGGTACCCGCTTACAATCGGCAAGGACAGCATTGACTCGCTTGAGGGCCTCTGGAAGGCCTAAACGTACCAGATCATCGATACTGCCAAGACTGGCTGGTAGGAGTGCAGCTTGGGTGTCATTTTCTTCGATAACAGCAGAATAGGTGCGATCGTTCTGATTAATACGTGCGAGTTTCATTGCTTCCTCAGGTCTGTGTAGATAACAAGAAAGTGTTGTGCCCCAGCTCATACAATCGTGTGCGGGAGCACAACTCTTTCACTTAGATAACGGCGATCGCGTTGATTTCGATGAGATAGTCCTTGTTGACGAATTTCGAGACCTCGACCATGGTACTGGCAGGGTTCTGTGGGAAATACATCTTCCGTACTTCATGACTAGCTTTGAAATCTTCCATATTACGGACGTAAACATCAACCCGCATAATGTTTTTCATTTCGCCACCGGCAGCCTCGAGCACAGATTTGATGTTCTGGCACACCTGGTGTGTTTGAGCGACAACATCGCCGACACCGGTGACGCCACCCTCCTTATTGCGGGCGGTCATTCCTGAAACAAAAACGAAACTCTGGGCGCCGGTGACCTTCATTGCTTGGGCAAAGTTGCCGTTCGGTGCGGCTAAGTCTTCTGAAACTATTTCTTGGATTTCCATAATGCTCTTCTTTCTCTATCGTGCGTCTTCTGGATCCGAGTACCAATCAGGTTGGGTCGGATAGTGGGGGCCGTCGTAGACTTCAAAAAGGATGGAGTCTTCTTCAGCCAGGGTAGGTCCGTGCAGGCAGCCCTTCGGGTTCCAATAGAAAGAACCCTCGGTCAGCGTGATCTGGGTCGGAAGATAGGTGTATTTTCCGCTTAAACAAAACATGAACTGGTTGGATGCATGTGAGTGCCGGAGAGGAATACCGGAACCTTTGGTGAATCGCACCAGCGATATCGAAGCACCGGTTTCATCATTTCGCCACAGCGCCTTGTGAGAGAGGCCGGCAAGTGTCTTGTCTGCCCAATCAAGATCCTTGGTATTGAGCATGATTTCGCGGAATCTTCCCATGGTCGTGCCGTCTTCAGCCAGAACGTTTTCTTCACGGCTTCTCTCTGGCAGCTCTG
>JBARYA010000236.1:0-13973 GCA_049647625.1 Microbacteriaceae bacterium
GGCAGAGCCAAAGACCAAGGGCAAGGGCTTGCGTTCTTTCAGAAATATCGTGGCGATTACTAAATACAAGAGCAGCGCCGCAGCAAAAGCTAGCACCGCTATGGTCAACTGATCCGAAAAGAGAACAGTAACGTCAGAGTGTGAGAGCACATCAAACATCAAAGCCGGGGTGCAAACAAAGAACACCAGACGATTGATGGCCGGTTGAAAATCCTGATGGACCACATTAAATCGCGCTGCAATATAACCAACGGTTATCACCACAAATATGATGGCATAACCGGTAAGAACTCCGCCCAAACTATTCCTCTCAGCCCCATACAGTTTATTGGGTAGATTTGTTCTTGTGAGACCCGCACTCGGTGTGGGAACAACATCCCGTAGAAAGGTTGAGCAATGCCACTCTTTTATAACGACCAGATTGATCTCCACGCCTATAACCCATATGAGCGATTGCGGGTGCTCCCCCGTTTTGAACTGACAAGCCCAGCCCTCGAAGACGGTGCGCCGCTGGCTGCGGCACAGTACGGGAGCGCATCCGGTGGACAAAATATTTCCCCGGAACTCCACTGGTCAGGTTTCCCTTCAGGAACTAAAAGCTTTGTTGTCACCTGTTACGATCCGGATGCGCCAACCGGGAGTGGATTTTGGCACTGGGGCGTGGCCAATATTCCGGTGAGCGTAATCAGCCTGGCCGCAAACGCTGGCGAACCCGAAAGTACACTCATTCCTGCCGGAGCAATTACCCTTCAGAATGATGGTGGCCGCCGTGGCTTCAATGGCTGTGGCGCCCCAGAGGGCACCGGAGTTCATCGGTATATTTTTGCCGTGCACTCGCTCGATACCGAGACCCTCGAAGGCGTCGACGAGAGTACCGGATTCACCAGACTCGGATTCTTATTAAACTTTAACGCCACCGGTCGCGCCCTGCTCACCGGCACAGGCTTCTTTGGCGGTGCGGCATAAACGCCGGAATGAAAGCGTTCGCATCAGACAACTATGCGGGTGCACATCCAGAAATCTTGCAGGCAATCGCCGAGGCAAACACCGGACACGAGGGCTCGTATGGAGCCGATAGCTATACTGAACGACTCCAAAGTTTGACCCGAAATCTTTTCGGAGAGAGTGCGGTCGCCTATCCAGTTTTGACCGGCACCGGCGCGAATGTTGTCGGCCTTCAGGCGATGCAATCTCGCTGGGGCGCTGTGATCTGTGCCGCCAGCGCGCATATCAATACCGATGAGAATGGCGCCCCGGAGCGAGTCGGCGGGATGAAACTGCTTCCTGTTTCGGCACCGGATGGCAAACTCACACCGGAGCTTATTGATCATGAGGCTTGGGGTTTTGGCGAGGAACACCGCGCCCAGCCCGAAGTCGTCTCGATTAGCCAGGTGAGCGAATTGGGCACCGTCTATTCCGTGAACGAACTCCGCGCTATTTCAGACCACTGCAAACACCTTGGCCTCAAATTGCATATGGATGGCGCCAGAATTGCGAATGCTGCAGCGTCACTAGGGAAGAGCTTTGCCGAACTCACCAGCGATATCGGTGTCGATGTCCTCTCCTTTGGCGGCACCAAAAATGGGCTCCTCTTTGGCGAGCTGATTGTTGCAATGACACCGAATGTTGTTGACGGCGTCGGTTATCTCCGCAAGATTGCGATGCAAAATCTCTCAAAATCTCGATACATTTCAGCGCAATTTCTTGCCCTCTACGGCACGCCCCTCGGCCTTGAAAGCGCAACGCATGCGAATAATATGGCACAACGACTTCGTTCAGCCCTTGAAGTGGACGAGATCCCGGGACTCGAATTTACCCAGCCGACCCAGGCGAACACGATCTTTGCTCGCCTGCCTCCGGGGGTCGCAGACCGCATCCGCCAGCACTACGGCTTCTATGATTGGGATGCCCAAGGCCAGGTGCGTTGGATGTGCAGTTTCGATACCACCGAAGCTGAGGTCGACGACTTTGCTGCCGCTATCATCCAGAAGCTGAAAGATAAGCTCAAAAACTAGACTAAAACCGGAACAAGCTCGATGAGCCGGTGATGTTCTTTCGGGAGCGACCGGAGCAGTTTGGCATCAAAAGTAGCAAAAACTACAGAATGCTGAGCTGCAAGATTGACTAAATGGTAATCGGTGACCTGCTGATAGCCAAGTATTAACGGAAGTTCGATTATCGCTTCACACAGCGAAGAGCCGTCACTAAGGAATTGAAAACCCGGCTGCTGACGGATTTGCATCATCAAAGAGCGAACCAACCCCAAATCATATTGTTTGCCCATGACACGCTCATTCAGCGCCAAGCGAAGAAAAGCTGATTCCACAATCGGCGTTGTTGCCCAATATTCAATGCCAGTAAACCAGTGGAGTGCGGAGCGATGATGAATATGATCTGCACTGACTAATGCGAGCAGCACATTTACATCGAGCAATCTCACCGGCTCTGATGCGGCATTCTGTTGAGAGGGCACCATCGAACTAGCTATCATCTCGATATTGACTCACGAGTTCATCGGTAATGACATGACCGATGCCGTTTCGAGGCAACATTGGAAATCCGGATCCGGTAGACACGACATCATCACCACGAATACCACGATGCGCCATTTGGGAAACAGCCTTACCAAGAGAGATACCCTGCTGCTCCGCTAGTATTCTGGCAGCATTGAGGACCTTTTCATCAATATCAAGCGTAGTTCTCATAGCAGCATCATAACATCAACGCATCACAGCATCACAGCATCAATTGCACGCGTTTATGAGCAGGCAAACCTCTCGCTATTCCGAGCTCGTACTCACAGTCAACTCATCGATTTGATTATCAAGGGCTACGAGCACGGTATCGCCATCAATAATCTCGCCTCGTAGCAGAGCGTTGGCGAGTTTGTCATCGATTTGACGCTGCATCAAACGTCGCAAAGGTCGAGCTCCATAAATCGGGTCATATCCTCGTTCTGCCAACCAGCGGCGAGCATCCGGAGTTACTGCGAGAGTGAGTCTGCGCTCAGAAAGACGCGATTGCAATCGATCAATATACAGTTCAACAATTGCTCCAAGCTCGCTCTGGCTCAAAGTCGAGAAGACCACGATATCATCGAGCCTGTTTACGAATTCAGGTTTAAAGGCTTGACGAACCAGCTCAAGCACAAGGCGTTCCTTCTCGGCATCCGGTAATTCCGGATCAACCAAATACTGGCTGCCAAGGTTACTGGTCATAATCAGAATGACATTCCGAAAATCAACGGTACGGCCCTGACCGTCAGTTAGGCGGCCATCATCGAGGACTTGTAAGAGCACATCAAACACTTCTGGATGTGCTTTCTCGACTTCGTCCATCAGCACAACAGAATAGGGTCGGCGCCGCACTGCTTCGGTTAATTGTCCGCCCTGTTCATAGCCGACATATCCCGGAGGGGCACCGACGAGTCGCGAAACAGTATGCTTTTCGCCATATTCCGACATATCGATTCGCACCATAGCGTGCTCATCATCGAACAGAAATTCAGCGAGCGCCTTGGCTAGCTCAGTCTTACCGACACCCGTCGGCCCAAGAAAAAGGAAGGAACCAATGGGTCGATTCGGATCAGAAATTCCCGCTCTGGTGCGACGAACTGCCTCTGCAACCGCGCTCACCGCACGCTTCTGCCCAATCAGGCGCTTCGCGAGCTCATTCTCGAGATTCAACAATTTCTCTGTCTCTCCCTGTGTGAGACGATCTACCGGAATCCCGGTCCAGGAAGCAACAACAGCAGCAACCTCATCCTCACTGACCTGATCATTCACCATCCGCTGAGCCCTGACACCACCATCAACACCCTCCCCAGCTTCAGCCTGTTCAGCCGCAGCAAGTTCGCGTTCAATCCCCGGGATTTCTCCGTAGAGAATTCGGCTGGCTTTTTCGAGATTTCCCTCTCGCTGTGCTCGCTCAGATTCGCTACGCAATTGATCAAGCTTTTCTTTGAGTTCCCCGACCCGGTTCAGGCTGCCCCGTTCAGCATCCCAGCGAGCCTGAAGTTCACCAAGTTGAGCCTGTCGTGCTGCCATATCCTCACGGAGTTTTGCCAAGCGCTCCTTCGAAGCGTCATCTTTCTCTTTTTTGAGGGCCAACTCCTCCAGTTTCAAACGGTCAACCGAACGGCGCAGCTCATCTATCTCAACCGGAGCCGAATCGATTTCCATGCGGAGCCTGGACGCTGCCTCATCGATCAGATCTATCGCCTTATCGGGAAGTTGCCTTCCGGTAATGTAGCGATTCGAGAGCGTTGCTGCGGCAACCAAAGCTGCATCAGAAATCACCACTTTGTGATGTGCTTCGTAGCGCTCTTTCAAGCCTCTGAGGATGGCAACCGTGTCCTCAACGGTGGGCTCGCCCACATACACTTGCTGAAATCGTCGCTCAAGCGCAGCATCCTTCTCAATATATTCACGATACTCATTGAGCGTGGTGGCACCAATCAGGTGCAACTCTCCGCGGGCAAGCATCGGTTTCAACATATTGGATGCGGCAACAGAGCCTTCCCCGCCACCGGCACCCATCAGCGTATGAATTTCATCGATAAAGGTAATAATCTCACCCTCAGCGTCGATGATTTCTTTGAGAACAGCCTTCAGGCGTTCCTCGAACTGCCCACGATACATAGCACCGGCAACCAGAGCAGAAATATCGAGCGAAATGAGGCGTTTGCCTTTGAGCGACTCGGCCACATCACCGGCAACAATGCGCTGGGCGAGCCCATCGACCACCGCAGTCTTACCCACACCGGGCTCACCAATCAGCACCGGATTATTCTTGGTGCGCCTAGTCAGCACCTGGCTGACCCGGCGAATCTCACTATCGCGACCGATCACCGGATCAAGTTTTCCTGCTCGGGCGAGCTCGGTCAAATCAATGCCGTACTGCTCTAAAGCACTCTTCTGGTCTTCAGATTCACCTGGAGCACCCTGTATTTTTGCCATCTGATCAGCCTCACATCCTGAAGATTACTCATCCCTAATCGAATCCTAGTCCGGATGTGCTGCCTGAAACAAGGCGGTTCTTGGGATGTCGCGAAGGGTCTGACATCCCAAGAAATTTATGCCGTAACGAGTACTGAATCCTCTTTACTCCAGGAAACGACCACATTGTCACCAATTGCGAAGAGTGCATGATTTGAGATATCGGTAACGCGAACCACCGCTTCTCCCTCATCTGTTTCCACGTTATATTTCATAGCTGAGCCAAGATAAACGGCATCGATGATTTTGCCAGCAATGGTATTGTGTCCAGCTTTCGGGGCTTCATTCTCTGCATGAATCTTCATTTTTTCAGGTCGTAACAATATTGCAGATTTACCGGAGAGATTCCGTTGGTTTATGCTCTCAAATGTGTGGCCTTTTGTGGTCTCGAATTGAACGCCGTCTGCGCTGGATGAGCCAATCTTTCCCTCGAAAATTGTCGACTCCCCAATGAAACGACCCACAAAAAGTGTCTGTGGCTGATCATAGAGCTCACGCGAAGTACCAACCTGCTCAATCTTGCCTTCGTTGAACACCGCAATACGATCCGAAAGCACTAGCGCTTCCTCTTGATCATGGGTCACATAAATGAATGTGCTCTGCAACTCGCGGTGGATTCTGCGCAGTTCAAGCTGCAACCATTCACGAAGTTTCTTGTCCAGGGCGCCTAGTGGCTCATCCATGAGCAAAATTGGTGGGCGGAAAACAACAGCCCGCGCAAGGGCAACGCGCTGCTGCTGCCCACCGGAAAGCTGCTTTGGTAAGCGGTCCTTGAATTTCGACAGCTGCACCATTTCGAGGATGTCCTCAACGGTTTTTGTGCGGGTTGCTTTGTCGATCTTTCGTTCCTTGAGCGGGAACTCGATGTTCTCCCACACAGTCATATGAGGGAAGAGCGCATAATGCTGGAATACAAGGCCAAGGTTTCGCTTATAGGCAGGAACCTTTTCGAGATGCCCACCATCCATATACATAGAACCTGCTGTTGGCTCAACAAAGCCGGCGATGAGGTTCAACGTCGTTGTTTTTCCAGAACCTGAAGGCCCCAGGAGGGTAAGAAACTCTCCAGCTTTGATGTCGAGATCGATACCGTCCAGAGCAATATTTGACCCGTAATGCTTGGTCAAGTTCTGCAGGCTGAGAATAACGTTCGTCGCCATATGTCCTGTTTTAGTTGTAACTTCTTTAGTGGTATTCGTCATGGCTTACTCCTTTACAGAAAGTTTTCTGCGGTTCAAGATCGGTTGGATTACAAAGGTAAAGAGAACAAAAGCACCAGTGGTCACTACAAAAATCAGAGTAGCAACTGCTGCAATTGTTGGGTCGGTATCTCTCGTCACCGAGTAGAACAGTTTTACCGGGAGGGTCTGTAGTGCCGGGCTTTGAATAAAGGTTGCGACAATCACTTCATCAAAGCTGGTCATGAACGCAAGCAGCGCACCAGCAATAACACCCGGAGCAATCAGTGGGATGGTCACTTTTCGATAGGTAGTGAACTTGTTCGCTCCCAGGCTTGCCGACGCCAGCTCAAGAGTCTTATCGAATCCGGAGAGACTTGCGGTCACACTAATGAACACCATCGGAATCGCCAGCACAGTATGCGCAAATACAAAACCTTGCAATGTCCCAACCAAACCGGCACTCAGATAGAACCCATAGAGTCCCGCCGCCAGAATAATGCTCGGCACAATAATTGGGGTGAGGACCATGGCACGAATGACCTGGGCGCCTTTAGACTTCATGTTGTTTACTGCGATTGCCGTCATAGTACCCAGGACAGTAGCAAGGACCGAAACAAGAAGACCGACCACTGCTGAATTGGTCAATGCCCGAGTCCAACTCCGATTGGTGAAGAAGTTCTCGTACCAACGCAATGAAAGTTCGCCCTTCGGCAGCATGAAGCTGTCTTGTGGACTGAATGACACTGGGATAACAATCAGGGTTGGAGCAATCAGCCAAAGAGCGACTATTCCCACCAGGATAGAAAGGACAATGCGAGTATGCAAACGCATCTTAATCATGCTTTGCTACCTCCAATCATGTCTGAAACCTTCATTGAGGTACGTTTGCTGATCATTCCTGCAATTAGAAGTATCAACATGGTAGAGACCAAGAGCAAGAGTGACAACACTGCTACCTGTCCCCACTGCAGGTGCCCCTCAAGCTTGCCCTGAATCAGGGTTGAAAGCAGCGCCTCTCGAGGACTGCCCAACATAGCCGGAGTGATATAGAAGCCAAGTGCCAGCACAAAGGTCAGGATGGATCCGGCAGCAATACCTGGGAAGGAAAGCGGTAGATACACCTTGAAAAATGCTCTGGAAGGACGTGCACCGAGACTCTGGGCCGCGGTCAACAAACGTAAATCAATTTTCGAAAGGTTTGCGTAGAGCGGCAGAATAAAGAATGGGAGCAGCACTTGCGCCATACCAATGAAAACCGCGGTATTGGTTCGAAGCACTCCAAGACTCTCGACACCAAACATCCGGAAGAAATCTCCAAGCGGGCCAGAATCTTGCAACAAAATAACCCAAGCAAAAGTACGAATAACACCGCTGGTCCAAAAAGGAATGAGCACAATGGTAAAGAGCACCGCTTTTGCTTTTCCGGATAGCGTTGTTAAGAAGTAGGTATATGGGTAAGCAAAAAGCAGGCAGATTACTGTCACCCAGAAACTTGTTTGGAAAGTGCGGATCAGCACTGTCATATTTACTTGCTCTTCGAAAAGCCAAGCAAAGTTTTGCATTCCTACTTCAGGAAAAGTAATACTTCGCACCAGCACTTCATAGAGTGGATAGAAAAAGAACAGTAGGAAGAGGAAAATAACTGGCGCAAGTGTCAGCCATTGTTTATAACTCTTGGTCTTTTCCTTCTTGGCGGTAACGAGGATTGGCCCCGTTACAATTGTTTCGTTTGACATGGTGAGTTTCGCCTCCCTAGAATGGCTTGCTCGTAATGAGGTTCGCAAATTGCGCAATCTTCGAGGTCTTGTCCCGATCCGCATGCTTCCGCTCAATATCGTCGGCCAGATTGTACAGTTTGTACATGGTGTGCACACCTATAAAACGCAGCGGCTCAATCTCCCAATTTCTTGCCTGATGATTGACCCAGACGTGGTCGACTAGCTCAGACTTCTTACCGAGAATCAACTCGGTGAGTGTCCTGCCGCTCAAGTTTGAAACAACGACACCAGAACCAACATAGCCTCCAGCCATGGCAATACCCGATGCCTTGTCATATTGCACCGAAGCAGACCAGTCACGCGGAACGCCAAGGACGCCTGACCACGCATGCTCAATTTCGAGCTGACGAGTAGCTGGTAACCAACGGTTGAGAATCTCTGTGAGTGAAGCAATGGTGCTCTGCTGCGTCACGCCATTAGAATCGGTCTTCGACCCAAAGCGATACGGATATCCCCGTCCACCGATTGCAATACGTCCATCAATTGTTCGCTGAGAGTACAAGACTGCATGGGTTGCCTCGCTGAGTGCCTCTCGCCCCTTCCAGCCAATTTCATCCCAGACTTCATCTGGAATAACTTGGGTTGCAATCATTGAGGAGTTCATCGGAATCCGAGAGCGGCGATATCCTTCAATACTGGATGTGTAGCCTTCAGTTGCCAGGACAATGACATTTGCTTGCGCCTGGTAGCCATTCTTCAGGTATGCAATATGGTTTTGCACTCGTTCCACCGTAGAGTTCTCATAGATCTCTACACCCATCTTCTCTACGACATCCGCTAGCTGTCGTACTAATTTTCCTGGGTTTACGGTATAGGTACTCGACTCAAAAATTGAACCTAGTACAGCAGGAATGTTAATTCGTTCCTTCGTCTCGGCAGCACTCAAAAATTTCTGCCCTGCAACCAAAGGAGCTGAGTTCAAGCGCTTGAGCTGTGCTTGATTGTTTGCAGTGACCAATGAGCCCACATGGGTCTGGTCAGCCTCAATACCCTCACTATTGATACGGGAGATAACTTCTGTAATTGAGTCACGGACAGCAGCACGCAGACGTGAATTCCGTGTACCGTCATCGGTGTCTTTTGCGAGTGAAATTCCGGCAGAAACATAGCCCCCATTACGGCCGGATGCTCCAAAACCACAGAAATTTGCCTCAACGATTGCGATGTTCAGCGATGGGTCTTCTTTTTTAAGGTAGTAGGCAGTCCACAACCCTGTAAAGCCACCACCAACGATGACAACATCTTTACTGATATTGCTCTCGAGCGCTGCGCGTTCTTCCGGCCGACCACCCAAGCCATGATGCCAGAACGACACCTCTCCATTTGTGATGCTCATCTGCTTCTTCCTGTTCTCAAAATTTCATTCACTTCTCTGGGTATTTCTGTAGCTGTTAGTAAGGCTTGCCGCTCACGAGGTTTGCAATCTTCGCAATCTTCGAAGTCTTGTTGCGATCTGGATGTTTACGTTCAATATCATCCGCCATATTGTACATTTTGTACATGGTGTGGATTCCGATCCAACGCAATGGTTCGAACTCCCATTTCTTCGATTGATGATTAACCCAAATCTGGTCAACCAGTTCAGATTTCTTTCCCAAGATCAAATCTCGTAGAGTACGGCCGCTGAGGTTCGAAACCACGACTCCCGAGCCAACATAACCGCCTGCCCAGGCAATACCCGTTTGTGGGTCATACCCGACTGAGGCAGACCAATCGCGAGGAACTCCAAGCACACCTGACCAGGCATGTTCAATTTCGAGTCCTTTGGTGTCAGGGATCCAACGATTGAGAATATTGGTTAGTTCACGAATGGTGCCCTCTTTGGTGTTGCCATTTTTGTCAGTCTTGGAACCATAGAGATATGGGTAGCCACGACCACCAATTGCAATTCTGCCATCAGGAGTGTGCTGTGAATACAGAATCGAGTGAGCCACTTCGCCTAGAGAGACCCGATTCTGCCATCCGATCTTCTCCCAAATTTCTTCTGGAATAACCTGGGTTGCAATCATGGATGAGTTCATTGGAATCCGCTGACGAGCGAAACCGTCAATGCTTGATGTGTAACCTTCGGTTGCCAAGACAATTACATTGGCCTTAACAGAATAGCCAGTCTCTGTTTGCGCTACACGGTTGCTGACCGAGGTCACCGCCGTGTTCTCATATATTTCAACGCCAAGATTTTCAACGATTGATGCGAGCTGGCGAACGAGCTTTGCCGGGTTCAATGAGTAGCTGTTCTTATGTACAACGCCACCGCGAGCGGTCGGAATATTGATCTGCGCTTTGACCTCTGCGGCACTGAGCAAGAGCACATCTTCTGTCTGTTCCAGATTTTGAATTCTCTTGAGTGCAGCATTACTGTGGGCGACACGCATCGAACCGACTTTTACCAGGTCAGCTTGGATGTTTTCTTGTTCAATCCGTTCGACGAGTTCGATGACGGATTGCTCCATCGCTTGATTAATCCGATGATGCCCTGAACCATTATCTTTACTTTTTGCGAGCGAGAGATTTGCACCGACCCCACCACCGTTTCTACCCGATGCTCCAAAACCACAAAAATTTGCTTCAGCAAGTGCGATATTCAGTTCCGGGTTTTCTTTTTTCAAATAATATGCAGCCCAGAGACCGGTAAATCCTCCGCCAACAATCAGAATATCTCGATCAATTGAACGCTCTAGGGGCTTGCGTAATTCGGGCCGTCCGCCCAATTTATGGTGCCAAAATGAAACTTCTCCGTTGGTCAGCATCGTTGCTTCCTTCATTCGCTATGCACATCGGTTTGGAAGATTTAAAACGGTAGGTGGGACGCGGAAAGTGTCCCACCTACCTGAGTGTTAGTGGATACTATCCACCAGCGATAAAGGTGCTCCACAATGCTTGAGCAGCCTCGAATTTATCCTGTACTGTCCAGTAACTTGAGTCGGCACTAATGCCCTCAGCCATTTTTTCTGGAACGGTAACAATATACTTCTGTGCAACCTCATCGAGTTTTGGCTTCGAATCAACATTCACTGGAGAGTACGAAGTAATCTCGGTGAACTTCGCCTGCTGTTCGGCTCCAAGATAGAAGTTCAGAGCGGCGTATGCAGCATCCAAATTCTTAGTTCCCTTGACGATGCCCATATAGTCGGTCATCAAGAACCACTTGTCCCAAACTGGAGTGAGTTTTGCACCATTGCTTTCTGCAACGCGAGCGCGCCCCGTCCAAACGAATGCGATATCCACTTCACCAGATTCCAACAGCTGCTGTGATTCAGCACCGGTGGTCCAGAACACGGCATTACCGCTTTCTGAAAGGTCACGGAGCTTTGCCATACCGGCATCACGCTGTGCGTCAGTGAACGGTGTTGATGGATCATAACCCGATGCAATTGCCCCACCGGTTACCAGGTGCAATGGGACCCCAGCTGCACCGGAGATTCCACGCTTACCCGGGAATTTCGTGGTGTCGAAGAAGTCTGCCCAGGTTTTTGGACCGTTGTCGCCGAACTTATCGGTGTTATAGACAATGACATAGCCGTACAGAATTGATGGAATACCGCAGTCAAGCTGAGGAATTCCTTCTGGAACCTTAGACTCATCGATCCTCGTACGATCGAGTTTCTCGAAGAGCTGGCCGCAGTAGATAGTCATGGTTGTGTCACCCTGACTTGTCATGTCCCATTGAATATTTCCGGACTGTACTTGGGCCTCAACTTTCGCAAGTGTCTGCGGGGATTCTTGAAGAATGGTTGCGCCCGAGATGTCCTCAAACGGCTTCCACGCACCCTGGTACTGTCCATCTTGTGTAGACCCACCGTCACCGGCAAAAGTCATAACCACACCATCAAATGCACCATCAGCGACTACTCCGGCAACTGGCTTATCGCTGGGAGCTGAGGTGGTTGGGGTTGGGGTATTGTCACCACTTGAGCATCCTGCTACAAGCAAAGCAGCAATAGTGATTGCGGGTATTGCAAACGTAGATTTACGTTTTACTATCATCGTCGATCCTTTCATCGTCGAAATGAATCTGTCTCACTCATGAACAACTGCGTTGAATGAGGCTGTGTTTCTTTATGGTACCCACACAAATTTGTGAATATTTATGACATTTTGTTGAAGGTTTTCAACTTGGCCTGACAAAATGTCAAGTTTAAAACATTCGCCTGCGCGATTTAGGCAGTAATTGCACTGATGAAAATTTTGGTGATTTCTTCGTCCACTCGCCAAGTGCCTTTCCAACCTTCAGGAATATGCACCAGATCGCCAGCTTGATGTGGAGTCTCGACGCCCTCCTCCGAAACGAGCAAGCCGGAGCCGGTCAAAATAAGAACGATTTCGTGGAAACCATCACGTTCGACAGTGAAGGTGCCTGTGCTTCCTTTCCAAAATCCGACCTTAATTTCTTTTAAGGGCAAGTCCAAATACCCCAAGAACGCGTCTGTGGGGTTTCCTTCAATTCCGGTAATTTTTTCAATCATCGGAGGGAAGTCTAGTTGATACTGGTTTGCGAGAACTTTTGCATTCTCCATCGAACACGACCTTTCGTCAGTGATTTTTTGTGATCCTTGAGCAAACCCTAGGAAAAACATTCGATTGAGGCTTTATACAAATATGTCGAGAAGTCATAGAAGTATGCCAAAATGTATATCTTTTAATCCCGAGCAATGCTCAAAGATATTCATCAGAGCATCCCAACAACATTTTGGGGAAACCGATAACCCCAACGGAGTGAAATGAGCATTGTAGTCGAGAGATACCCTCGAGCATTTTGGTTCTTGGTGACGGTGAATATTATTGGCTGGGCGGGTCGAATAGTAAGCCCATTCTTGACGCTCTATCTTTCGAGTCAGCTCAATTTTTCTGCGGCCACCATCGGAATCATTTTTTCATTCTACGGATTTGGCGGCATTCTTTCTGTGGTTACCGCCGGTATCCTCAGCGATCGATTCGGCCCCAAATGGGTACTCATTTCATCACTCGTTTCGACTGGTATTGTTTCGCTCACCTTCACCATCGTCTCAGAGGTCATCGTTATCGGCCTGCTCACCTTTGCCTTCGGTTTTGCAACCCAAGCGATGGTACCTGCTTATCACTCCCTGATTTCTTTCAACTCGCCAATCAGCAGAATGCGCAAATCATTCTCAATTAGCACCATTGCTGGAAATCTCGGTTTTGCTATCGGCCCGATCATTGCCGGTATTCTTGCCGGCATTGACTTCAAATATATCTTTTATCTTGAAGCGTCTTTGGTCACAGTAGCGACCCTCATAACTCTAACAATGATTCCAAATCCCGAGAAGCAAATCCATCTTGGGCAGGGTACAGGTTGGGGCTTTTTCTCAAGTCTCAACCTGGTCTTTAAAGACAAAATTTTCCTGAAATTTACGCTGGCGACTATCTTCTATATTGCCCTGTACAAGCAAATACAGACGACAATGCCCCTGGTCATGGAACAACAAGGATTGGGTTCAGACCTCTACGGATTCATACTTACGTTTAATGGTTCAGTTGTTGTCCTGACCCAACTCCTCGCAGACCGATGGACCAAGACAATGACACCGGGAACGGTTGTGGCCCTCGGTGCGTTCATCACAGCAATAGGCTTTGGCGTTCAGATCTTCGCCCATGATGCGCTTAGCTACATTCTGGCTTGCCTGGTTTGGACCATTGGAGAACTCTTCCACTTCTCAATATCAAACAGCATCGCCGCCGCCCTCGCCCCTCCCGGCTATCGGGGCCGCTACCTCGGCGTGTTTTCCACCTTCTACGGTGTCGCCAATATCTTCGGGCCAACCGCTGGAGCCTTCATTTTCGGCGCCTTGGGATCTACCGGCCTCTGGACGATTTGTCTTGTTCTTGGGATGCTGCTCACCCTGTTCCGTTGGAACTCTCGCAAAGAAATTCAAAACCGGATGATTGCCCTCGGCCGAGGCTAAAGCAGCCTTCAGAAATTATTTCTGAAAACGGAGCAGGGCCCAAAGATAGGTTTTTGTCTCAAAGTCATCAAGATCGAGGCCCAGAAGACCTTC
>JBARYA010000237.1:0-4674 GCA_049647625.1 Microbacteriaceae bacterium
ATGTAACCGTACTGGTGAATGGCTTGCCGATGGTACACATTGAGCTGAAGCGACGTGGTGTCGACATCCGTGAAGCATTCAATCAAATAGACCGTTATCAGCGGGACAGCTTTTGGGCCGGGTCCGGGTTATTCGAATACGTGCAGCTATTTGTCATCAGCAATGGCACGCTCACAAAATATTATTCCAATACCACGCGGCGGCAGCATCTGAGCGAGGCTACAGGTTCGAAGCGAGTGCGAAAAACCTCGAACTCATTCGAGTTTACCTCCTGGTGGGCGGATGCGCAGAACAAGCCGATCGCTGATCTGGGCGCGTTCGCAAAGACGTTCTTTGCCAAGCATTCATTGCTGAACATCCTGACAAAATATTGCGTACTGACAGCCGACAAAATGCTCCTGGTGATGCGGCCGTACCAGATTGTGGCAACTGAGCGGATATTGCAGAAGATCGACATTTCCACCAACTACAAGCAACTCGGCACCCTCGCTGCCGGTGGCTACGTGTGGCACACCACCGGCTCGGGAAAAACTCTCACCTCGTTCAAGGCTGCGCAGCTTGCCTCGAAGTTGCCGAGTGTCGACAAAGTGCTGTTCGTGGTCGACCGTAAAGACCTCGACTACCAGACCATGCGTGAATATGACCGCTTTGAAAAAGGTGCCGCCAACTCGAACACCTCGACGGCTGTGCTGAAACGACAGCTCGAAGACCCTGGTGCCAGAATCATTATCACCACTATTCAGAAACTTTCGACATTCATTGGAGGTAACAAGGGGCACTCAATATACGGCGGCCACGTTGTGATCATTTTTGATGAGTGCCATCGTTCACAGTTCGGTGAGATGCACACCGGTATTACCAAAGCCTTTAAGCGCTTTAACCTCTTCGGTTTCACTGGTACGCCAATCTTTGCGGCCAATTCAGGAAGTGGTGGGAATCCGCAGCTCAAAACCACTGAGCAAGCGTTTGGTGAAAAGTTGCACACCTATACGATTGTGGATGCCATTACCGATAAGAACGTGCTGCCGTTCCGAATCGACTACGTGAACACCGTCAAAGTTGGTAATTTCGTCGATAAACAGGTCTCTTCGATCGATACCGAGAAGGCGCTGCTCGCTCCGGAGCGGATCAGTCAAATCGTGGCATACATCCTGGAACATTTTGATCAGAAGACAAAACGCGCTGAACACTACACTTTGGGCGATAAACGGGTGCGTGGTTTCAATGCACTGTTTGCCACCGCATCGATTGATGCGGCACGGATTTACTACAACCACTTCCAGTTACAGCAAGAACAGCTACCTTCAGATCAGCGTTTGAAGATAGGGTTGATTTATTCGTATGGTGCAAATGACGCCGTCGAGGATGGCGCACTCGAAGAGGAAGGCTTCGATACTGGGGCGTTAAGCATGGATGCCCGCACGTTTCTTGAGGACGCCATCCAGGACTACAACGGGATTTTTGGCACCAGCTACGACACTTCGGCAGACAAGTTCCAAAACTATTACAAGGATTTATCCCTGCGTCTGAAAAACCGGGACATTGATCTCGTAATCGTAGTAAATATGTTTCTCACAGGTTTTGATGCGACCACACTGAACACGCTTTTTGTGGACAAGAACCTTCGCGCTCATGGATTGATACAGGCATACTCGCGCACTAACCGCATCCTGAACTCGGTTAAAACCTATGGCAACATTGTCAGCTTCCGTAACCTTGAAGAGGCAACCAATGACGCAATCGCGCTGTTTGGGAACAAGAACGCCCAAGGTGTTGTGCTGCTGAAGCCTTATGAGGAATACTACGGAGAGTACACCGAGAAAGTCTCGGAATTGCTTTCAGCGTTCCCTTTGGGGGAGCCGATAATTGGAGAGTCTGCTCAAAAGGCCTTTATTCAACTGCTCGGTATCATTCTGCGTTTGCAAAACATTCTCACTTCATTTGATGACTTCTTGGGTAATGAAATCCTTACCCAGCGCCAAGTGCAGGATTATCGAAGCATTTACCTTGATCTGTATGCCGAGTTCCGCAAAGATGCAAATGGCGACAAAGAGCAGATTAACGATGATATCGTTTTTGAAATCGAGCTGATCAAACAGGTTGAAATCAACGTTGACTACATTCTGATGCTGGTTCAGAAGTACCGTGATGAACGTGGCGACGGTGACGATAAAGAGATCCGTGCCGAAATCGCGCGAGCTGTTAACGCCAGCCCCACTCTACGAAATAAGAAGGACCTCATCGAGGACTTCGTCAACTCCCTATCGATAGAGGGCGAACTCGACCTGGAATGGCGCGAATTCATCGCAGCCAAACTTGCGGCCGAACTCGATACCATAATTGCGGACGAGAACCTTCGGCCTTTGGAAACTCGTGCGTTCGTCGAAACCGCCTTCCGAGACGGCGCGATTCGAACTACCGGCACGGCAATCACCAAGATTCTGCCACCTGTCTCTCGCTTTGCTGCTGACGGTGGCCACAGCGAGAAGAAGCAGCGCGTGATTGAGAAGCTGGGGGAGTTTTTTGACAGATTTTTTGCACTGTATGAGGGGAGAACTTAGTAATGAGCAAAATGAAAGTGGATAATTCCGAAGTGTGCCATGGGTGGGCGCGATTTTGGGCTGTAGATCTACATGTACATACGCCCGGCTCAAGCGATGCGAGGGATGAAGACTTCGGAGACCCAGCATCGATCGTGAAGTCGGCGATCGATGTTGGACTCGATGCAATTGCGATTACCGACCACAATACGGCCGCTTGGTGTGATCAGATGGCAGAAGCAGCTATTGGCACCAATCTTGTTGTATTGCCGGGATTCGAGTTAAGTACATCTGATGGCCACCTTTTGGGAATCTGGGAGGAAGGCACTCCGGCGTCCAAGCTCGAAGACGTCTTGATTCGTCTTGGCATCGGGCGTCAGCAGTTTGGGCAACTTGATATTCTCGGCACCAAAGGGATGGGGGAGTGTGCTGATGAGATCGTTAGAGCTGGCGGAGTAGCTATTGCTGCGCATATCGACAAAGAGAGAGGGCTTCTAGGGCAGCCTGTTCAGACACATGTCAACGCGTTGTTGGCGAACACGAGTATCACGGCCTTCGAGTTCGTAAAACCCGATGCTCCTGAAAAGGTTTCAGCGAAGCTCGCGGGAACACGTCACCCTGCTCTAATCCAAAGTTCTGACGCGTACGATGCCGGGTTAAGTCGGCATTCAGCAACGGCTATCGGTGTCCGCCGTACTTGGATTAAGGCAGCTCGACCGGATCTTCTCGGTATTAGTTATGCCTTTGATGACCCTGAACTTCGTATTTCGCTCAAGGACCCCACACTTGTGCAGGCACATCCGACGATTGATGGCATTGATATTTCTGGAGGATTTCTCCCAGGCGCGTCAATCGAACTCAGCCCGGATCTGAATTGTTTTCTCGGAGGAACTGGAGCAGGTAAGTCTCTCGTGCTAGAAGCCGTCCGGTTTGCACTCGATCAACAAGTAGATCCCAACGAGTTCGGCCCGATACGCGAAGAAGTTGACCTCCGTCTTGCCTACGCGCTTCGTGGAGGGACCGAGGTCCGAGTTCGCGTGAGGGTGGACGGCGAGTCTTATCAGGTTCGTCGTACATTTGACCCAGACGGCTCACGCGCCATAGTCGAACAGGATTTGGATAATGAATGGGTTGTAATCGAGCGTGACCCTTCTTCTCTGATGAGTATTGCTGCCTTCTCACAGGGCGAGATCCTCGAGTATGCACGCCGGCCCGTTGGGCGTGTGGGACTTATTGATTCGCATCTTAACCTTGTTGAGATTGAGACACGTGCTAATAAGGCAGAAAGTAGTCTTGCGAACAATGCATCAGATCTGATTAGTGCGAGATCCCGGGTCGCAGAACTGACTGAACTAGCAGTAAAGGTCAAAGCGCTTGAGACGCGTGAAAAAGAGCTCTCTGTGCTCTTCGATCCAGCGCTGGTCAAAGAGCAAGGGCTTTGGACTGCTGAACTTGGCGAACTCAAGAACCTTAGGGAACAAGTTGCAGCACTCGCATTCGTTGCACCGGTTCCACCCGGAGCGGTTAGCGAAAAGATCGCGGAACACAAAAAACAATACGAACGTATAAGTGTGGCACTTAACTCTCTCGCTGAGGCAATAACTAGGGCGGAGAAACTAATACAAGACGGCATCTCAGTGCTTAAAGATGAGGTCCGAGACGTGCGCAAAAATCTCGACGCCGAATACAGAATCTTCATAGCCAAACTCGACGAAACTCTTAAGAAATCAGGTAACACCTCTCTAGCCAGTCTTCGTAGGGAGCTCGAATCAATTCAGACCTCCCTCGCGAAGGCGCAGTCAGCATCGACAGAGTTGAGGGACATAGCGCAACCGGCTCTCGACTATCTGGAGTCGGCACGCGAGATTTTGCTCAACGAACTCAAGAAAGCACGCGACGAACGACGATCTATGCGGCGCACACGTATCCGTGGTCTTAACGCCAAGACGGCCGGGTTTGTGAAACTCGATATCCCTGCGAAGGGGGACTCTCGTGAATTCCGTGCCGCATTAGACATCATCAAGGTCGGGTCTCGACTAAACGAAGGTGTTCTTTCCCTTATAGCGGAGAATGTGCACCCATATAGTTTTGTCAGGGCGCTGTGGACAGGCGATACATCTAAAGTCGGCAAGCT
>JBARYA010000238.1:0-2291 GCA_049647625.1 Microbacteriaceae bacterium
CAACGCATCCTGCATGAACTCACCGTAAGCAATGACACCATCGACCTCTTGGTAGCTACCGCCCTCGAACACGGCGCTCTTGGAGCGAAACTTACCGGTGGCGGCCAGGGCGGATGTGTGGTGGTACTGGCGAACGATATTATCGAGGCGGCGAGCATTTCTGATCAACTCATCTCAGCCGGGGCAAAGCAAACCTGGTTGTTCGAAGCCCGTACCCATAGCCTATGAGCCACAATGTCCAGGCCGGATGGAATCCGGGCGTACCCTCGAGTGTCACCGCACTGGCGAACCCGAATATTGCCCTCATCAAGTACTGGGGCAAAGCCGATGAGGAGCTGATTCTCCCGGCAGCGGGCAGCCTCTCCCTGACGCTCAACGTCTACCCCACCGAGACACAGGTCAAGCTGATGTCTGAACTCAGCAATGATGAATTTTTTCTGAACGGCACCGAACAGACTCCAGAAGCAAGCCGCGGGGTTCACAAAGTACTCGGGCTCATTCGCGAGCTGGCTGGTGTCGAAACCCGTGCACGCGTGGTGTCGAAGAATTCCGGCCCGACCGCTGCCGGGCTTGCTTCTTCAGCATCCGGATATGCGGCACTCGCACTGGCAGCCAGCGCCGTCTACGGCCTTGAACTCAGCCCGAAAGAGCTCAGCCGTCTCGCTCGACGCGGCTCGGGTTCAGCCTCACGTTCTATTTTCTCTGGGCTCTCGATCTGGCACGCTGGAACAGATGCCGAATCCTACGCCGAACCGGTACTCGGCTCAGCACTCGACCTTGCCATGACGATTGCTGAAGTATCCAAGGCCAAAAAGGCCATCTCAAGCCGCGAAGCGATGCGCCTCACCCAGGAAACCTCACCCTTCTATGCAGCTTGGATTACGGAGAACGCACTCAATCTGAACGAGATGCTGATAGCCCTTCGAGCTAATGATTTTGAGCGAGTGGGAGAGCTCACTGAAGCTTCCTTCTATCGGATGACCGCCAGCATGATTGGGGCTATGCCAGCAATTCGCTACTTCACTGCTGAGTCGGTTGCGCTGCTTGATTTGGTTCGAGAACTCCGCGCCTCAGGAATTCCCGCCTATGCCACCATGGATGCGGGTCCCAATGTCAAGGTTTTGAGCCAAGCAGAACACGCCCCGAAAGTGCGCCAAGCTCTCGCAACGGTGATTGCTGACGATAAACTAGTTTCAGCACTTCCGGGTCTTGGCGCCCGGGTGGAGATGGTTCAATACCAGGCGCCCACCGGGGCAGCTCCGATCACACTCGAGTTTTAAGCTGCTCTCAGCCAGGCAGAAAAACACAGCTTCGCCACTTTTCACTATGACAAAAACTACCAAAACCATCACCACCCACGCACCCGGGAAATTATTCATCGCGGGTGAATATGCCGTGGTAGAAACCGGATATCCGGCGATTCTGGTGGCGGTTAACCGCTATGTGACCATTGAACTGGATGAAAGTACCAAACAGGGCAGCATCCATTCTGAACAGTATGGCAAACAGCCGGTTGTCTGGCACCGTCGCGATGGCAAGCTCTATGTCGAGCGGGAAGACCGCCCCGTCGACTATGTTGTGTCAACAATCATGACGGTTGAAGAACTCGTTGCCGAGCGCAAACAGCCGTTGCGTTTCTTTGATTTGCATATCAAAAGCGAACTCGATGATACGAGCGGTCGAAAGTTTGGTCTCGGCTCAAGCGCCGCAGTCACCGTTGCCACCACCCGCGCTCTGAACACTTTTTATCAGCTGGACCTAGACGCACTCAAAATGTTGAAGCTCAGCCTATTGGCTACCGTGCGGGTGAACAGCAAAGCCTCCGGTGGCGATCTGGCAGCGAGCATGTTTGGTGGCTGGATTCTCTACACCTCTCCAGATCGTGAATGGCTGATCGAACAGCTCAAAACGTCCAGCATTGATGAGCTGATTTCCAAGGATTGGCCTGGCTTTAGTGTCAACCACATCCCCACCCCGCAACACACCAGGCTTCTGGTCGGCTGGACCGGCGAACCCGCTTCCACCACACGTTTGGTAGACCGTCTCCAACAAAACACCGAGCTCGATCGCAACGCCTACAATAATTTTTTGAGCAGCAGCAAAAAAGCCACGATGGATCTCGCCGAGGCTCTTCGTGCCGATGATTCGGATGCGGTAATGGCCGGGATTCGAAAGAGTCGCCAATTGCTCAATACGCTGAGCGAATTGGCCGGTTTGCAGATCGAAACAGCAGAATTGGCCAGGCTCTGCGAGACGGCTGAATTAGCCGGTGCCGCTGCGAAATCTTCGGG
>JBARYA010000239.1:0-11654 GCA_049647625.1 Microbacteriaceae bacterium
AATCCGTAGAGCACAACATCCGTGCCCTTGGGGGTGCTGCTGCTGTTACTATCGCTTTCGGCATCGATAATCGGGGAGAGTTCTTCCCTCAGGAACGCTTCAAGATTGCTCAAGCCCGATTGCTTGAATTTCTGGAGGAGCAGAGCGATATCGATGGATGCTGTCCCAAGATTCAACGTACCCAGCATTTCTACCAGCGGCGCGGTCTGGGCAATATCAAGCTCATAGTCATCGATTTGGCGCGCAAAACGGTGCAATTTTAATATGGATACTGCAGATTGGTTGATCAGGCTGCGGCCGTGGATGGTGGTGACGACCCGGTGCTTGCGATAGAGCTTGCCGATGTTCGGAATCATGCATTCGGCGAGTGCTTCTTTGTCGAGCCAGCTCTTGAGAGCTGCATCACGATCTTGTGCCACGGGGGAGGGTCCTATCGCTGAGGAAATGAAAAGGCGGGAAAATCTGTTGAAATTCCATTCGCTTTTTAAGAATACGCGAAGCTTAGGGGCTGGATGGGCAAATGTGCATGATAAAAGTGCCCGAAATTCTCAAAATCGATAATTCTTTTCGGTGTTCGTTGCTCACCGACCGGTATTTGATTTTCTTAATTCAGGAAGATGTGGTGCTGGTGTGAAAAAAGTGGCCCAAAACAGCACATTTTGTGCCTTTCAGGGGCAGTTTTCCTGAATTAAGCAAAAGGGATGATTTGGGTGGGGTGATTTGGGTGGGGTGATTTGACTCCCAAATTTCTGGAGAGGCTACTGCAAGAGTGCGGTTGAGAAGAACCGAGTGCTCCGAAGCTAGCGCTTCTGAGCTGGAAATTTGGGACCCAAGAGTGCGAAGAATCTGTCGGCACAGAATGTTTCTGCCATGCCCTCAAGGGCAATGCAGAAACATGTCGGGCTGACGTGATTTGAACACGCGACCCCCTCGTCCCGAACGAGGTGCGCTACCAAGCTGCGCTACAGCCCGTAGGCTGGCTGTGCCAGTCACAGAGTCCTATTTTACCGCATGATCGAGAGCTCAGGCTCAGACTGTTTCGGATCCTTCAGGAACCAGTGTGGCCAGAGTAACTTCAGGCAGGCAGGCAAAGCGGAACGGCGCATAGATTGAGGTGCCGAGACCCGCAGAAACCGAAAGATAGGCGCTCCGGCGAGCATGGTGCCAGATGCTCAAGCCTCGAGCGGCACTTGCCGGAATATCGCAATTGGTGACGATCGCCGAGCGCATCCCCGGGATACGAACCTGTCCGCCATGGGTATGCCCGGCAAAAATTGCCTGAGCTCCATTGGTGAGAAAAGTGTTCAGGATGCGCTGGTAAGGCGCGTGGGTCACCCCGAGAGTAATCTGCCCGAGTGAGCCTGCTGGGGGCTCAAGTTCGGCCCGCAAATCATCAAGTTTGATGGCAAGTTCGACCGTCTTATCGCGGTGGATATGCGGGTCATCAACCCCCATGAACTCAATACGCAAATCGCTGAGATCGATAACAGCAGCCTCATTGTTGAGGTCAAGCCAGCCGAGCTCCTCAACAAAGAAATCGCGCATGCCCTCGCTATCGAGGCGAGCTGCTGGTCGTGAAACTTTCTTGGAACTAAAGTAGCTGAGCGGGTTCTTCGGGACCGGTCCAAAATAGTCATTCGAACCGTTGACGAATACACCTGGGATACCTGCCAGCGGCCCAAGAGCGCGCTTCAGAGCTGGGAGAGCATCCGGATGCCCAACATTGTCCCCGGTATTGATAATGAGGTCAGGTTTGACTCCGGCCAAGAGGCGCAGCCAGTCAATTTTTGCATCCTGCCAGGGGGCGAGATGCAAATCCGAGATGTGCAGCACCCTGAGTGGTTCTGCCCCTGCCGGAAGAATTGGCAAAGTCTGCTCACGCAGGGTAAAAAGCTTGCGTTCAACCAGGGTTCCCCAAGCCAAACTTCCCAGCGCAAGAACTCCTGCACCGGCCAGGATCTTGCCAAAATTTTTACCTGAGGACATAGTTCTATTCTACGTTAGGGGTTGGGAGTTGCAGCCGGGTTGTATCCATGCTGCAACGCCCAGAGAGCTTATGGGCCTGTTGGTGGTGGCGTTGTCGGCGGTGGGGTGGTTACCACCGGCTCCGGACCATCGCTGAAGTAGAGCACAACGGTGGTGAGGTGCTTCGAGACGATTGATCCGGCGGCAATGCTTGCCCGAGTCACACGGCTGACCGGAACGGTCGCGTGATACTCGTGCTGTGTGGTGTCCCAATTATCGACAACGAAGCCGAGATCGGTAATCTTTTGCTTTGCCTGGGCTTCGGTCAAGCCGCTCACATCTGGGAATTTCTCTCCGTCACCCTTGCTGAGGCGATAAGTAATCGTGCTGCCCTTTGGCACCTCAGAGCCAACTCCTGGTGAGTAGGTTCCAATAGTTCCAGCTGGCGTGTTCCAAGAAACATCTTCACCCTTCGCATGGGTAAAACCGAGTGCTTCAAGTGTTTCGATAGCGAGCTCTTCAGTCATGCCTTCAAGAGGGGGAACGCTGACAAGAGGGGCATTCAACAGGTTGCCAGGAATCTGACCAAACTTGCCGCCACCATACTTTCTGTTGATGGCTGATTGCACATCCTTGAAAATGAGCTGTGGACCCTGCTGGATGCGGTGACCATTGTGCCAGATATTGAGCAGGTTGACATGGCCCTTGACGTTTCCAACCCAGACTGCGGTGGCAACTTTGCTGCTCGAACCGGCAAGCCAGTTCTGGACAACATCGTTTGAGGTACCGGTCTTACCGAACAATGGCACTCCATCTCGTGGGCGACCGCTATAGCTATTCATCGATTGTGTGAGGGTGTAGGCCGCCGCTGCTGCAACCTCGGCCGAGAAGGCCTGGGTGCAGACCGACTTTGGCACCTCAACAACACTGTCATCTGGAGCGACAATGCGATCAATCGCAATCGGGGTGCACATGACCCCACCATTGGCAATGGTGGCCATTGAGTTCGCCACCGAGAGCGGGCTCACGTCAGCTGCACCAAGAATGGTGGCTGGCTCTGTAGGAAGTTTTTTGCCCGATCCTTCTTGCAAGCCGGCTTTGAGCGCCATATCACTGATATTGCAGATATCGAGTTTCATTGCCATAGCGGCAAAGGCGGAGTTTACCGAGTTGATGGTGCCCTGAACCACGGTCATCGAACCGGGGAAATTGCGGTCGTTGCTCATCCTCCACTTGCTTGAAGCAGGGCCATAAGGTGCGCCACAAACGGTAAATTTGTTATAGGGGTAACCACCGGGAGTGAGTCGGGTATCCAGAATCTGGTTGACTGCATTACCCTGGTTCAACCACTCGAGCAGGGTGAAGATCTTGTAGACCGAACCGGTTTGGAAGCCAATCGAGCCACCATAGTCTTTGGTTGTTGAGTAGTTAATCGCGGTGCGGGCAACATCCACACCCTCTTCGGCAGTCGGGTCGTAAATCTTGTTCTGACCCATGGTGAGCACACGACCGGTGCCGACCTCGATCGAGGTGGCGACGCTTCCGAGGTTCGCCTGCTTCAGAGCAGCGGGAGCATACTTGCGAACACTGGCCTCAGCAACTGCCTGCATATCGACATCCAGAGTGGTGTAAATGGTGTATCCACCGCGCTTCAGCATCTGCATATTTTGTTCGGCGTCGGCGCTGAAAACTTTGTCATTCTTCAGAATCTGCATGACATAGTCGCAGAAATACTGACCGTATGTGGCAGCCATGCAGCCATTTGGAATTGGGGTAACGGTTGGTTCAACCGGAGTGGCGATACCTTCTTGGTACTCAGCCTCGGTAATGTATCCGGAAGTGAGCATGTGGTTCAACACATAGTTGCGACGCTCAAAGTTGAGCTGGTAGCCATTGGCCTCACCATTACGCACGCTTGCCGGGTTGTCGATCTTGCGCACATTTGGGCTCTGCACAATGGCGATCAAGCTTGCGGCCTGAACCGCGGTCAAATCTTTGGCAGAAACGCCGTAGTAGCGATTAGCGGCTGCCTCAACACCGTAGGTCTGGCCACCGAAGTGTGCAATATTCAGGTATCCGGTGAGGATTTCTTCTTTGCTGTAACGGCGCTCGAGGGCGGTAGCCATCTTGATTTCTTCGGCCTTACGCATGATGCCGTCGATGCCTTTGGTTTCTAAGGCGTCAGCAATTGCCTCCGGATCACCGGCAGCTTCAGCTTGCTGTACGAGGTGGTTACGCACCAACTGCATGGTGAGGGTTGACGCACCGCTCAAATCTCCACCGGTGAGGTTGGTGATTACTGCGCGGAATAGGCCGACAATGTCCACGCCAGCGTGTTCAAAGAAACGGCGGTCTTCGGCAGCAACAGCGGCCTCACGGATAGTCTCGCCCATCTCTTCTTGGGTAACTTCGATACGGTTTTGGTCAAAGACTCGGGCCAAAACAACATCGGTATCGCCCTGCTTGGCCATAATGGTCGAAGGCTGGGCTAAATCGTCGATCCGCAGGTAATCGGGTAAACTATCAAAGATACTCACCGTGCTATTTGCGACCAGACCGGTCATCGCAATGGCAGGAGTCATCATGGTTGCGATCATGATACCGGCGACGGCACTGAGACCAATGAAGCCCGAAAGGGCGCCCAGGGCTGTACCGAGTTTAGATTTAGCTGCAGACATGATTCCTAGATTACGATAAAAAACCTTAGTTTGACCTGAATGGACACTGACAAATGCCTCACACTTGGGAATACATCACCACACCGCTCAGTATTCACAACACCACGGCGATTCTGAACACCTGGGGAAGTGAAGGATGGGAGCTGGTGCAGGTAATCACCGGACCGCAGGGTGGCTTGGTTGCCTATATGAAGCGTCCGGTTCGAGCTTCGGATGCTGTTGAATCAGACTCCGCCACATCCTAGAAGGCGTCAATCGCTTGTTGCCTGAGGTAAAGATTGCGTTACAACCCGCTGCGGAATTTCATATTGGGATGCTCTTGGCAGCAGAATATAGGGTGTGGGG
Source organism: Microbacteriaceae bacterium (assembly GCA_049647625.1). GTDB lineage: Bacteria > Actinomycetota > Actinomycetes > Actinomycetales > Microbacteriaceae > JBARYA01. The sequence goes on from JBARYA010000239.1 coordinate 4,989, forward strand.
AAATTGCAGCATTCTTCATAAGGCACGCGCCTGATGAAGAATCGGCATCATCTGCTGGAAGAGCCCATACGCTTTTGTGATAAGAATTTTTTGTTATTTGATTATGTGATCAGTAGTAGCACAGCAAGGAAATGTTATGTCGCAGGTTGCCGTTCGTTTGGCCGAATTAGGAATTGAAATACCAGAGGTTGCAGTGCCCGTCGCGGCATATGTGCCAGCGGTTGTTTCTGGAAATCTTGTCTTCACTTCAGGACAGCTCCCCTTTGTTGGTGGCTCTTTGCGTGGCTCCGGCAAGGTTGGCGAGGGGCCAGATTTGGTTCCTCCGGCAGAAGCAAAAGAAATTGCCCGCATCTGTGTCTTGAATGCACTTGCTGCGGTACAGAGTGTCATCGGTTCTCTGGACCGGATCTCCCGCGTGGTTAAATTGACCGGCTTTGTTGCCTCACATCCTGATTTCACCGGACAGCCGATGGTTGTTAATGGTGCTTCAGAGTTGCTGGCCGAGATCTTTGGTGATGAGGGCAAGCATGCTCGCTCTGCGGTGGGTGTGGCCACGCTTCCCCTGGATTCACCGGTCGAGATTGAGCTTATTCTGGAACTGCATCCAGAATTATTTTCATAACTTCTGGGACGCTGAATCGCTAGCAGATTCAGCTGGGAAAAGTGAAGTGCAATTTTCAGGGAATTCACACCAGATTGGCACCTAAAAAAGTTTCCATGCGGATTTTTCTCCGGGTAGGATGTTGGTACGTCGATAATTTATTTCGACCACAACGCAAGTGATTCCCCCAATCCTTACGATTGTGCGGTGGCAGCTGTTCCCCCCAACAGCTGCCACCATTCTTTTAACCACAATGTTGTGAGATTGCGCGAATTTTAGGGCACCGAGAACAACACTGTGTGCATGGCAGCACATTTCTGGAGTGGGACCGTACGGGGGCATCCCCTGGTTATTCCGCTGAGTGTCCCGCTGAGCGGTTCTCAGTCGCCTGCTCGTCAACCTCCTGCTCATCAGCCTCTTGCTCATCGGGTGCCGATTGGCTTGGTTGCAGGGGCGGATTATGCAGACGCGGCACTGTCTGAAGCGGCTCTTGCTGGCTATCCCAAATCACTGCTGGCATATCCGTGGCAGCGACGATTCTTCCGGGTCTTGGCTGACGGCAGGGTGAGCGATCTGACCGTTGACCAGAGCGGGCGACTCTGGGTTGATCGTGGCGAGGGGTTGATTGAGCTTTCTTGGGACGAGAGCACTGAGGGAGCAAGGGGAGCAGGCCAGGGGCTGGGTTTGGATACTTGCCCCGAACCGGCGGCTCTTCGCGAGTTTGTTATCGACCTGATTGGCTTTGGCGGGCGTCATATCGATAGTGCCACCCCGGTGGTTGATGTGATGATTCAAGCTCTGGTGCGATGCAGGGTCCATGCCGTGTTGCCTCCCGTCAGCGGTGGTGGTGCTGTGCTTTCGGTACGCAAGGCGCTTGTTCAAGCGAGCTGTCTTGCCGAGCTTGGCCAAGCATTTATGAGTGCCTCACAGCGGGCAATAATCCTCGGGGCCATCCGGCAAAGAAAAAATATTTTGGTGAGTGGGGCGTCCGGTGCTGGAAAGACAAGCCTGCTTGCGGCACTCATCGGTGAGGTGGATGCCCAGGAGCGGGTGGTGACCATTGAGGATATTCCTGAGCTGAACCTTGGGCGCGGAAACTTCGTGCAACTCTGCTCCAGGCAGGCTAATACTGAGGGTGCGGGTCAGGTGACAACCGCAGAACTTCTGGTTGAGGCACTGCGGATGCGTGCTGACCGGCTCATTCTGGGAGAGCTTCGCGGGGTGGAGTGCATTGAACTCCTGACAGCGCTGAACACCGGACACGATGGTGGGGCTGCCAGCTGTCACGCTTCATCGCTGAAATCATTGCCGGCACGGCTTGAAGCGATGGGCGCGCTCGCAGGCCTCAACGCCTATGCCACCGCGAAACAGGTGATCGGGGCAATCGATTTGGTAATTCATCTGGAGCGTACCGGTGGCATCCGTCGGGTGGCTGCCCTCGGAGTCTTTGAGCTGGTTTCGGTGGCTGATTCTGTAGAGCCGCAGCTTCGGGTGAATGAACTGCTGGTGAATGAACTACTGGGGGAAGGTCTTGAAGAAGGTACATAGCCAGAAAGCGGGCAGAGACTTTGAAAGTGTTTTGCGGAGCCTCGTGGCACGCCTTCGTGCCGGAATCTCGATTAACGAAGCCCTGTTGAGCATCGACAATGCTGAAGCTCGGGCCATCGCTGCGCTCGATGTACCTCAACACATTCACACTTTTCTCCAGGCCGCACCGCACTGGCGTGAAGTGCTCGTTATCATCCGGCTCTCTCGGGGCAGCGGCGCCAAAATGGTGCCCCTTTTGGAATCACAAACACGGAAGGTCGCTCAACACCGAAAGCGTGGCCAAGAGCTGGCAACGCTCAGCATCGCCAGTCGCGCAACGGTGCTGCTCATGTGTGGACTCCCAGGGCTGATCCTTTTGGGTTCAGAAGCATCCGGCGTTGCTGTGTTCGAGATCATCCAGACAAATCGTTTAGCCCAATTGGCACTCATTCTGGGCATCGGGCTTCTCTTGCTCTGTGGATGGTGGATGCGAAAAATCGTGCGCAGAGCCCAAGAGGAACCAGAGGATGCTGGATTCTTCATTGAGCTTTGTGCTGGGGCTCTGGGTGCGGGCCTAGGTTTTGAGTTGGCGGTTGCGACGGTGGCCCAGCAGTACCGAGACCTGACGCTGGGTGCGGATGAAGAAGTCGCGCGAGCTCTCTCGTGGCGCACAGAAATTCGAGGGCTTGGAATCCCTCTGGCTCAATTGCTTCTCGCTCGTTCTGAAGAGCTTCGGGATGTTCAACGTAGTGAGCTGGATCGTCGCCTCAATCTGGTGCCGATTCGCCTGTTGCTGCCGATTGGGCTCTTTGGCTTACCCGGTTTTCTCTGTCTCGGGGTTATCCCGGTCGCGCTCGCCATGCTGGTATCCACAGGGGGTAGCTTCGCCTGATTGTGCACCAAAGCTGCGTCTGGCGGGTCATGGGTGCTGTAACGCAACGGAGAATTGCGCTGGGGCTCTAGGGGGAATCATTCATTGGGGGTCTTCGAAGAAAACTCAACACTATATATAAGGAGTACGAGATGATGCAGATGAAACGGAGAGCACAATCGATGGCTCAACCATTTCTGGTTCGATTCGGCAGGATGCGGTTCGGAGTGTGCCGGAGCAGGGGGTTTCGGCACGGAGCGTTCTGGCATGGAGCGTTCCGGCACAGCCATATTTCGCTCGATAATGATCGTGGTTCGGTGACAGCAGAATATGTTATCGCCACCCTGGCTGCGGTGAGTTTTGCCGGTTTACTTGTCGTCATCCTGCGCGGTGATGAGGTGCGACAAATCCTCACCGATATGGTCCGAAGCGCACTCAGCTTTGCCGGGTAGATCTGGTGAGCGATACGGGCCGCACAGAGCGGGGTTCAAGTACTGCAGAATTTGTGGTGCTCTTCCCGGCGCTTCTTCTGCTGATCGCATTGATCCTTCAGCTTGGCCAACTTCTCATGATGCAGCATTCACTGCTCTACAGCACGCAACAAGCAGGGCGGGTGCTGGTACTTCGGGGGAGTGTCGCAGCTGAGGCCTTCCTTCATGCACGACATCCGGATGCTCAGATGACAGTGCATGTGCAAGGTCTGGTGAGCTGCGTAGACAGCTGGCAGACCGCTTCAATTTTTGGGTTGAGTGAATTTGTTCTGCGGGCACAGAGCTGTGTTGCCCGTTAGCGGTGGGGAGGATTGGGGATGAATATTAAGACGGAACGGCCTTGGGGTGAGAAAAGCTCACTGTATCAACCAGGGCGTCGAGCAGAGCGGGGCTCCGCCACCGTGCTTTCGATCGGAATTGTTGTGCTCATTGTGAGCTTGCTCTCGGCACTGCTCATTCTGGTTCAGGCCCTCAGCCACAGTAGTCGGATGCAGGGCCTGGTTGATACGGCGGCACTTGCCGCGGCGGATGCGGCACGGGGGATTATTCCCGCCGCACCCTGTGCGCTTGCTGCCGAGATTCTCGCCCAAGAAACCCCACAATCTTTTGAATGCTACCAAGACGAATATCAGGTGCGGGTGGTACTCCAGAGCAATATTTTGGGGTTCGTAATCAGCTTCGCTGCGCTCGCCGGTCCACCATAATTTTGCTTCAGTGATTGATTTCTTTGCCGACTGTTGTATTCTTAGGGCGAACTCACCAATTAGGGGCGGGGAAGTGGGTTCGTGCTTTATGAGCAGCACAGAGTCTTTGTCACATCAATGCAGGTGAGAAAAAGTGCTGTTTCTGAGTGTTGACGAAGTCTTGAAAAGAAGAGCTGTAGCGTTGAATCATTAACGGCAAAAGCTCTGGTGAAGAAATGGTGAAAGGAGTCGGGTGTCTGACAAGAAGAAGCTGGTGATCGTTGAGTCCCCAGCGAAAGCACGCACGATCTCACAGTATTTAGGTAATCAGTATGAGGTGCTCGCTTCGGTTGGTCACATCCGGGATTTGGTTGAACCCAAAAACCTTCCCGCAGAGCTCAAACAGGGTTCGATGGGGAAATTCTCGGTAGATATCGAGAATGGATTTGCGCCCTACTACGATGTATCGCCATCCAAGAAGAAGACCGTCACCGATCTGAAACGGGCACTCGCTCAGGCCGATGAACTCTTCCTCGCAACCGATGAGGACCGCGAGGGTGAGGCAATTGCCTGGCACCTTTTGCAGGTGCTCAAACCAAAAGTCCCGGTACACCGCATGGTTTTCCACGAGATCACCAAAGAATCGATCGAGCGCGCAAAAGAAAATACGCGTGAACTCGATACCGATTTGGTGGATGCTCAGGAGACCAGACGAATCCTCGACCGACTCTACGGCTACGAAGTCTCGCCAGTGCTCTGGCGCAAGGTTGGCCCCGGGCTCTCTGCAGGACGGGTGCAATCTGCAGCAACCCGCTTGATCGTTGATCGCGAGCGGGAACGTCGGGCCCACATCAGTGCAAATTATTGGGATGTGAGCGTCAAGCTCACTCCGAGTGCAGAAAACCGTTCCTTCAAGGCCGAACTTTCCAGCCTGAATGGAAGCAAACTCGCCACCGGTTCAGACTTTGATGAGCAGGGAAAGCTGAAGCCAAAGTCAGCACAGAACACCGTGCTCACACAGGCAGACGCGGAATCCCTGGTGAAGACACTCGAACTTTCAAGTACCTCATTCCGAGTGGCTCAGGTCCTGGCCAAGCCATATACTCGTCGTCCAAGTGCGCCATTTACCACCTCAACACTGCAGCAGGAGGCCGGCAGGAAGCTCCGTTTCTCTGCCCGTCAGACGATGAGTGTTGCACAATCGCTTTACGAAAACGGTTACATCACCTATATGCGAACCGATTCCAACTCGCTTTCGCAACAGGCAATCACCGCTGCGCGCAGCCAAGCAGCCAAGCTTTACGGCCCAGAGACCGTCCCTTCGGTACCACGGGTGTATGCCAGCAAATCAAAGAACGCTCAGGAGGCTCACGAAGCAATTCGCCCATCCGGTGAAGTATTCCGTACTCCGGCAGAGCTGAAGAGTGTGTTGCACGGCAACGATTTCAAACTCTATGAGCTGATTTGGAAGCGTACTGTCGCCTCCCAAATGGCCGATGCCAAGGGCTCTACCACCTCGGTTACGGTGGCCGCGGCAAACCCTGCTGAAAAGCTCGTCGCCGAATTCCAGGCCAGCGGCACCATCGTCACTTTCCAGGGCTTTATGCTTGCTTACGAAGAGAGCAACGACGACGCCGAGGAAACCACTGATTCAGATGACACTGAGATTCGCCTGCCGAAACTCGAAGAGGGGGATGCGCTCACGCAGGATGATTGCCTGGCCGCTGGTCACAATACCAACCCTCCAGCTCGCTACACCGAAGCATCCCTGGTCAAGGTTCTCGAAGAAAAAGGTATCGGTCGACCATCAACCTACGCCTCAATTATTTCGGTAATTCTTGATCGTGGCTATGTCAGCAAGCGCGGACAGGCCTTGGTGCCGAGTTGGATCGCATTCTCGGTGGTCAAATTGCTTGAAGAGCATTTCAGCGGATTGGTGGAATACGATTTCACCGCCGAAATGGAGGCCGATCTCGACAAGATTGCTGCCGGAACCGAGGACCGCGTTGAGTGGCTCAACGGTTTCTACTTTGGTGAGGGCGAACTTCCCGGGCTGAAGGGTGTTATCGACAACCTGGGCGAAATCGATGCCCGGGCGATTAACTCAATTCCGCTTACTGACACCATTACCCTGCGAGTCGGTCGTTATGGTCCGTACCTCGAGGTGGCGCAGGGCGAAGGCGAGGACCCACAGCGGGTAGGCGTTCCAGAAGATTTGGCACCGGATGAGCTCACCCTTGACAAAGTCAACGAGCTGATTGCCATTGGCGAAAAGGGCGATATTGAGCTCGGGGTAAACCCAGAAAACGGCAAGATGATCGTCGCCAAGGATGGCCGCTATGGTCCCTATGTGACCGAGCTTGAGCCGGAACCTGAGCCAGAACCCGAACCTGAGCCACAAGCTGAGGCAGCGGTGGCCGAGGGTGCCGATACGGTTCCAGCGCCAAAGAAGAAGGCAGCAGCAAAGAAGAAGGTGGTCGCGGTCAAGCAACG
>JBARYA010000240.1:0-16337 GCA_049647625.1 Microbacteriaceae bacterium
GTCTATCACATTAAAATGATGCCGGTCCGGCTCCGCCACGCAACCGGTCGCGCCGCCAAGGCCGAGCCAGAACCAGCCGATAATTCCGCCAACAATGGCGAGCACCAGCATGGCCAGGATGCTGAGACGGAGAGCTTTTCCTAAAACTTCACGAGAATTCATTACAGGGTTTGGTCTTTCTGTTCAGCTGTGGCGGTTTTCCGGGCATTGCTACGTCGCTCCAAGATTGGAGAGACCGTAACCCAGGTGCAGATGGCTACACCGAGCAAGAAGATGGGGATTGCCGGATAGTACGAGTCAAAGAATGATTGCAAAATAAAGAATAACAAGAGCCCGACCGAGAAGGTGGCGGTCCAGGCGTAGAGCAAAATAACGGTTTTCCGGTGGCTATGCCCGAGATCCAATAGACGATGATGGAGGTGGCGGCGGTCTGCTGCGAATGGCGACTTGCCCTGGGAAAGCCGGCGGACCACAGCCATAATGAAATCGAGTAGTGGAACGATCAAGATGGCAAAAGGCAACAGGATCGGAATAAACGCCGGCAGCAGTTCAGAATTTCCCAACTCTATTGAGTCGACCTGACCGGTCACCGCGAGCGCCGAGGTAGCCATCAGCAGGCCAACCAAAAGCGCGCCCGAGTCTCCCATAAATATTTTTGCCGGGTGCCAATTCCAGGGCAGGAATCCAAGGCACACACCGAGCAAAATTGCTGAAATGAGTGAAGCGAGGTTCACCGTTGATGAGTTATTACTCTGTACCGCGAGCAGGTAGGTGTAGACCAGGAACACACCATTCGCAATGATTGCCACACCGGCTACGAGCCCGTCAAGACCATCAATAAAGTTCACCGCATTCATGGTGATCACTACGGCAAGAATGGTAATGACCAGCCCAAGCAGTGGCGAGCCGATCACTCTGCCTCCGATGGGCAGGGAGAGGATCTGCACGCCCTGCCAGGCGAGAATCCCACCGGCAAGCATTTGAGCGCCGAGCTTGATCATCCAGTCCAGATCAAAGAGATCATCTAGGGCACCGACAACAACAATCAATAAAGCGGCCCCGAGGAGTGCCCAGACGGGGCCTGGGTTGTTGAACACCAGGTGGAGATAGTCCAATTGGCTCGCCACCGCGAAGGCCACCAGGACGCCAATAAACATGGCAACCCCGCCGAGACGTGGGATTGGTCGCTGATGCACATCTCGTTCACGAATCTGTGGATAGATGCGATGCTTTAAACTAAAACGCCAAACACCCCAGGTTGCAACGAAGGTGGCAAGCGCGGTTACGGCAATTATCAGCAAATACCAACGCATTAGGCGACGATTACCTCACAGCTATCCCCGAGGAGCTCTCTCAGCTGTTCTGCTGAGATGGCACCCTGCCGCACGATGGTAATTCGCGCTGAAGTCCCAGACGAGCTTGTGGCATCAATAATGGTGGATGCGGTTTGTCCGGTACTTGGCCCCGCATCCAGATATACCTCAACACTTTCGCCCAATTGCTCCAGTGCATCTGCGGCGTTGAGCGCTGCGGCTTGACCATGAAGATTTGCCGACGAAACAGCCAGCGGGCCAGTATCGGCCAAGATTGCCAGAGTTATCGGATCTGCCGGAACTCGGAGCGCTACTGTGCCATGGGTTTCACCCAAATCCCAGATGAGGGATTCCTGGGCCGGAAGGATAATGGTCAAAGCCCCTGGCCAGAACGTACTGCTCAGTTTTTGTACAACCGGAGAAATCTCATGAGCCAGAGCGGTCATAGTTTCAACATTCGGGATCAAGACCGGTGGTGGAGCGGTACGATCGCGGCCCTTTGCTGCGAGTAGCTTAGCGACGGCCTCGGGCTTAAAAGCGTCTGCTGCTATCCCATAGACAGTATCGGTCGGCAACACCACGAGTTCGCCGGAACTGAGGGCCGTGCGTGCCGCACGAATACCCTCAAGGAGTGTCGCTGGAAGTGAGCAATCGTAGCTAGTTGCCATATCAGCCAAGCTTAGTCGAAACGGTGAATCGGTCACGGGAGGTGAGGTCTTGTTTGCAGGAAATCTCTGCCCAACCATCCTGTCTCAAGATAGTGGCGATATCTGCTGCCTGCTCTTCACCATGTTCCATCAATAATTGCCCACCTGGAACGAGCAGCTCGAGACCAATCTGTGAAAGCCTTCGGATGGCATCAAAACCGTCGTTACCGCTATACAGGGCGAGCTCGGGGTCAAAAAGACGCACCTCGGGATCCCGAGGGACTGCCTCCAGTGGAATATATGGCGGATTTGATACCACCAGGGACAGCTGTGAACGGTATTGCTCAAGCAGTGTAGCCAGGGTTGAACCGGGGTTTTGATCAAACAAATCGCCCAAAAGAAGGATGGCATTCTGTGGAGCGATGCTCGCAAAGTTTTTCTCAGCCCAGCGGTGCGCATCCACAGATTTCTCCACAGCGAGAACCCGCGCCTTCGGATGCTCTGTGGCGATACTCAGCGCGATAGCTCCCGAGCCGGTACCAAAGTCGATGACCAGCGGAGATTCAGCGTCTAGGGAGCGAAGCCGCTCTAAGGCCAACTCGACTAGGAGCTCGGTTTCAGGGCGAGGCACGAACACCCCGGGTCCGACACTGAGACTTAATTGGCGAAAGTGCGCAACCCCCAAGATGTGTTGCAGCGGTTCACGGGCCACCCTGCGCTCGATAAATGCGTCAAAAATTGCACGCTGATTGTCATTCACTATCAAACCACGAATAATTGCCGCCTGCAGCTCTCCCCTGCCCAATTCAAGAACCGCGCCAAGGAGAAGTTCAGCATCGACCCCCGGGCTTGGTACCCCGGCCTCGGCCAAACGATTGCTCGCCGTCGTGAGTAAATTGTTCAATGACCCGGCGCTGCTAGCTGGGGAAACTGTCACGGTACCTTTTCATTTCTTTTTTGTAAATCCATTGCCAAGGGATTGTGCAAAAATCTTCACTTTGAATTCTTCTGTAACAAACACGCACGGGAATAGATTGGCAACTACCATGTTAACTTTAGAGGCAGGAATATCCACACTTGCCCAGACACCAACAGAGCAGACCCGCGAGGAGCGATGTGAGCGCGAAGATTTACAATAATATTACCGAGGCCTTTGGCAATACCCCACTGGTACGGCTGAACCGTCTTACAGAGGGCCTCAGTGCGAGCGTTCTGCTCAAGCTGGAATTCTATAATCCTGCCGGCAGCGTCAAAGACCGTCTTGCCATCGCAATCATCCGGGCCGCTGAGGCCAGCGGTGAACTCAAGCCAGGTGGCACTCTTGTTGAAGCAACCAGTGGCAACACCGGCATCGGGCTCTCTATGGCTGCAGCAGCACTGGGCTATCGGGTCATCATCACCATGCCAGAAAACCTAAATGTGGAACGTCGCCAGCTAATCAGAGCTTACGGTGCCGAGGTACACCTCACACCCGTAGCCGAAGGTATGAAGGGCGCAATTGCCCGCGCTGAAGCACTGGTAGCAGAGACTCCCGGCGCAATCATGGCTCGTCAATTTGAGAACGAAGCAAATGTTCGCATTCACCGGGAAACCACGGCCGAAGAGATCTGGGCCGATACCGATGGAGCCGTAGATATTTTTGTTGCCGGTGTTGGTACCGGCGGCACCCTGAGCGGTGTTGGACAGGTGCTCAAAGAAAAGAAGCCATCGGTCCGCGTGGTGGCAGTTGAACCATTGGAATCCCCACTGCTCAGTGCCGGAACCGTTGGCCCACACAAAATTCCGGGTATTGGTGCCGGCTTCATTCCGGATGTACTCGATCAATCAGTTTATGACCAGGTTTTTACCGTCCCTTCAGACTCTGCAGCGCAAACGGCCCGTGACTTGGCAACCCAGGAGGGTATCCTCGGTGGAATTTCTTCCGGTGCTGCCGCCTATGCCGCAATTGAACTGGCAAAATTGCCGGAGAACGCCGGAAAAGTCATTGTTGCGGTTATTCCTGACTTTGGTGAGCGCTATCTCTCAACCTATTTGTTCCACCACACCCGTGATGCAGAATAGGCTGTAGCCATTTTTCGTACCATTCGTGAAGACATTGCCGCGGCCAAGGAGAGAGATCCCGCCGCGCGCAATGGTTTCGAAATTTTCCTGAGCTATTCCGGACTGCATGCTATCTGGTGGCATCGGTTCGCGCATCGACTCTGGCGGATGCGGCTCAAATTTTTGGCTCGTTGCGTTTCACAGACGAATCGTTTTTTTACCGGCATCGAAATTCATCCCGGAGCTACGATAGGCCGCCGGCCCTTCATTGATCACGGGATGGGGGTGGTCATTGGCGAGACCGCGATTGTCGGTGACGATGTCTTGATCTACCATGGCGTCACCCTGGGCGGTACCGGAAATGAGCACGGTAAGCGTCATCCCACGATTGGCAATAGGGTGACCCTCGGCGCCGGCTCCAAAATCCTGGGCGATATCACTATTGGTGATGATGCCTCAGTGGGCGCAAATGCTGTGGTGGTCAAGGATGTTCCGGCAGACCATATTGCTGTCGGTATTCCCGCCACGATTCGTGCCAGAAAAAGCCTTCAGATTCCGCATGATGCGCTCCACGCACACAAAGAAGTTCGCGCCGGTGTAGACGGAAATTATATTCCGGATCGAGACTATATCGACCCGTCAATGTATATCTGAGCGATATTGCTGCGTGTTACGCCTGAGTCGAGGAACGTTAGTTCTGCTCGGTGAGCGTTGCTAGACGGTGTTCCTCATCACTGCTGATACAGGATTGCACAATCGGCTCTAGCGCACCATCCATGACCTGGTCGAGGTTATACGCCTTATAGCCGGTGCGGTGATCGGCAATACGGTTCTCTGGGAAGTTATAGGTGCGGATACGCTCTGAACGGTCCACGGTACGAATTTGGCTCTTCCGGGCCGCACTCGCTTCAGCATCCGCTTCTTCTTGTTGTCGAGCCAAAATACGAGCACGAAGCACGCGCATACCGGCCTCACGGTTTTGAATCTGGCTCTTCTCGTTCTGCATCGAAACCACAATTCCAGTAGGAAGGTGGGTAATGCGAACGGCAGAGTCAGTGGTGTTCACCGATTGACCACCCGGTCCAGATGAGCGATAAACATCAATCTTCAAATCATTTTGATGAATTTCGACCTCTTCAGGTTCATCAACTTCAGGGAAAACTAAAACACCGGCGGCAGAGGTGTGGATACGTCCCTGCGATTCGGTTGCCGGTACGCGTTGCACCCGGTGAACTCCACCCTCATACTTCAGATGTGCCCAAACGCCCTCTGCAGGGTCATTGCTATTGTTTTTGATAGCCAATTGAATGTCTTTGTAGCCACCGAGATCGGAGTCGGTTTTATCGAGGAGCTCGGTTTTCCAACCCTTTGATTCTGCATAGTGCAGGTACATTCTGAGCAGATCAGCGGCGAAGAGGGCGCTTTCCGCCCCACCTTCTCCAGCCTTGATTTCCATAATGACATCACGGCCATCATCGGGATCTCGCGGAATCAAGAGGCGCCGAAGTTTTTCTTCAGCGGCCTCTTGTGCGGCTTGGAGTTCAGGAAGCTCAGCAGCAAAGCTGGCATCTTCTGCTGCCAGCTCTTTTGCCGCACCGAGATCACTCTCAATCGCTTGCAGGGTGTTGTAGGCGCCCACAATTGAACCGAGCTCGGCGAAGCGACGATTCAATTTCTTCGACTTCGCCTGATTTGCATGCACCTCTGGGTCGGAGAGCTGCACTTGCAACTCTTCATATTCACCAAGAAAGCTTTTGACCGATTCAAACACTGTTTTTTCCTATTCTGATAGCATCATCCCACGTGCACCCAGGGTGCTCGAGTAAGTCGCTAAGAATTGCTGGTTACGGTGCTGAGTTGTTCAAGCGTTGCCGATTGAACCTGCATCAAGAACTCAACATTGCTTGAGGTTGCCTTGACGCGATCTAAGACACTGTTCAATGCTTCTTCATCGTTGAGATGGGTGAGAGCACGACGCAATTTGTGATTCAAATCGAGTTCATCTTTACCGAGCATAAGGTCTTCACGCATGGTTCCTGATCTCTTCAGATCAAGTGCAGGGAAGATTCGCTTGTCAGCGAGCTCACGACTGAGAACAATTTCAGAGTTTGCAGCGCCAAGGAATTCGTCGAGGATTGCAATATCCAGTTTTGAATTCTTGTTCACCAATGCGGTAGCAATGATGGTCAATGATCCACCATCTTCAACATTGCGGGCGGTTCCGAAGAAACGCTTTGCAGCATGGAGTGCGGCTGAATCGATACTCTCGGCCTGTCCCCCACGAGCAGCAGTAGCGGTGCTGGAGTTATACGCACGAGCCAGGCGGGTCAGCGAATCAAGAAGCAGGACAACATCGTGGCCCATTTCGACTAAACGCTTTGCCCGCTCCAGGGCCAATTCGGCAATGGTGATGTGGTCTTCAGCATTGCGCTCGAAGGTTGAGGCAATAATTTCGCCCTTCACCGCACGCTGCACCTCGGTCACTTCTTCAGGACGCTCATCCACGAGGAGCACCATCAGATGCGCTTCAGGGTTGTTTGCAGAAATCGCGTGTGCGATACCCTGCAGCAATTGCGTCTTACCGGAACGAGCCGGAGCAACAATCAGGCTACGCTGCCCCTTACCGAGTGGCGCGACCAAATCAATAACACGGTTACTGAGCTGATCGGCACCGTTCTCGAGGCGCAGGCGTTCTGTTGGGTTTACCGGAGTAAGTTCAGAGAACTCGCCGCGGTTCACATTTTGTTCTGGGCTGAGGCCATTGATGCTATCAACACGAGCCAGGGCGTTGTACTTCTGACGGCCCTGGTTTTCACCCTCGCGTGGCTGGCGAATTGAACCGATAACGGCATCGCCCTTGCGAAGATTGTATTTCTTTACCTGTCCAAGAGAAACGTAAATATCGTTTGTTCCCGGAAGGTACCCGGTGGTACGGACGAAAGCATAGTTATCAAGAACGTCCAGGATGCCGGCAACCGGAATCAGAACGTCATCTTCAAAAATTTCTGGGTCAACATCCTCTGCAGCACCACCGCGGCGCTTGCGATCACGCTGACGATTGCGGTTGTTGCGATCATTGCGGTCACCGTGTTCACCGTGCTCAGATTCTGAGTCATCGTGTGAATCATCGGAAGAGTTTTCACCCTGCTCATCATTGCGGTTGTTGCGGTTGCGGTTGTTGGTATTGCGGCTGCGATTACGATTGCGATTGCGGCTCTCGCCCTCTTCGCCCTGCTCTTCACGCTTTTCCAAACCATCGATCACACTACCCAGAGCATCTTCAGCACTTTCTGCGTCGGCGCTGGATGCGCTACGGGCGCTATTGCGACCACGCTTTGGAGTGCTCGATACGAGGAGCTCTGCTACGGCCTCAGCGGCAGCATCTGCTGCTGAACGCTTGGTGTGCCCCGAGCCGAGGTTCTCAGCGGCTGCAGGCTCTGCGCTTGCTGTCTCAGTCACGGCAGGAGCCGCTTCAGTGACTTCTGCTGCTTCTGAGCTTGCAGCTTCGACTGCGGCAGCTTTCTTTGCTGCGGCTGTCTTCGCTGGTGCCTTGGCGCGAGTGGTGCGCTTTGGCGCTTCTTCCGCTGCCTCGGCTACCGGGGCTGCAGCTTCAACGGCAAGAGGCGCTTCAGCGAAGCTCTCGGTGCTTGGTTCTGCAATCTGGACACGGCGTGAGACACGCTTCTTTGGTGCTTCGCTGGCTTCAGCGGTCACCGTGGTTTCAATGCTTTCAGCATTGCTCTTCTCAACAACAGTGTTTTCACTGTTCTGAAGTTCAGTATTCTCGTTTGCTTCTGCCACGAGGTTCTCCTTTGGATATCGTTAGCTTGCTCGCCCGGCCACTAATAGGAGTGGCATTCTTGAAGGACGTGCTAACAGGTTGAACATATCTCGCAAATTACCGAATCTTCAACCAAGAAAATTCGAAGGTAACCACAAGCTATGCGGTGGAAGTTCCGAAAGATTGTGTTTGATAACCGACACTGATGTCTAGTTCACAACCGGAACAGGTACTACTGTAGCACCTTTTACGTCAACAGCAACCATCAAGGCCTGCCAATTGTCTGCGTGTCTGGCAGCTAATTCGGCTGCTTCTTGACGTTGGCCCGGATCTGGGCTCAAGACCAACACCGATGGGCCAGCCCCGGAAACCACTGCGGCGTGCCCTTCTTGGCGCAGGATTTTGACCAATTCTAGGGTCTCAGGCATTGCACTCTCGCGATAGTTCTGGTGCAAACGATCTTCGGTACCAGACAAGAGCAGTTCAGGGCTCTGGATCAGTGCTGCAATAAGCAAACTTGAGCGTGACACATTGAAAATTGCATCCTCATGGGGCACGGTATCCGGCTGAAGGCTGCGAGCCAACTTGGTGGACATCTTGGCCTGCGGAACCAGCACCAAAGGGAACACCCCGCGATGAACGGTGAGCTTCTTGTAGTACGGACCATTCGCTTCGGTCCAGGCGATGGTCAAACCGCCGAAGAGCGCCGGAGCGACATTATCGGGATGCCCCTCGAGATCGGTGGCCAAGCCCAATAAGAGTGCATCATCGAATTCGGCAATACCCTCGAGCATCCCCTTCGCGACCATAATTCCGGCAACAATCGCTGCACCAGAAGAGCCCATACCGCGGCTATGTGGGATGCGGTTATTGGCTCGAATATTGAGACCTGGAACTTCCTGCCCCACCTGCTTGAAGGCATGGATCATGGCCTGAGCGACCAGATTGGTTTCGTCGGTGGGAACTTCGCCAACCCCGTAGCCCTCAATTTCGAATCGGATTCCTGGCTCAGCTACCGCCTCGGCTTCAAGTTCGTCATAGTATGACAGGGCCAGGCCCAGGGTATCGAAGCCGGGGCCGAGGTTTGCGCTGGTGGCAGGCACCTTGGTACGTACCTTGCGGCCTACAGGAACCAAACTTGTCATTAGTACTTCTCTCAATAAAGATGTGGATTGTGCAGTACCGGTCACGTCCGGCACCGCACAGAAGATATTAGAGCCCGATGAGCTGTGCGATTGCTGCGGCATCAACGGAGACAACATCCGGAGAAACCTCGCTGCCGTCCTCATTCTTCAATACCCAGAGTGGATCTTTGAGTCCATGTCCGGTGACTGTGATGGCAATAACCGCACCGGCAGGAACCTCGCCGGCTGCATGTCGCTCTAAGAGTCCGGCAACACCGATAGCGCTGGCAGGCTCAACAAAAACTCCAGCAGTTTCGGCCAGATATTTCTGTGCCTGCAGAATGCTGCTATCGCTGATCGCACCAAAGTATCCGTTTGAATCGGCCTGAGCGGTCAATGCCAAATCCCAGGATGCTGGGTTTCCGATGCGGATGGCGGTAGCAACCGTATCCGGATTCTTCACCACTTCACCCAGAACAATCGGGGCTGAGCCCTCGGCCTGGAAACCGAACATGCGTGGAAGCTTTGTGGTTTCACCAGCATCGAGCATCTCGCGGTAGCCACGGTGATAGGCGGTGTAGTTTCCTGCGTTACCAACCGGCAAGTAATGGAAATCAGGAGCGTCACCGAGAACCTCAGCAACCTCGAATGCGGCCGTCTTCTGGCCCTCAATACGATCAGGGTTCACCGAGTTCACCAGGTGAATCGGATAATTTGCGCTGAGCTCGCGGGCGAGATCGAGGCAATCATCAAAGTTGCCCTGTACCTGAATAATTTTGGCACCGTGGGCTACAGCCTGTGAGAGCTTACCCATCGAGATCTTCCCTTCAGGGATGAGCACAGCACAGGCAATGCCCGCATTGGCGGCATAGGCAGCAGCCGAGGCAGAGGTGTTTCCGGTTGATGCACAAATAACAGCCTTGGCTCCGGCTTCGACACCCTTGGAAATTGCCATGGTCATGCCGCGGTCCTTGAACGAACCGGTCGGGTTCATGCCCTCAAATTTAATGTAGACCTGAGCCCCGGTCCGCTCGGAAAGCTGCTTGGCATAAATGAGCGGAGTGCCGCCCTCGCCCAGGGTGACGACCGGAGTGGCATCGCTCACATTGAGACGATCAGCGTACTCTCGGATGACTCCACGCCATTGACGGCTATTCAATTTCGTATTCATTCCACACCTTCGATTCTGATAATTGAACTCACTTCGACAACATCCGCACTGGCAGCAAGGGCCGCGACGGTTGCTTGAAGATTATTTTCACTGGCTCGGTGCGTACCGACCGTGAGGGTTGCAGCAGAAGCCGCGGTACCGGATGATTGCATCACGGTTTCAACCGATACCTGATTATTACTAATCAGGCCGGCAATTCTTGCCAAAACACCAGGCTCATCGAGCACTTGCAAGGAGATTTGGTATCGGGTTTCGGTCTCGGCAAAGTCGAGAACCCGAAGATCCGCATCCTGAGCCTCAGCCACCGCTTGGCCACCCACAACGAGGCGGCGAGCAGCAGTAACAATGTCCCCGAGCACCGCAGAAGAAGTCTGAACGCCACCGGCACCGGCACCATAGAACATGAGATTTCCGGCAGCTCTCGCCTGAACAAAGACCGCATTATTTGCGCCGTGTACCGCGGCCAGCGGATGGTTATTCGGGATAAGGGCGGGATACACCTTGGCGCTGACCGCTTCTGTTCCATCAGCAAATTCTTGGCGTTCGCAAATAGCTAGAAGCTTGACCACAGAACCGGCACGGGCAGCATTCCGGATATCGGCAGCGGTCACTTTGGTGATTCCCTCGTGATAGACCTGATCCACCGGAATTTGGGTGTGGAATGCCAAACTAGCCAGAATCGCCGCCTTGGAGGCAGCATCCTGACCCTCAATATCTGCGGTGGGATCCGCCTCAGCATAGCCGGCAGCGGTTGCAGCCGCGAGCGCATCCTCGAAGGAGGTGCCCTCCTGGGTCATCTGATCAAGAATGTAGTTTGTGGTGCCATTGACGATACCGAGCACCCGCTCAATATAATCACCGGCAAGCGATTCACGCAAGGGGCGAATAATGGGAATAGCGCCGCCGACGGCTGCCTCATAAAAGATCTGTGCGCCGACCTGTGATGCGGCGGCAAAAAGTTCGGGGCCGTGTGCAGCAATCAGTGCTTTGTTGGCGGTAACGACATCGGCACCGGAGTTAATCGCACTGAGGATCAGTGACTTTGAGGGTTCAATGCCGCCCATCAATTCGACGACAATATCGGCCTTTTGGGTCAGTGATTCGAGATCTGTGGTGAGCAGCTGTGCCGGAATTTCATAATCACGTTTGGAATCGAGGTTTCGAACCCCAACACCAACCAATTCCAGTTTGGCACCAATGCGTGAGGCAAGAATAGGGCCGTGTTCGAGCAGGACTCTGGCTACCTGTGAACCTACAGAGCCCGCGCCAAGGAGCGCAACCTTCAAATTTCGATAATGAGTATTCATAGCATTTCTTTGATTAGACGACAGGTGCCTCGGCGCTAGAGGGCAATATTCGGAGAATGTGCCGCGGCTGTGCTTCGTCGATCGAGACCAGCATCCCTCGACAATAACTCTGCCACAGTTTCGCCATAAACCATGAGCTCAGCCTTGCCATCGGCCACCCCGACGACAGCGGGTCGGTGCAGAAAATTGTAATTGCTCGAGAGTGCCCAACAGTATGCTCCGGTTGCGGCAACCAGGACCAGTTCATCTGCGGCAACATCGGACTGCAAATAGTCCTGATAAACCACAATATCGCCCGACTCACAATGTTTTCCGGCCAGACGCACCAGGACTGGCTCAGCTGTGCTGCTGCGACCGGCGAGGCGAACCTGGTAATCGGCTTCGTACAGTGCGGGTCTTGCGTTATCGCTCATCCCGCCATCGACACTCAGGTAGCGTCGGGTAGCTTTTTGGCCGGTTTCTGTTTCGAGTTCGACATCTTTGAGCGCACCGGTGCGATACAGGGTGACCCCGGCAGGACCAACAATCCAGCGACCAGGCTCAAGAGCAATCGTTGGCAATGTCGCCAAGCCCAATCTGGCTGCTGTGGATGCTAGGGCATCAGCAAGGGTCGCAGCGATCTCTGCAATCGGCATCGGCGAATCTGCCTCGGTATAGGCAATACCAAAACCGCCACCAATATTGAGTTCGGGGATGTCCCCGCCCTCAAGCAATTGAGTGTGCATTTCAAGGAGGACCTCGAGTGATGCCGCAAAACCCTCGGCCCCAAAAATTTGCGAGCCGATATGCCCGTGCAGTCCCATAAAGTTGAGATTCTCGCTTGCACGAATTTCTGCAACCAGGGCCGGAACTTCGCGCAGAGAAACCCCGAACTTTTGATCCTCATGGGCGGTGGCGAGAAAGTCGTGTGTGTGGGCGTGTACTCCGGTTCGTACCCGTAAACGTACCCCCTGGGTGCGTCCTTGCAAGGCAGCGATTCGCTGAATCCGCGCTATCTCGCCCGGATAATCGATAACTATGGTGCCAAGCTCGGCGGCAATTGCAGTCTCAAGCTCAGCATCCGACTTATTGTTCCCGTGTAGGCCAAGACGCGCGCCTTCGGCTCCGGCAGCCAGCGCCAGCGCCAGCTCTCCCCCGGTGCTGACATCAATATTGAGTCCGGCTTCAAGCATCCAGTGCACAATATCGCTAGAAAGGAAGGCTTTCCCGGCGTAATACACCTTTGCCTTCGTACCCACTCGGGCGAATTCATCCTGAAATACCCGAGAAATTTCGGCCGCTCGCTCACGAATCATCTGGGTGTCGTAGAGATAAAGCGGAGTGCCGTACTCTGCTGCCAGAGCCGAGACAGCAACTCCACCGAGCCTCACCTCACCATTTTCAGCACGGTGAACTGAACTTGGCCAAATTGAAGCGTCAAAACTGTTGAGATCAGCAGGGACACTCAACCAGGATGGAGCGAGCGGGTTTCCGATTGCCACGGCGAACTACATCCTTTCGGGGGCAGAAACGCCCAGGAGGTCAAGACCATTCCGAAGCACCTGAGCGGCAGCATCATTCAGCCACAAACGGCTATTGTGTACCGCTTCGATCGGTTCCTCGCCCAAAGGAATCACCCGGCAGCTGTCATACCAGCGATGATAGGCAGCAGCCAAGGTCTCCAAATACCGGGCCACGCGGTGTGGCTCACGTAGCTCTGCTGACATCCGAACGGTGCGCTCAAACTCGGCTAATACCCCGAGAAGCGCCGTTTCTGTTTCATGCTGCAGAGTTTCTGGGGCAAAAACGTCTCGAGTTACCCCGGATGCGGCCGCATTCTTGGCCACGGCGTTGGTACGGGCATGAGCATATTGCACATAGAAGACCGGGTTATCGTTGCTCTGTGAGCGAAGCTTCTCGCCATCCAGTTCCAGCGGTGAATCCGCCGGATAACGCGCCAGCCAATAGCGCAGCGCATCGGTTCCAAGCCACTCCACCAGATCATTGATTTCAATGATATTTCCAGCACGCTTCGATAATTTGGCACCGTTGAGGTTCACCAATTGCCCAATGAGGACCGTAATGTTCTTTTCCGGATCGTCACCGGCAGCACCAGCGAGAGCCTTGAGGCGGTGAATATAACCGTGATGATCCGCTCCGAGGAGATAAATCTTTTCGAAAAAGCCACGATCTTTTTTGTCGAGGTAATAGGCAGCATCGGCGGCAAAATATGTGTATTCGCCATTGCTCCGACGAATCACGCGATCCTTGTCATCACCAAAATCGGTGGTCCGAACCCAAACTGCCCCGTCCTCATCGAAAACGTGGCCCTGTTCCCGCAAGCGTTCAACGGCACTATCTATCTTGCTCATGCCAGTTGCCGGATCAACCTCGTGCAGGGTGCGCTCGCTAAAGTACGCGTCAAAATCTACCCGGAAATCGGTCAATGATTTCTGAATTTCTTTGAGCTGCATCCGATAGGCGAACTCCCGTGCAAGTGCGAGCGCTTCAGCATCGTCCATGGTCAAAAGATTTGGAAACTCTGCAAGAGCAGCCTTCGCCAATTCCTGCACATAGGCTCCGGGATAGCCACCTTCTGGTGTTGGCTCGCCCTGAGCAGCGGCAATAACCGAGGCGCCAAAATTGTTGAGCTGGTTACCGTAGTCATTGATATAAAACTCGGTCGACAGATCCGCGCCAGAAGCCTTCAAAATTCTTGCCAGCGAGTCGCCCAACGCTGCCCAGCGGGTATGGCCCAGGTGCATCGGACCGGTCGGGTTCGCAGAAACGAACTCAAGGTTGATGCTCTTGCCCTTGGATCCAGTGTTTTCGCCAAAACGGGTGCCGGCTTCGACAATCTTTTTCGCGAGTGCGCCGCTAGCCTCAGCACTCAGGCTGAGATTAATGAAACCAGGACCGGCAACCTCGGCGTGTGAGATGCTCGGAATCTGTGAAAATTCACTCACCAGGGCTTCCGCTAGCTCACGAGGTGGCATAGCCAATTGCTTGGCAAAGCGCATTGCAAGATTGCTCGCCCAATCCCCGTGTTCGCGATTCTTCGGACGTTCTACACTCACATCTTCACGGCGTAACTGAAGACTCAAGCCTCGAGATTGCAGCACCTTTTGGGCGGCAGGAAATAATTGATCTTCGAGCTCTTCGGGGGTCACGTTACAAGGATCCTAGGGTTGTATTCGAATGCGAGGGACGTTCTTGAACAGAATGTTCAATTCTCACCATCCATTTTTCGTCGAACCCCCTCTGAAGGAGCTCTTTCAAAGCGAAGATGATGCTAATCTATTCTACGCAGGTAAATACTGTATTTGTGCCCTTTGCCTCCGTAGCTCAGGGGATAGAGCGTTGGCTTCCGGTGCCAAAAGTCGGGGGTTCGAATCCCTCCGGGGGCACAAATCACAGGAGGGCGGTCTCCAGGCGAATAGCCGGTGAGACCGCCTTTCTTTTCACCTCTATTGCAAGAAAAGCTTTTTGACTATGCCCCGGTTCTGGTTGCAATCACTCCGCAGTGCTCAGCTCTTTATTGGACTCTTTTTCTGCGGCACCGCATTAGCCATTCAGGTTTGGGCGAGCGTCGGGGTTGCGCCATGGGATGTTCTCGGTCAGGGTTTCATGAAAATTACCGGACTGAGTTTTGGAGTTTCCACCGTCATCATCAGCATTATCGTCATGCTGTTTTGGATACCACTGCGTGAACGTCCCGGCATCGGAACTGTTGCCAATGCGCTGGGCCTTGGCTTTGTTGCTGACTTCTGGTTGGCGCTGTTACCAGCACAAACGCTTCCCGAACTGCCGCGCTATGCGATTATGCTCTTCGGAATTATCCTGATGGCTATCGGTTCCGGTCTCTACATTGGCGCCCAACTTGGCTCCGGTGCGCGTGACGGTTTAATGACCGGAATGCATCGCAAATTTGGCTGGCCAATCTGGCGAGTACGCACCGGAATAGAACTCACGGTTCTTTGCCTCGGCTGGGCGCTCGGTGGGCAAGTCGGCTTTGGCACGATAATTTTCTCGGTGCTTATCGGCCCACTCTGTCAGATCTTCATCAAGATTTTCAGCTTCCCGGCATACGCTCGCACAAAGAAGAACTCGTCAGCAACTCCCACTCCGGCGGAAAATTCGTTCAGCACCGTTTCGGAGTAGAACCACCCACAGCACAAAACCCCAAGCTCATGAAAATCCATGAACCTGGGGTTTTGACACCTTCATGAGCTCCGCGGAGCACCAGTGAAAGTAAAAGAGCCGAACTTATTTTTCGGTTTCAACAATTTCTGAATCAGCATTGCGACGAATCGAATCAATACCGTTCATTGCACCCGACTTAGACGAATACCCTTCCGAAGACAGAGCAATGATTTCGCCGTTACCCGCCTTGAGACGGAAGCGGTATTCGCCACCCTTGTCGGTATAGAGTTCCCATTTACCAGCCATTTGACGCTCTTCTTTCTACTTGATTTGGAGCAAAGTCCACATTGAAGCTCCACTACTCGAGGAAAATGCTTCCACGATTAATAACTTAGTACACCCCATATGACTTCGTGTAGCTCCAACACAGGAAACCCCCATCAAGAATTTTCTGGGAATCCGTTTGCTAGAGTAAAACAGCTGGGACAACTCATGCGGTGAAAGGCAATTTGTGTTTGGTATTGAATGGCTTGATGCTCGGGGGCTCATCGAATTACTCACCTCATGGTTGGGAATCTATGTGCTGCTCGGGGTCGCGCTCGTCGTCTTCATTGAGACTGCGGTTTTGGTGCTCGCCTTCCTCCCCGGTGACTCGCTCCTCTTCACCCTGGGTCTGCTCACCGCAACCGGTTTCGTTGATACGCCGATCTGGATCAGCGCTTTGGTCATCTTTGTGGCCGCATTCCTCGGTGATCAGCTTGCCTATTTCCTTGGGAAGAAAATCGGACCGACTATTTTCAGCCACGAAAAGAGTCGCTTCTTTAACCCAGAA
>JBARYA010000241.1:0-1970 GCA_049647625.1 Microbacteriaceae bacterium
GCGATCACCGTTCTCTGGGAGATGGTCAAAGAACTTTTAGCCAAAAATTTTGGGCTCGATGTTCTTGCTCTGACCGCCATTATTGCCACCCTGATTGTCGGGGAGTACTGGGCCAGCATCGTGATCGTATTGATGCTCACCGGCGGTGAAGCCCTCGAAGACTATGCTGCAAATCGTTCGAAGCGCGAACTGAACGCCCTGCTCGATCGGGTACCGCAGATCGCGCACCGATTGGTGGGCAGCGGTGATGAGACCGAAGACATTGCGGTAGAAAATATTCAGATCGGTGACCGGCTACTGGTGCGTCCGGCAGAAGTAATTCCGGTTGATGGTGCTCTACTCAGCCGCTTTGCGGTGGTCGATGAATCCTCCCTCACCGGAGAAAGCCTCCCCAAGGAACTTGGCCCTGAGGATGCGATATTGAGCGGTTCGGTGAATGGTAGCGCTGCTTTCACCATGCGGGCGAGTGCGAGTTCTGCTGATAGCCAGTATCAAACAATTGTGCGTTTGGTGCGTGAGGCGAGTGAGAGCAAGTCACCGATGGTGCGTTTGGCCGATCGCTATGCGCTCCCCTTCACCCTTTTTGCCTACGCAATTGCCGCACTGGCCTGGTGGGTGTCTGGAGATCCGGTACGCATTGCCGAGGTGCTGGTTGTGGCAACGCCTTGCCCGCTGATCATCGCGGCCCCGGTTGCCTTCATGGCGGGAATGGGTCGAAGTGCGAAAGCCGGTATCGTGGTGAAAAATGCCGGAACACTTGAGTTGCTGGCACGCGCGAAGACGGTCGCTTTCGACAAGACCGGTACCCTGAGCTATGGCGAGCCTGAGCTGGTCGATATTCGTCCCAACACCGGTTTTCAGCTTGAAGAGCTGCTGCAATTGGTGGCCTCGGCTGAGCAATACTCCTCCCATGTGTTGGCCTCATCAATTATTCGCGGGGCGAAAGATCGAAACATCACACTGCTGAGTGCCGAGTCGGCTGAAGAGTTGGCTACCAATGGCGTGCACGCAATGCTGCCCTGGCAGGGAAAGATTGCTCGAGTTGTGGTGGGGAAGCCGGCATTTGTTGCCGAGCAGGTCGGCGGTTTTGATCGGGCGGTTCTTGAGAGCGGTGAACTGGCGGTGTACGTGGGTCTGGATGGGCATTATGCCGGCGCCATTATCCTGCGGGATCGACTTCGAAGCGAGGCTCCGGCCACCCTGGAACAGCTCAAGGCTCAGGGCATCCAGCATCTGATGATGCTCACCGGAGATGTGCGGGGAACAGCCGAGGTGATTGGTCGCCAATTGGGTATCGAGGATATTCAGGCCGAATTATTGCCCGAAGACAAGGTCAATCTTGTTCAGGCTGCACAGCCCAAACCGGTGATAATGGTTGGCGATGGGGTCAACGATGCGCCGGTGTTGGCGGCAGCTGATGTGGGAATTGCGATGGGTGCAAAGGGTTCGACGGCGGCAAGCGAGTCGGCCGATCTGGTGATTTTGCTCGATGATATTTCGAGGGTCGCCACCGCACACAATATTGGTCAGCGAACGGTTCGGATAGCTCTGGAAAGCATCTGGATTGGCATTATTTTGAGTGTCGCTTTGATGATCGTGGCAGCCTTCGGCTTAATGGATGCGGTAGTTGGCGCAGCGATGCAGGAAGTCGTCGATCTGGTCTCCATCCTGAATGCTCTGCGCGCACTCGGACCCGGCTTCTTTGAGAAGCGGCGGCGAGCACAATTGCAAAAAGATCAACTCGCTGCAAAACAGGAGGCTGAGCTGGAACCGGCTCATTAGCTGAAAATTGCTTCTTGGCACGCTGGGGTTTCTCCTTGCGGGCTGGCAGATATCTGGCAGAAATCCCTCATTCTTCGGTGTTTTTCAGTATGCTCGGTGATTGAGCATATTTTTTTGGGAACTATATGCCTTGAGGGGTGCACATTTTTCGGTCGTCGTTGACTGAATCAGGATTCCTCTTGGGGAGG
>JBARYA010000242.1:0-3662 GCA_049647625.1 Microbacteriaceae bacterium
GTCTCGAGAACCCGGTAACATCCTGAACCGGTTTCTTGATCTTGATCTTCTGGAAATTGATATGAGGGCTGAGTTTATCTATCGTGCTCAATTGGTACTCGCAAAAATATGAGTGTCTTTTTTGTCCCAGACAAGATCTACAAGTTCGCCCTTTGATGGGAAGCCATCGGTCGGCTTTTGGAACTCTGGAAGCCGAATCTTAATATTGCTTCTGAATTCTGGTGAGAATACCGTCAGATTGTACATCGATCCCTGGTACTCAACATCCAACATTTTTGTTTCCAGGATGACCTTCTCCGGGTCTTCTTTTTGCCCGACTGGTTTGATGTGAATATTTTCTGGACGCACACCAGCTGTGTATTGTTGGCCCTTGACCAAATCATCAGATTCTGCCCGAATAACAAATCTTTGATTTCCAACAACTGATTCAAGTTCACGCTCTGTAGCAGCAACCAGTTTCAATTCATTGATATCACCCAATAAACGAGCTGACATGAGGTGATTTGGTGAGGTGTAAAGCGTCTCAGGGTCATTGAGGTCAAGAATCTTGCCCTCCCACATGACGCCAACTCGACTCGACATTGAGAGCGCCTCAGAGCGGTCGTGCGTCACATAAAGAATGGTTATCTGTAGATCTTGTTGCAGCTCTCGAAGTTCTATACACATTTGCTGCCGGAGGCTGGTGTCAAGATTTGAGAGTGGCTCATCAAGGAGCATGATGCCGCTTTCAACAGCAACGGCACGAGCTAGACCGACGCGTTGTTGTTGACCACCGCTCAGTGCGACAGGATAGCGGTCTTCGAATCCAACAAGACCTACCTTTTCGAGAGCCTGTTTTGCCTTCTTGTGGCGATCACTCTTATTGATGCCCTTCATCTTCAGCCCATAGGCGACATTGTCGAGAACGCTGAGATGAGGCATCAGACCATAGTTTTGGAACACCATCGAGATATTCCGCTTATGGACTGGAACATCAGTGACTTCATTTGAGTCAAAGAAGATGTTCCCAGAATTTGCTTGGATGAGGCCGGCGACGAGCCTGAGGGTTGTAGTTTTACCACAACCACTCGGCCCCAAAAGCGTAAAGAACTCGCCGGCCTCAATCCTTAAAGAAAGGCCATCAAGAATGGTATTTGAACCATAGCGGACAGTCACATCATTGAGCTCAATACTCTTCCCATGATTCTTTTTCGTTAATTTATGAGGTTGTGTCTTGAGACTAACTGTTTCCATCTGCACTGATGCCTTTCTTTGGGGTGAAATAAAACGACTAGGAAATAGCCGCGTTAAATCTTTCGATGAGCTCATTCGTCAATGGGATAATGTTTTCCCAAGGAAGCTGAATGAGTTTGTCAATATCTTCTTTGCCATAGGTAATATCCTTGGCAATATCGGCAGGAACTTCAGCCTTCGCGTTTGAAGGACCGTAGTAACCATTGACTGCCCAGTTTGCCTGAACGCTTGGATCAAGGATGAAGTTCATGAGCTTTTCTGCCCAGTACTTATTCTTGGTCTTGGTCAAAGAAACCATTGTTGCAATCGGAAGCGCACCCTCTTTAGGAGCTACATAGGCGAATGAAGTCCCATGATCCCTATTTGCAATGATCACCTGGTTATCCTGATGAACTGCTAGAGCTGCCTGCTGATTGTAGACGTATCCTGAGAGATCTCCAGAACTACCTGCTGCAGCAAGAAGGTTTGGCTTCAGCTTGGTCTTAACCAGGTTGAAGACAGCATCGTAATCTTCAATCTTGGTAGGCCATTTTCCGCCGTTGAGCTCCTTGGCCATAACGGTCAGCCAGCTGATGGTGTTCTGTGCGTCTGGTGCACGAACAACAACCTGCTGAGGCAAGTTCATGTCGAAGAGGTCGAACCAGCTAGTTGGGGCTGGGCTTACCTTCTTGGTGTCATAAATGAGTCCCTGTGAAGAGTAATTCATAACGACAGAACTTGGTGAACGGCGAGCAACGTCATAGACATCAGCTGCATTTGTTACTACTGCTGGATCATAATCTTGCAACAGCCCTTGGCCCTGAGCGATCAAACGCTGTGGGTCTCCGGCGATATACAAGTCAATCTCAGGGTCATCACCTTGAGCTGCGAGAGTTGCCAGCGGTGGTGCTGAGGTTACCAGGTTGACCTTAATGCCATGTTCTTTTTCAAAGGGTTCAACAACAAATTTCTGCATGTTGTCACCAAAGATTCCGGAAAATGTGTTGAGGGTCAACGATTCTGGTTTATCCGGAATAGTTGTTGCCGTTGGTTCTGGTGTCGGTGTAGTGTCGCCACCAGCACACCCCGTAAATACTAATGAGGTGGTTGCGATTAAAGCTGCAAACCCAAGAAGCCTAGGTGACTTAGCGCCTTTGCCAATCGGTTTTAAGCTAGAGGATTTCATACTGTTCTCCACTCTTGATTGTTTAAAAACGAATATCTCGTTTTACCCATTATGGATTTTATTTCTGTCTTACGAAGTCTTTTAGAATAAAATTCAAAATGTGCCGAAAAAGCTGTATTTAGATGCATATTTATAGCAATAATCTGTTTGTACATAAATTTTATTCGAGCTAACTTCACTGGGCTTTTTTGGATTTTTGCTGAGGTGAACTCAGTGCATCCGCTGGTCTTCAGGGATACCAATCCAGGTATCCCTGAGTTCACCCAAAAGGCCAACCCGTGAGAGCGCCCGAATTGCAATATCATCGATGATGTCTGCAACCGAAGCCGGATTACGATAGAACGCTGGAACTGGCGGAGCGATGATCGCACCCGATTGTGATGCCAAATGCATTGCCGCAATATGCCCAGAATGAAGAGGGCTCTCACGAAGCATCAAAAGCAGCGGACGGCCCTCCTTGAGGCACACATCAGCGGCACGGCTCACTAAATCGTCAGTAATACCATAGGCCACCGCGCTCAGCTGGTGAATCGAACACGGTACCAGCAACATAGCAACCACATTGCTCGCTCCTGAGGCGATTGAAGCGCCAATATGCGAATGTTTATGCACTACATCTGCAAGAGCCTTCACCTCTTTGATGCTGAGCTCACACTCCTGCTCGATGGTGACTACTCCGGCAGGGGTAATGACTAGGTGGGCATCGTAACGCCCAGACTCGCGCAGTAGCTGCAAAATGCGAACTGCAATCGGGGCGCCACTGGCTCCAGAAATTGCAACAACAACAATTGGTTTTGAGGCACTCACTACGGAACCCTATCTAATTCGAGAACTGACTGAGCGAGCGCATGAATTCCAAGAGAAATATCAGCAATATCAGTGAATTCTTCCGGGCAATGGCTCCGTCCATCAACTGAAGGGATGAAGATCATTCCGGCTGGACCAAGCTTCGCCATTTGTACCGCATCGTGCCCCGCACCGCTGTACAATCGCACAGCTTCATGGCCAAGCAGGGACACAGAATCTGTGATCTTCTGTGAGATGGAATCGGCCAT
Source organism: Microbacteriaceae bacterium (assembly GCA_049647625.1). Taxonomy (GTDB): domain Bacteria; phylum Actinomycetota; class Actinomycetes; order Actinomycetales; family Microbacteriaceae; genus JBARYA01. The sequence goes on from JBARYA010000242.1 coordinate 3,454, forward strand.
TGGGGTTGGCGGCTCGGGTGGCATCCACTCTACCGAACCGGTAACACCACGTTTCGAGGATTCTTCTTGTACAGCTGCCTCGAGCTGCTCCCGTGCTTGAATAAACCATTGCTGGTGCGGTGAACGGAACTCTGCATTCAAGTGAGCGAACTCACTGACAACGTTGCTTGCCTCTGGTGAGAAACGGATTTCGCCCACAGTACCAACAG
>JBARYA010000243.1:0-3462 GCA_049647625.1 Microbacteriaceae bacterium
GACATGAATCGTTAGAACTCGATTTCGAGTAAAAAAAGAAGTGGTGCAATTGAGTTTGCACCACTTCTTTTTTGTTCTGTGCCCGCCTAGTTGGTGAGCACCAGGATGTTCACCGCATTGTTTCGAATCTGAGACAGGCTGAACAACCACGGCTGATGCTTCACCGATTGCCAATCAGCAAATTGATCGGTGTAGTTCGGGTGGAAGGTATGACCGCTATTACCGGTGAGGTTGTTCCACAATGATCGATCAAGGTTTCCCAGATCGACGACCATACGCAATGACGGTACCGTTTGCGTCTGGTAGCCCTCATAGGCAACCCAGCCGTTGGCATTCACAATCGAGGAACCGCCACCGACAGGGTATGGTCCACGGTTGAAGAGCATCTCAATCGGCGCAATTCCCGAAGTTCCAAAGGTGCCATTGGTCAGGGTGATCGCGTGCAAATCGCCCCAATTCCAGGAACTTGGGTTCTTGCCTTGGAGCCCAGCAATCTCGGTATAGGCGAGCTGGGCAACATGGGTGAGCATTTGCTCAATACCCTTGATTCCGAGCTCTGAGTTCTGCCACCAGCTGGATTCAGGATCCTTGAGCAGATTCGAGACCACGGTGAAGTACTTGCTATTGCCACCGGCCAAGAGCTCAGGATACTTGACGGTAAACATCTCGTGCAGGAGATTCTTCCAGAAGACGTTGAAATAGGCGCTAGCGGCTGATTTGGCGTCATCGTGGAAGTCCCAGTTCGATAGCAAGCTAATCGCTCCAGCGGTGCTCTGATCGACCGGTAGGCCCTTCAGGAGGTATGGGACGAGCTGTTCGGCCATCCAGTTGAAGTTATCGGCCTGAATTTGGGTCATATCGAGTGAAGTAAGCTTCCCGGTGCTGAGCCTCGACTCAATCATCGAAGTGATCCGATCGGCTCGATAGCCGTAGTCCCAATCCTCGGTGAGGAGGTATGGATATTCCGGTCCGGTTGCTGCATTATTCGCGGTAACGATGAAGCCTTCATCCGGGTTATACGAGAATGGCAACTGTTCGAACGGAATGTATCCTTGCCAATCGTAAGCACTATCCCAACCCAGAGAGATCTGGGTGCCATTGCCGGTACCGCGAATCGGGATCAGACCCGGAGCCTGGTAGCCAATATTTCCTTGAGTATCGGCATAGACCAGGTTTTGTGCAGGAACGCTGAACTTGCTGGCCGCATAACGGAAGTCATCAAAGTTCTTGGCAACATTGAGCAAGAAAATTGCACCGGGAGTTGGCCCTGCTTGGAGTGCAGTCCAGCGGAGTGCCACGGCATATTCACCGGGAGGAACTTCGGTGCCCTCAGTTTCAGCAATCACTCCGGGGAGCTTAGAACCGTTCTCAGAAATGGTGGTCGCACCGCCGTAGAGAGAGCTAATGATGGGGCCATGCTTGGTCGATCGAACCTCGAGCGGGATGTCTTCGCCACCGGAGACCTTAATGACCTCTTTACGGATTTCAAGAGGCAATTTCTCGCCATCCTGCCAGTAGCTATTGCCCTGAACCTTCTCGAGATAGAGATCGGCCACATCAGGACCGAGATTGGTGAAGCCCCAGGCAACGTTCTCATTGTGCCCAATAACAACACCCGGGAAGCCGGAGAAGCCAAAGCCACTGACCCGGAACGGGCAAGACTCGCTAACAGTTGAGCAGTGCAGGTTTGCCTGATACCAGATTGATGGCAGAGCGGCGCTCAGGTGTGGATCATTTGCCAAGAGTGGGGTACCGGTAGCGGTATTGCTCCCTGAAACGACCCAGGAGTTCGAACCAATCGAAGGATCGACATTGCCAATCAGACCGGAAACCTCTTTCATGAGCTCAGAGAGCCCAGCAAGATTGTGGTAGCTGGTTGCTTCATCCTGATCGACAGCAGGTAGTGCAGTCTGGGGGAGCTCGGTGGAGTCCGGAATAATAACCGGGCGATCCTCATAGTTATAGTCGGGGAAGAGATCTGCCATTTCGGTCTCGTTCAGGAAGAGCGAGTACTCAGCGCGTTCGATTTCATCATCCATATTGGAGCGGAGATCCCAGGCCATAGCTTTCAACCAGGCCACAGAGTCCGCAATTTCCCACTGTGCCGGGGTGTAGCCCGGAGTGGTCAGACCCAAAACAACATACTCAAAGGAAAGTTCAGCGCCCTGGTGATCGGCCAAGTACGCGTTCACACCATCGGCATAGGCCTGGAAATAGTCGCGGGTTTGCTTGTCCATCTCACGAACTTCTTGTTCGGCAATTTCTCGCCAGCCCAGGGTGCGCAAGAACTGGTCAGTACCGACCTGAGATGAGCCAAAGAGTTCCGAGAGCCGACCGGCTGTTAGGTGACGACGAAAATCCATTTCCCAGAACCGGTCCTGGGCATGAACAAATCCTTGAGCGAAGAACAGATCATGGCTGGTATTTGCCACAATTGTGGGGATGCCCTGGGCATCACGAATAATATCGACCCGGTTGTCGAGGCCACTAACCTGCATTTCTCCAGATGTTTGTGGGAATGAGCGTTCAATGGTCCAGGCCAACCAACCACCGGCTGCAACAGCAAGTACCAGAATAATGCTGAGCGCGATCAGCGATCCGCGAGCAACCAAACGCATGACATTCTTGAACTTGCCCGTCGAAGGGCCTTTACTCGCCTTTTTCTTCTTGGCAGTTTCCGCATGTACAGGAGTGTCGGGCAGAAGATCCTCAGCTGATTGTTCGGATACTTTACCGTCTTCTGGCTGTTTCGGCTCGTCGATGAGTTCTGACATGGGTACTCGTGCTTTCTATTCGTCGTTCTCGTCTAAGCGTGAAGCGTCTTATTCAGTTCGGCGCCGTTCCCGTCACGAGAGATGGCTTCCAGCGCCCCCGTTAGCGAATTTCTCCGAAATAATATCCCCGATATACCGGATAACTCTACCGCTTTTCGGGTGCGGTTCGCCAAATTATTATCCGAGCGTTGTTCGAGATGTGTGACCCTGGCGCCGGCAGTAATATACAGTCCGGCTTCTACAACGCAATCGTCACCCAGGGAAATTCCGATACCGGAATTGGCTCCGAGCAGGGTTCGTTTGCCAATGCGGATTCGCTCCCGACCACCACCTGAGAGTGTGCCCATAATCGAGGCCCCGCCACCTATGTCGCTGCCATCTCCGACAACAACACCCTGCGAAATGCGACCCTCCACCATGGCCGAGCCAAGTGTTCCAGCATTGAAGTTTACGAATCCTTCGTGCATAACTGTGGTTCCCGGTGAAAGGTATGCACCCAAACGGACCCGGTTGGCATCAGAGATACGCACATCATTTGGTGCCAGATAGTCAATCAGGCGAGGGAATTTATCAAGGCTGTGGGCAGCAATTCCGGCATGCTGTAATTGCATTCTGCGCTGATTAAAGTCATCACGGTGAATGGGGCCGCGATTCGTGAAAACCACGGTGGGAAGGATCTCATAGATTC
>JBARYA010000244.1:0-11406 GCA_049647625.1 Microbacteriaceae bacterium
AGTGGTACCGGCTCTTACAGGCTGCGGGGCCGCATCCGGCAAAGGTCATGATTGACCGAGAGCTCAAGAATTTCAGCCAAAGCGGGCAAATCATCCGCGATAACACGCCATATCGGGGCAGCACAGAGTTGGCTCGAGGGTTCTTCGACGACGGAAACGGCTACGACTAGTGGCCACTGAAGCACAGGTGATTCGTTGGGCGGAGGCTCTGATGCGCATCCATCTGGATGCTGCTTGGACGTTTCAGTTTGACCATGCGAGAACTCGTGCCGGACAGTGCAATTACAGCAAGAAACTCATCACGCTTTCAAAACACCTCCTGCGAGCCGAGGATGATGAAATCTATCAGGTGATCTTGCACGAGGTCGCACACGCAATGGCCGGCCCGAAAATCGGACACGGCGCCAAATGGCAGAAGATCGCCAACGAGCTCGGCTACATCGGCGGACGCTTACATACCGGACCGCTGGCACAAGATATTGCCCCCTGGCGAGGAGTCTGCCCACAAGGACACGAGCTTCAACGTTTCCGGCAGCCCAAAGCTATGAGCAGTTGCGCCAAATGTTCAAGAACCTTTAATGCGAACTACCTCATTCAGTGGGAAAAAGTAGCGGTCGAGAAAAGCTAGGATCTGGGCTTAGTCTTAGACCTAGGTTTAGCGTGAAATGCCGACCGTTGCCAGCGCTGCCGCGAGCAGCGCTCCCCTGCCACCCTCAAGTTCACGGGAAATTTCTGCACTGAGTGCTCGCTGTGCCGGCATCCAGCTCACTTCGAGAGCATCCTGTCGCGGGTCGCAACTTCCGGTAACCGGTACAACAAAGACTAGGGATACCGCATGCTGTCTAGAGTCATAGAACGCGCTGATGCCGGGAATCGGGAAGAACTCCCCCACGGTTGCCGGCACCGGTGAACTCGGGATTTGCGGAAAAGCCATCGGGCCGAGATCCTTTTCGAGGTTCCGAAAAAGCGCTTCGCGGATGGTCTCGCCAATGCGGACACGACCAGAGACCAGACTGCGCACCATTTCGTCTTTTTCGGTCATCCGCAATAACAAGCCGACCTCGGTAACCTCGCCCATCCCGCCAATGCGTACAGGAATCGCCTCGACATAGAGCATTGGCACCCGACGACGGTATTCGGCCAGTTCGTCATCGTTTAGCCAGCCAGGGTTCGGATCGGGGGTTCGCACGCTCATATCCCATTGTCTCCCTTTTTTTGCTTAATTCAGGAAGAATGCTCGCATTCCGCAGCAAAATCGTCACTTCAGGCTATATTTGCCACTCCAGTAACAGTTTTTCCTGAATTATGAAAACCGTTAGGGATTCAGGAAACAAAAATGACTGCCTGAATTATGAAAATACCGGATGAGCGCAGAAAGACGAACGGTCCCCGCAGCTGCTGAGCAGAGCGAAGACCGTTCGGCGGAAAAACTTAGCTACGTGAGAGGCCGAAGTTCTCGCGGAAGCTATCGAACTCGTATTCCTTGCGGAAGCGGCCACGATCTTGAAGCTCAGTGATCACATCGGTGAAGCGCAAGAGACCCTCAGGCTGCACATCGGCGTTTACGTTGAATCCATCACCAACACCAGAATCGATCCACTCGATAATGCCATCGGCCACCTGCTCAGGGGTACCAATCAGCGTGCGCTGACCGCGGGTCAGGTTGTGGAATACCAGATCCTTCACGGTCCACTTGTTTGCTTTCGCCACCGGAACCATTTCCTTACGACGATACTCAATCACTTCTTGGGCAGAAGGGGCATCAAGGAGATCATAAGGAAGCTCCTTCAAAGGATCGAGGCTCTCGAGAGGAACTTCAATCTGGTTCGAGAGTTGCTTGAGCAAGAAGCCCATATCGAGCATTTCATCGAAGTGGAGTTTGCGCTTACGAGCCTCAGCCTCGGTGTCGGCAACAACCGTGTAGAGACCAGGAAGAACAACCAGATCATCCGGATTCCGACCAATGCTGGCTGCATGTGCCTTCGCTTCGGAATAGAACTTGCGATCGTGATCAGGGGTCGGCTGTGAGGTGAACAGTGCATCAGCCCAGCGTGCGCCAAATTCACGACTCTGCTGCGAAACACCGGCCTGGAAGATTACCGGACGCTCGCCATCGTATCGACCAGGCATGGGCAGTACACCTGCAGACTGGTAATACTCACCCTTGAAATCAATCGGATGGGTTTGATCGTAATCAACATAAATATCGTTCTCGACATCGCCAACAATCGCATCCTGTGGCAGCGAATCCCAGAGTCCGGTGACAATCTTGACGAACTCTTCAGCCTTTTCGTAGCGGGCATCCCGTTCAAGAATTTCAGTGATTCCCAGCGCTTCGCGAGTTTCATCATCCTGACTGGTCACAATGTTCCAGCCGGCACGACCATTACTGACCTGATGCAGTGTGGCTAGGGCACGTGCGGCAAAGAAGGGATGCGCCTGCAGGGTTGGGGAGGTCGAAATCAGACCAAGATGTTTGGTCTCGCGAGCAATCGCGGCCAAGAGGACAACCGGGTCGAGACCACGTCGTGGGCGACGGAGGAAGTTGCCTCGGAGTGAGCCCGGGGTATCCGGAAGAAAAATTGCATCAAACTTGGCGGCCTCAGCCATTTTGGCCATTTCAATTTGATGATCAACGTCGGCGATCAGTTTCGCGCTATCCTCGAAAGATTTCCAAGCGGCGTCATGCCGTCCGGCTGTGTGAAAGATGAGATTCATGCGAATTTGTTTTGTCATATCCAACATTCCGTATTCAGTGGTGTTTCCAAAATCATATCAAACCCGCCCTAAGCCCAAGCTTTGGCCAGCGTTAAAAAAGTGTGGCGGTACCCGAAGGTACCGCCACACAAAAAAGTAGCAGACTACTTGAGAACTACTGTTGCACCAGCTTCTTCAAGCTTTGCCTTTGCAGCTTCTGCGGTCTCCTTGTTGACGCCTTCGAGGACAGCCTTAGGAGCCTCGTCAACAACTGCCTTTGCCTCGCCGAGGCCTAGGCTGGTGAGTTCGCGAACGGCCTTGATGACCTGGATCTTCTTGTCGCCAGCAGCTTCGAGAACGACGTCGAATTCTGACTTCTCTTCTTCAGCCTCAGCAGCGGCACCAGCAGGTGCAGCAGCAGCAACTGCTACTGGGGCAGCAGCGCTAACTTCGAAGGTCTCTTCAAACTTCTTAACGAACTCGCTGAGCTCAATCAGAGTCAGTTCCTTGAAAGCATTAAGCAGCTCGTCGGTTGACAGCTTAGCCATGTGATTTCTCCTTGTTATAAATTGGGTTGGTTATTTTCTCAAAGCAAAACGCGTGAACGTTTAGTTTGAAGTCTCTTGCTTCTGACGCAATGCATCGACAGCGCGCACAGCGCCAGCCAATGGAGCGTTGAATAGATAAGCGGCACCGAACAGTGAAGCCTTGAAAGCACCGGCAAGTTTGCCAAGCAGTACTTCGCGGGATTCGAGTTCAGCGAGCTTGATTACCTCGGCTGCGGTCAAAGGTTTGCCATCGAAATAGCCACCCTTGATGATGAGCAGAGGATTTGCCTTGGTGAAATCACGCAGGTTCTTCGCTACGGCAACCGCATCGCCATGCACGAATGCAATAGCTGATGGGCCAACGAGCTGATCCTCGAAGGATTCGATTCCAGCATTTTTTGCTGCAATCTTCGCCAACGTGTTCTTCACCACGGCGTAACGCGCGTTTTCACCCATGCTTCTGCGCAGCGCTTTAAGCTGTGCAACGGTGAGACCGCGGTACTCGGTGAGCAGTATGGCCGTCGAGTTGCGGAAACTTTCCTCAAGCTCGGCGACGGATGCTTCCTTGTTCGCCATGGCACTCCTTGTTGTTATACGACTAATCGGGCGAATAGTCTTCAATGATTCTTTGTCCTGAAAACCAACCGTGCTTCTTAACGACAAAAGCTCCGGCACGCAGGCACGGAGCTATAATTCTTGAAGAATAATATTTCTGTTCCTGCGCTGGTAAGACACCCTGAGGGGAGTCAGCTTCGTCAAATCAATGAACCGGCGGTCTTTGGGACCTGTTTATCCTAGCGCATCCTGGTCTTCGAGGCAAGCCCCGACGAAGGTTCTGAACTGCAGGCCAATATGAGCTACAGCGCTCCCGAAAATCACCCGAGACAATGGTGCTTGTTGTACCCACTATTCCTCCATAGACTGAAGGTTCTGTCTCGAATCATCGTTGATCTCAAAAGGGGGCTCAGGTGAAGCGTTTTCTGCCCATCCTTGGCGTTGTTGCTCTTCTGCTCGTGGGCTGTGCCCCGTCAGCCCCTGAACCACCACCGCTGGCGAGTGTTCCCGAATTCGTTCAGGACTTTTGGGTTATTGATTCCGCTACCGCATTGACGAGCGACTACGAGTGGGTTGAATTCCTGCCAGAGTTCCTTGAGGCGCTTCAGACCCAAACTGCGGATGCTTCACACACTCTGCTTGATGGTCTCGAGTTTCGACAATACGATCTGCTCAAACCTAAAATGACGAACGCTCAGGGGCTCGCACGCAGCGATGTCAAGCTGGTCGCTGGACTGCTCAGTGCAAACGATAAGACCACCCTCGCTGTGCTTGCCTCCCCCGATCGCGGCACCAAAACACCAATCGGTGCTGAAGATTATGTGCTGCTCGACCTCAGTCTCGTTGGGCACCTGATTACCCCTGGGGACCCGGTACTGCTCGACTATTCGCTGGTTCAGGCCAGACCTGAATTGAGCGAGGAGGAACGAGCACATGAGGGCATTGAGCTGCTGCAATACCGTTTCAGCAAGAATCTGGTCAATGCATACGGAACTCAGGGGCCGAACGGGCCAGAATACCTGAACTATGTCGAACAATTAGGAATGATTTTGCAGGGTTCCGAGATACTGGGTCTGCCGGCAAAATCTCAGGATATGGTCGGTGGCCTCTGGGATGGCGTCGAGGGCTGTGTGGAGGAAATCCGTAACCCGATTTTTGGTCTCAAATGTGCCCAATCAATTTTTGAGGACTTTGGCCTCGGCGCCCTGGGTTCGTGGAAACAGATTGAAGAAAACTTTGAGCCCTTTGACATCCCACAACGTGATGCCAAGAATGAAGAGCAAAATCCCGCCCCAACTCCGACCACCACTCCTCCCCCTTCAACGACTCCAAAACAAAAATGCCCTGAAGGTCAGGTGCCAGTTGCGGGAAGCTCGACCTGTGTTCCTCTCTGCGATAATTGCGATACCGATACGAAAGTCGTTGGCGATCCGCACATCCTGACTTTTGATGGAAAGTTCTTCCCCATGCACGGTATCGGCGAGTTCTTAGTAACGAAAAATGATACCTTCCAGGCACAAATTCGCACCCAGGAGACCCGCCCGGGGCGTCAAATTTCGAGTGTCAGCGCTATTGCTTTTGAGCACAAAGACACGAAATTTTTAATCGATGCTCAGGGCATTTGGGTGGACGGGGTAGCGATCACCGAGGCGAGCGCCATCATTGGTGAGCACCACATTGTCCAAAGCAATTTGGAAATCGCTATCACGAATACTCGCGACTATTTCGTCCGCATAGTACCGGCCGGATGGGCGCTTGACTTCCATCTTTCTATGCCCAAAAAAGCCACCCCCTATATCGGCATGATGGGCAACAATAACGACGTAGAAGACGATTTTATTGATCGTCAGGGCAGATTCCTCGGAGAAAAGCTCAGCTTCCGTGACTTCTATCGCTCCTTTGTGAATAGTTGGCGTATCAGCGATGCTGAAAGCCTTTTCCCCTATGAAGCAGGCAAGAATACGGCCAGCTATACCGATCTCAGCTTTCCGAAAGAGGAGATTACCTCTGCCAGCTTCCCCGAGGCTGAGCGTGACATCGCCGAACGTCTCTGTGTGGCATCCGGAATGAAATATGCCGATTTTATTGAGGCCTGCATGCTCGATATTTTGGTCTTGGGCGAACTCAATGACCTCACATTTATTGGTGAGCTTCGCACTGTTACCTCTCACATGTTTGTTGAAAGACAAGCCGCAAGCGTTCACGACTACCCGGCAGAAAAACTCTGGGGAGGCCGCGAGATTGCACCAAAGCCATGGGAACGCAAAGAAGCGAGTAACCGTCCCGACGGAGAACAAACCGAATTTATCGAGATCACCTGGGAACGCACTGCTGACCGATACCTCAACTTTGATGGCGAAGCCAGTTATCGCTGTGTCGGCAATGGCGTCGTATCGCCGGTATGGGGCGGAGAAGACGGTGTCTATGACACCCAATCTTCTGTCTGTACTGCGGCGGTGCATGCCGGACTGATTGACCCAATGCGTGGTGGCACCGTAAATATGATGCGTCTCGATGGCAGCTATAGCCAGAGCAAAGATTTTGTCCAAAACGGCATAACCGCCAAGGCGAAACAAAACTTCGAAGGCTTCAACTTCATCACCTACGGGGATCACTAAAGTCCCGTATCCTGATCTCTTCACATTCACTAGGCTGGGAGGCAAGGACTAAAAGAAGGTTGTTGAGGGATGTTGAAACGCGAGATTGTCCGTCACGAACTCGCTGTGCGGGTAGTTACGGTTCAAGAAAAATATTTTCGAACTGAGTCGATGTTGGCTGTTCGCGTGGCTGGAGCAGCACTGCACGATTTCATTTCGACCGGCCCTGGTGACCATATGAAAGTCTTCTTTCCAGACCCTGCTAGCGGTGTTCTCACACCGCCATACCGCACTGAAGATGGATCGATTCAGCGTCCAGATAATGCAGTCTCCATCAACCGAGACTACACTCCACTACGATTCCAATCTGGAGACGCTGATACCCCTCCCAGCCTCGAAATAGAGTTCCTTATCCATGACAACCCTGGGCCTGCAACCACCTGGGCCATTGACGCGAAGTCCGGAGATGAACTGGCATTGGTGGGTCCACGGGGCTCAAAAATGGTGCCACAAGATGTTGACCGGGTGCTGCTCATCGGTGATGAAACCACACTGCCCAGCATTTCCCGTTGGATCGCTCTCCTGCCGGCAGAAGTCAAAATCAGTGCACTAGTGCAGGCTGAAAACGAGACCATTGACGATTATTTCTCGGCCGAGGAGCGCTCCCGCACCAGTCTTGAATGGCTCTACCGCGAGGACGGACCAGGTCAGCTCATTGAAGCGGTTCGCTCTGCCCGAGAGCTCATTTCAGATCGCACATATGTCTGGGCCGGTGGCGAAGCGGGCGAGTTGATTGCGGTTCGCCGATTCCTCAAATACGAACTCGCACTCAATCCCGAGAATTTTCATGTTGAGGGCTATTGGCGACAGGGGGTCACCAACCATGACCACCACAGTCCTCTCGATCAGAGTGATCCAGACTAGGATTATGGCAGGGACTCCGCATTCCAAGCGGGGTGATTTTCATCCAAATGAAAGGGAATATCGATGAAGCTATTACCTGGCGTAAGCAACAGGACTCTTACCACCCAGCGACTCAGCGTAAATATTTTGGAGCGCGAAGCCGATCAGGGTAAATCGTTTAGTGATGAGAACACGATTATCTTCGTGCACGGAAATGTCTCCTCTTCGCAATTTTGGATGGAGCTTTTTCCGCTCTTCCCAGAAACCATCCGCCCGATTGCCATCGACCTCAGAGGTTTTGGCGGAACCGAGAGCCTCCCGGTTGATGCCTCTCGCGGCGTGAGCGACTATAGCGATGATGTGCATGCAGCCCTCCAGGTTCTGGGAATTGAGAAACCGCATCTGGTTGGCTGGAGCCTTGGCGGTGGAGTGGTCATGCAATATGCCCTCGACTACCCAACCGCCAGCCTCACCCTCCAAGCACCAGTCTCCCCCTATGGATTTGGTGGCACCGACGCCGCTGGAAAAATCCTTACAGCGGATGCTGCCGGCACCGGCGCAGGTGGCGCAAATCCCGACTTCATTGCTCGTCTAGCAAACGGTGATACCAGTGCCGATGAGCAGACCTCACCGCGCTCCGTGTTCCGTAATGCCTATGTCTCCCCCGGCTATCAGACGGTGCACGAAGACATCTGGGTTGAGTCGATGCTGAGCACAGTGACTGGCGAAGGCAATTACCCGGGTAACCTGATTCCGAGTGAAAACTGGCCAGGATTTGCTGCCGGGACGACCGGTAACCTGAACACTTTGGCTCCGGGCAACTTTAATGTCAGCGGAATTGTTCGACTCGAAAAGAAACCACCGATCTTGTGGATTCGTGGCGACCTCGATGCAATTGTCGGCAATGCTTCATACTTTGATATTAATTTCCTCGGACAGGTGGGCATCATCCCGGGCTGGCCTGGCGAAGAGATTGCCCCGGCGCAGCCGATGCTTGACCAGACCCGAAAGGTTTTGGAAGACTATCAAGAGCGTGGTGGAAGCTACCGTGAAGTGATTTTTGTCGGTGCGGGTCATTCACCCCACCTCGAGGACCCAGAACGATTTGTGCAAGAAGTGCGAGCACATACCCAACAATAAAATAACAGCCCCGGTGGCAGGACAAGCTCCTGCCACCTCCATTCGAATGTTAGAGGAGTTCCCCCGTGTCTAGCGTCGTAACACTTACCCCTGCACCGGTGCTTGACCGTACCTACATTATTGACGAAATGGAAGCAGGAAAAGTCAACCGAGCTCTTGAGGCCTATCAGTACCTGAGCGGCAAGGGCCTCAACGTTGCCCGCACGCTCCATCTCGCGAAAACACGAGTTTCTGGAATCTTGCCCATCGGTCGAGATGACGAATATTTGCTCTTCAGCATGCCTCAGCCACACATTATTCGCTTTATGCCAATATCCGGACACATTCGCGTGAACACCACCGTCGTGGAGCGGGTCTCGGGTCGCACCACCAACTTCAACCAGTACGCTGTGCCGATCAATAGCGAAGATTGGTACCGGGTGTGCGATTTGACCGGCGCCGAGGTTGAGGCCCTCCAGGCTGATTGGCTGGTCGTATCCGGTATGCAGCCGATCAACCCGGACACCGGCAAATATGTCGATATGGAGGAACTGTTCACCCTGGCCAGGGCGCAGGGAACTCGCATTGCCATCGATACCAGCGGTCCCACCCTCAAGACCTGGGCGCGCAACCCACTGGTCAACCTCATCAAACCAAACTGTGATGAACTTGCCAGCCTGGTTGGCCATTCACTGCACACGATTGGTGATGTGGTGCAGGCTGGCAAGGACCTCATCGCTGAAGGAAACCTCGAAATCATTTTGGCCAGTATCGGTGCCGACGGAGCTCTCGTTATCTCCGCCGATGAGGCACACTGGGCCCATACGGCCCCACAGCAGATTGTGAATACCACCGGTGCGGGTGACGCAACCCTGGCCGGCTTTATTCATAGCGCTGGTACCTCGGGCAGCCGAAGCCACGGCCAACTCCAGCAACTTGATCTGCTTGCCGGTCTGAAACGTGCCGTGTCTTGGGGCAGTCTTGCGGTAACGCTGCCGACTACCCTCATTGATGATCTAACGGATGCACCAGAAGCCATCATCGCTGACCACGAGAGCCAAATGGATCGACCGCTCATCGAACCGTCCCAGGCCTCTGCCTAAGCGATCGGCAACTGAGCAGCCTAGTTTTGAGTGGGTTCATCCGTGCCTTTGCTGTTCCCTCGGCGTGGAACCCACCCCATGTCAGGCAGATAGGGCAAGATGGATGCTGTCATGCTAGAACTTGCCCCTGCCCTCAACCTCCGGATGGTTACTGACGGCAGCGACCGCATTGCCTGGCTTAAAGCCCGGAGTCGTGGGATTACCGCGAGCGATGCAGCCCGTCTCGCCACAGAGAATTCGATCTATTCGGTGGCCAAGTCGAAACTTGAGGGTGGTTATTCCATCGGCAACGCCTATACCGACCACGGCAACCAGCGGGAACCAATTCTGGCTTCCTGGGCGAACATCCACTACAGTTTTTCACCGAGCTCGGCTCTATTCCACGCCGAGGGCGAGATGCGTCACCTGGCTACTCCTGATGGGATTGGCGTTGGCGATCATGGCGAGACTTTACTCACTGAGATTAAGACCACCAATAAACCCTGGCGACTCATCCCAAAGAATTATTTACGCCAAGTTTGGTGGCAACAATATGTTCTCGGTGCGGAACGCACCCTCCTCATTTGGGAGGAGCACAAGGACTTTATTCCGGTTCATCCGGAACCCAAATGCTTGTGGATCGATCGCGATGAGAACGAAATTGCGGCTTTGGTCGGGCGTGCAGACAAGGTACTTCGGCTGCTCAATGGCGGCCGCCACGTGAATCCCTAGCCGTGATTTTTGCGGATTTTGTCAGCTTCAACCAGCAGCCAAATACCGACCGCCAAGCTCAGCAATGGGAGCAGGACCACCAGAGGCATAACGATCATTCCAAATATTGACATGATTTTTCTTCTTCCCTAACCGATGAAAGCGTGAATCTGTTCGGTCATCACAGACCCAGTTTGCCAAAATGTAAGACCTAATATTGCGACGAGCATCAACACACCCGGCGCTAATACGGTGCCAATAATTTTGTGTTTGAGCACCCAAGTTTTTGATGCCCAAAGCATCACTACACCAGCAATCCATCCCAGTACCGGCACAACAAAACCGCCGATGGTGAGCAGTAACACCGTCACAACGCTGTACCAGAGCGGATCATTCTGATTGCTTTCAACCACCGATGGAATAAAACCCTGTGGCAGTGCTTCACCCAGTTTCGGCAAATTGCCCTGCAATGATTCTTCTTGAGCATTGAGAGCAATAGTGTCTGGATCTCCGAGGAGGGCAATTTTTGCCTCTACCTGTTCAGCATCGAGGCCCAGCAACTCATCCGAGACCGCCGCTAAAATTTCATCACGGGTTATCGCTGGAACTTCAGCTAAGGCGACAGCAAGTTGCATCAAATACGCCGTAGCGTTCTGAGTGTGCCGTTCATCCTTCATCATGTTTGTGTGTCTCCTTGTTTTGGATTCAGTAGCGCAGAAATATCGCTGGTAAATTGTTGCCAGACTCCACGGAAATCTTCGAGCTCTTGCTGCCCTTTGCCGGTGATCTGGTAATATCGTCGACTTGGGCCGCTTTCGGACGGTTGCTCAAAGGTGGTCACGAGTTCCTGGTCGCGCAGTCGACTGAGAACCGGATATAGCGTTCCGATACTGGCAATGATCTTGCCCCTGGAGATGAGCTCCTCTGCCAGCTGCCAGCCATACATTGCTTCGTGTTCAAGCAGTCCAAGGATGCAGGCTTCGACCACCCCTTTGCGGAGCTGTCTGCCAACATCCTGATTCACTATCATGCTTTACAACATATCATGTAACGCAAGATAGCAAAACCTCTTACTCAGTATTTTTGAAAGATTTTGGAAATCATGGAATATCTGAGGATAGCTCGCGGTTGTAGTGAGGGATGCCAATGGTGATTTTGATCCCGTTGGCATCGCTTTGTGAACTTAACCTACGA
>JBARYA010000245.1:0-13401 GCA_049647625.1 Microbacteriaceae bacterium
GCAGAGAATTGATGGTTCGTTCAAACACGATGGCAGGGCCCGTTAAGGGAACCCCGCTATAACGATAGACCTCACGAGGAGAGTATCGCTCCCAGTTCTTATCAATTTCCTGCCGAAGCTGCGCGTCATCCTGTTCGGAGAGCGCTCCGACAAAGAGCGCATAGTCGCTCAGTTCACGGTTACGAAGTTTTCGAACCGTTCTGACCACCGCACCCTTTTCAAAGAATCGTTCCTCGTTGAAGAACTCTTCCTGTCGAGTAAGATATATTCCCTGGATGAGGTCTGTTGTGCTCGCATAATGTGATCGGATAAAGCTCAATTGCATTTCGCTTCGTGGCTGATCGAACATGCCGATAAACTCCGAAAAAAGTTCTTCATATGACATAGTTTCGAATCGTGCCAAGGTCTGTTGATCAAATATTTCTTCAGAAAATTTCACATTCACCCTTTTCTATTCGTCGGGCACTTCATCGAGTAGATATTTTTCTTTAGCGGAAAATGCCATATGCACACTGCCAAAATTTCCCATAAAACCGCCATCAAGTTCAATGAAATCGATGAACTCTGCTCCACGCTCTTTGGCTAACGCCTCACCAAAATCACGCACCTGTTGCTCAGTATTACCGAGCAAGCTTGTATCCCCGACCAAGAATACGATTATCTCTTGATAAGCTCTTGCCTTTTTCAAATAAAATCGTGCCCCAAAATGTGTTCCCTTGTATGTGTCGCTTTTAGTCTTTGTACCTATCCTGTATAAACCGCTGCGAACAGCAGCTAGGGAAACATCTAAACTTTTGAAATGTAAATTTAGATCATCATCCGTATTTCCAAAGCGATGATACGGACTTGGATATTCGCCATCCCACAATAAAATGTTGCTACCTACTTCAACACTTACTGGCATTTTCAACTGTGGTAAAACAGGCTGTGCGGCAGCTAAAAATCTGAATATGAGACTTGCCTGCTCAAAGCCAGGATAGCTTGCAGGACGAATACCCGGTTTCGAAAGCACTTTCGTATAGTGGTCTTTACCGGCTAACAGCACCGCGCAGCGTAAGGCTAAAGATTGTTCAGTATCGATAGCGCCATCGTGGTAAACCGCATTTTTCGGATGATCAATCGCAAACAATTTGTACTGCAACATCCTAAAAAACCACGGCAGCCTGTATGTCCCGATTTCTTCAAGACCATCCAGCAGTTTTTGTAAACTGTCGAGGTTCACTCGGCCATGAACTGTGGCAAGATCATCCCAAAAATCGGATATATACGATGGGTTCTGAATATCATTTTCCAAGTAATTTGGCTTAATCCGCAAGTGATGTCGCCGCCGAAATTCTTTTGCGGAGAGTGAGCTCTCTATCTGTCTTTCGTACACTATCGCTGGGCCGTTCGGGGCCGGTTCGGGAAACACAAACACGTCCTGCAACACATAGCGATCAGAATACATTTCCGCGATCTCTTCCTCAGACAAGAGTTCCTTGCCCTCAACGAGGAAGGTAAAGCATTCCTCAACCCCACCACGCATCTCGCGCAAGAAACGCGCTGTCTTCCCCTGCCGAATGAACATATCGAAATCTAAAGGGTTATATGCGGCCAGAAGCGCAGCAACATCTACCTGTTCGGTCATCATTTTCCAATCTTCTCGACATTGAGAAAATCCAAAACACCATCAATTACACCGGTAAAATACAGCATCGTATTCTCACTCACCCACTATTCACAGAGTATCGTATGAATCAGAAATAGCTATTGAGTACTGAAATCAAAATATTTCCAAGGGTCTTCAACGTCGAGATGACTTTCGACGTGTAGTCCTTTGGGGATCACCGCTAACGAAAGTTCTAAATCAGAACACAATTTCCATACCCGTTTGAGAGTCATTTGCTGATGTTGTTTTATGATCTTGGGAAAACCTGTTGTTGTATGTTGTTCCAATAATCTCGTAAGAGCTTCCTCATTGACCATATTGCTCGCGTCTGGTGTCTGCGAATAATTCGGAACCAGGACTCCTCTCTGTTGAAAAATTCGTAGCTCCAAACCACGCGCTATCAAGGCTTCCCAAAGCGTGGTCAAAGGTATCTGCGTGAGATATCTAATACCATGTTTCCATTTTGGCCGAGGCGCAGAGGTATGCGTTATCTCAAGATCTTCAACTAAATACTGCAATGAAGTAACTGTAGCCAAACGAATAAGACGAGGAGACTCGACCGTGCTGTTCCGAATAAGTGACCATTCACGTGGTTTCAAAGGATAATGTCGTGGTTTTAAAACAGACCAACGAGGCGATGCTTTATACTCCCGAGATTCTCGCGCAGCACTGCCGAAGAATACAGGATCCACATACGGAATAATCTCACTCGGAGCCCAACACATTTTGTACTCCTCAAGTGTGAAGAGTTCATCTAGTGTGCCCCAATCATCGATGTCATCGCTCCAATTGTGTCTCGGATACACCAAATAGGGAAAATAATAAAAGGGGTCTTCTCCAGCCCGAGTCTTCATAGGGGTTTGAGCAGCATGGTACACATACGTGCCTCGAAGATCACCAGCCGTGGCATATCCGAGCTGTTCAATATGAATATTTAAAGAGTTCAATGAAGCTCCCGGTTTTCTTGGCAGGACAGCAAACTGAGGAATAAATCGGGTCTTTCCAGTACCTCTAACCATATTGTCTGCAACTATTCCCCCAATTCCACTAGCTTTGCTACGGCTTTATCGTCGCCTCCGGCAGCTGCAAAACGCATGAGTTCAATCGCTTCATCGTAACGGTCCTCAAATTCATCGAGAAGAAGTAAAGAAAGATTGAAAGCAGCACAGGTGTCACCAACTTCGTAGCCCTGCCGATATACCTGTTCGGCCATGTCGATATCGTCCAGTTCGTCCCAATACAGATTCCCTAAGGACACAGCCACTTCGAAAATAAGTCCGGATGCAATAGCTTGCTCATAGTATCGTTTCGCATTCCGCACATCTTGTCGTTTCCTCATGATGGCCGCAAGCGGGATGAGCGAGCCAGGATATTCTTTGATAGCGTCCGTGAGGAGCGCGACCACCTCATCGTCGGTCCGCCCATCCTGCTCATAAAAGATCTCTGCCAAAACCCCCGATGCAGCTTCCCATGAGTAAAGCTTTGCATCTACCGATTGCTGTAGCGAAGATTTGGCTGTTTCATAGTCTTCAAGTAGATACTGGGTGATGCCAAGTGAAGTTTGACTATCAACATTTCCTCGTTGCACGAGCTCTTGCAAGATTGTGAGCGAGAGGGCAAACTCTCTGAGTTCATAGAGTAGACCAGCTACCGAGTTCATAACCTCAATATCTGAATCTTCTTGGAGCGAGTCAACAACATCAGAACACCACTCACGCATTTCATCGGTAATCTCTACATGCTGAAACGATCCAATAAAGTTTTGACCGAACGTTTCCGGATCAACTAAAAAAGCTTTCCGGATGCCCATGAGAAAACCTTGCGGATCAGCAAGAGCTAAACAATCGAGGCTATGCTGAATTTCTTTTTCTTGAGCAACCATAATTCTTTTATCCTTCACGGCCCAGAACCTTCTTAGATTCTCGATTTAGGAAGACCTCGACGGTTTCTAAAAAAGTCGAAATTGATCAAAACCCAGTGGATAATAAGCACAAATTGATAATCAATTCTGCTAATTCTATTTTCTTTTTATTATTTCTTGGTACATCTTGAGATCACGCCCCGAAAAATACCTATACTCAGTGCTGAGATACTCGTCAAGCTCGCTGAGAAAAAACTCTATTGCAGAAGAATACGGTGACTCTTTCCAGTCTTTTCGTTGTTTCCGATTATCTTCGCCCATCGGATTCAGTCCCGTGTAGATTCCTTGCAGGTCGTAGACGGAAATAAGTTCATACGCAGAAATTAAAGGCTCTTCATATTCAAACCAATTGCGACGAAGCTCAACAAGAAGCACATATAAGAACAGGCGTAGATATTCAGAAATATTCTGTTTCTCGGGATAGACCCCAAACATCAGCTCTTTCAGCTCTTCGGATTCCGAGGAGAAGAGCAGCAGGGCTCTCTCTTCGCTTGAACTCAGAACAACACCCATCGAAGCTTTTTTCGCAATCAGGCGAGCTGAATCCTGAAGTGACGTTATCCCAAGTCGATATCCTAAGGATAAGGTCGGCAAATCAATACGTGAGACATCTACAAGTTCTTCAAGTGCGTATTCGAGGTCTAAGAACTCTTCAGGATGAAACTTGTCCCATCCGCCCTCCCAAATATCAAAATACATCTCAGAAGTGATGACATCTTTCAAATTTCCACCTTTAATGAAATGTTGGCTTAAATAAAATATGAGTAATTGTATTTCGGAAGAGAATCCATTCCTGTGTTCCTTGAACACCATTTACTACCATGGGGCTCTGTATGTGAGCTCTGACTACACCGTCGCCTCCGGTTTTAAGATTAACTCGGCTTGAAGAATTTCGAATTCCTTGTTGCACCAAGGGAGACTTTCCAACTGTATGATACAAATCAGTTTTAAGTGCACTACCTGCATAATTTGCTTTGCTAACTCCTTGGTAGACAATTTCGCGTCCGACTCTTGTATTCACAGCTACGTTAACAACTTTTGAGACCTTAAAAGAATCGATTCCTAACCGAACAGTTAATGTTAGACCTTTAATTGCTGCGCCAGCAGCAGTACCTACCCCTGGAACAAACATCAGCACAGTCGAAGCAAGCCCGATTACATCGAGAACTACACCCCAATCCCACCACATCCCGGTTAGGTCTATTTTGTTGATTGGGTCTGCGGGGTAGATATACCCGTTCTCAACACCGCCCTCGACCGGGTCAACACTCAAGAACCGGCCCAGGGCAGCAACATACTGCCTGACGCCCATCTCAATCGTGGACACCGAGCCATGATGCTCATACAGCTTCTGGTGTTTACCTAACCAGCCATAATCCGCATTACCGGTGACGTTATCCAACACAGCATCATTCGCTGTCTCGGTACCAATCATGCCGGTCACCGGGTCGATGCTCTGGCCGAAGGGGTCGAACGAGGCCCGCTGGCCGATACGTTGACCCAGAGCATCGGCAGCGACAATCACGCTGCCCTGCAGGTTCGGATACGACCAGGTCTGCGTGGTAGCAGAAAGAGTCACCAACACCCCACCTGGCAACCCGAGCGTGCGCTGCACCGTGAGATTAGAGCTGTTCAACACCCCTACCGGAGCATCAGCACCCCCGGCAAACACGTACCGTGACACCTCAGGAGTCATGACCCCGGCAGTTTTCACTTTGCGTTCGATAATTCGACCAGAGACGTCCCGCAAATAGCTGATTATTGTGCCATCATCGAGGGTGGTCTTGATATGACGCCCAGCACTGTCATACGTGATCGTCTGATCGGCAAGCTTCACCGTGTTCCCGGCAGCATCGTACACAATATCTGTGGCGGCAAGGCCAGCAGTCACCGTGCTAGCACTCGGCGGCGCATTCGTAGCGGTTGAAGAAATCAGCCGATCAGCAGCATCGTACTCATACTCAACCGTGTATGGGGTACCACCATTATGGGTGTCAGAGAACCCGGTACGATTACCATTCAGGCCAGCCTCAGCAAAACCAAGGTTACTGCTGCCGCTATAGGCGTAGAGCAACTCATGGTTTGGAATACTGGCTGAAATCAGCCGTGCAGCAGCGTCGTAGCTATATTGCGAGGTCTCGTTCACCACGCCATCCTGGAGCGTGGTTCTGAGAACCCTGCCTGACTGAGACAGCACGTTCTGTAGCTGCACCGTATCCTGGCCCGGGAACAGCCAGCTAAAGCCAGTGATCGCACCGCTCGGGCTCAACACAATATTGTCGAGGCTGGTGCCGTTGCCGGTATTGCCTGAACCGTCAGGATATGTGACTCGCACCAGTTCGCCATCGAGATATTCTGGGTCTGCTATTACTTGTCCATCAAGCTTGACCTGTTCGACCCTGCCCTCAATATCGTACTCAAAGCTTTGAGTCGTACTTGTCGAGTCGGGCAGTACTGTCGTGGTCGACAGCAGCCTTGAGGTCAACGGTTCATAGTTCGGGGTAGTTACCGCACCCCAGACATCGGTGTATGAAACAGTACGCCCGATGAGATCAATAGTTGAGGTGATCCGACCGGCAGAGTCTTCTACCCAATTGGTCAGGGGATCACCAGTAACCGTGTTATCCGCGGTATAGGCCGTGACAACGGTACGGGCCGCACTACTCCCGTTTGCCGGGTAGTTCACAGAAGTATTCCGACCTCGGACATCAAAGCTCATGCAGGTCCAATCGCTATCGCCAGAGGCTTTCAGCCCAACAGTGCGACCGAAGAGGTCATAGACAAACTCTGTGGTCACTGCAGTCCCGACGGCCGGGGTTGGCCCGGTTATTTTCTTGAGGAACCCGTGTTGTGGAGTCCCCACAGGAACATCACAAATCGCAGTAGAGAGCGTTTCTGCTACCCCGTAATATTCGAATGTGCTGCCGTGGGTGGCTGCCGCTTGTCCTGCAGCAACTGCTGCGGGCATCAGCTTTTCGGTGCGACGCAGGTAACCCGAACCGAGCGATTCATAAGCAGTTTGTGTGCGCAGGTTCAACCCACTCGGGTCAACGGCAATTTCCGTTGCTATACCCAACCAAGGCTGTTCATAGCTGGTTTTGGTCACCAAATCTGGCACTTGGGTATCATCGAGCCCAGCAATACCGCTCGGCGCCGAATCGTAACCGATTGACGAGGTGACAAGATTGTAGTCAGGATTCAGGGCTGTACCCGGCACAATTGCTTCAGCAGCGCCCGGAACCGTCCAATGTAATTGCAGCTTAGCGCCGCCAGAAATGTCTGCATAATGCAAGCGAATACGCTTCACTTCTCCGGCTGTAGCCGAAACAATCACACTATTCGGTGACCAGTGTTCACCCTGTAATGCCCAATCGTTGAGCACTTGAACATCGTCAACCCAGAGAGCTGTGGCGTCGTCGGCAAAGGTTCGGAAGACATAATCACCACTCACCGGGAACTCGATCAAACCGGTGAGGCGAACCGACCAGTTATCAGTAGGGATACCCGAAATCGGTGCGGATGTGCCGAAATCTTTATCAACACTGCCATCAGAAATACCACTCAGCCCTAATCCAAACTCCTTGGGGAGCCCAGCAAGCTGCGGATTATCAAAATAGTATGCGGCCAAGCCATGAATGCCCTCGTCATACTGGGTCTTTACCTGACTCGGAGTAATCGCGCAACCCGGTAGAGGCAGTCGATTGGCATCAAAACAGCTCGCCGGTGCCGGGCCAAAAGTATCGGTCAGACGATCTTCACTGTCATAAATCGAGGTAACCATTCTGCCCTTGTGGTCAGTTTGGCTGAGAATGAGATCACGTTGATTCCAGACTTGGCTGGCCTCAAAACCCATCGCTGTTTTCGTGCTGAGTTGTCGAAGAGATTCGTCAAAAGTCACCGTGATTGCATGGCCGTTTGCTGGTGCGATAGCTGAGGGCGTAATTCCGGCCACATCAACATAGGTGGTACCAATATTGCCGGTAAAGCCAGCATAGGTGTATTCACGATATTGGCGTTCTGCAGCTGTCACACCATCGGGCGCCACAGCCGTAACTGAGCTCACTCTGCCTTTAGTGTCGTAGCCGAACTGGGTTGTAGTTTCGGCCGAGGCTACACGATTTGAATCAGCGAGAAGCCAGTCGTTCACCAGCGGATCACGTACCTGGTTCAGTCTTCCAGCAGAGTCGTAAGCAAAATCACTCAACACATTGCCCGGGTCAATAATCCGCGCCAATTGTCCAAAACTGTTATAAGCAAGGCGGGTGGTATCAGCCACTCCACCGACATGTCCGGGATAGATGATTCGGCAGAGCATGCCCTGAGGCGCATCTGAAAAACCGACCGGGGTCGGACAAGCCGAGCCAGCAAGATCGCTATCAATAAAACTCAAACCCAGACCGGAGCGACTATATGCATCCCCGCCATAGGCAAAGACCACCTTGCGGTCATAGTCAAGCGTTCCGGCGTTATAGGAAGTTGGGTCGGCAATATAGTCCAACTTTCCGGTATCGGCACGATAGGCCAGAACCGGAGTGGTGGGCTTCTTTGCGTCGAGAGGATCAGTGGATGCACTCACGCGGCCCTGCGCATCGAATGAGTACACTCTGCCATCGATCTCGGTGAGAGAAACCAAACCGGTTTTATCTAATGCCAGAGTGCCGTACTCGCCCTCTGGTGTGAGATATCCACCATCAGATTTCTTGATGTAGGTGTGTACGCTGCCAGACACATCGGTAAGAATCACCGAACCCTCGCTCACCTTCGCGTGAACATAGGTGCCGGTTGCTCCGGCCAGGGCGGTGGTTGTTGACCATCCTGCAGGCAATAATGACACTGGTGAACTGAACCAACTTGCCGGAACAATAAACTCTTTGTTATCGGGAGTCTTCACCCAAAGCTCAAGCTGTGCCGCACCAGTGCTGTCAAAATATTCGACCTGAATATTCTGCTTTGCGCCGGTCAACGTGGTTGGTGTGCCCCATTGCACTGCACCCGGCTGATCATTGAGCCATTGGTCAAGAACAGTGCTGGAATTTATTTTCAGCCTGGCACCATTATCGCGCACGAAACCAAAGGTGTAATCACCCGGCGCTGGTGGGGTGATGAAACCAGACCATCTGGCCATAAAGTTATCCACCGGAACGGTGCCCACTGCTGGTGAGGAGGTGCCCCAATTGAAGCTAATGGCCGGATCGATACGGCTTAACACAGGAGTTTTGCCAGCAAAATCAAACACCGGAGTCGGATTACCGGCATCGAAATAGTCTGCCTGAAGACCGGCGCGATCGGGGGCCGCCTTTTCAAGCGAGTTGTAGCTAAAGTTCAGCCCAATCGGCCCGCCAAGGCTTTCAATGATCGGCGAAGTAAATCGGAGCGCTAGATTACCATTGGCCAAGTTCACCGTCGTCGACCCCAGAGAATCGACCGGAGCTGGGCCGGAGTCTCCGATTCTGAGGTTCACCCTGAGCCGGTTCACCCAGGTGTGTTCAAGCTGGTCATAACCATCATCAACGACCAGAATCCAGGTGTATGAGCCCCCATCTTGCAAAGCATCGACGGGCACAGTCCACTCTGGAGTATCGAGCCAGCCAGATGAAACAATTCCGCCGGTTACCCCATCGGATCCGGTGGCAATTTGAAACTTGTAACGGACATTTGGGTCGGTATCAGGGTTCGAAGCTGCTCCTGCAGTCAACGTTGGTGTCAGTGTTGTGACAACTGCTCCACTCTCAGGTGTCGCGGTGCTCTGAGAAACCGCTGATGGCACGTTGGTGTTGAAAGACCATACCGCAGAGCCGCGTACTGTCGAAATAGTGTGAAGGCCGTCGTAACCGTCTTTGACATAGGCTTTCCAGTAATAGGTTTTCCCGGGGTCAAGGGCACCCTCAGGGACTTTGTACTCACCGGTAGAAACCCACGGTGAGGTGAATACGGTGGCAGTATCTGGATTGGGATCTTCACTGATTTTGTACTGCAAAGCGATGCCTTGTCCGCCAGGATCGGTGGCCGTCACTTTGAGTGTTGGAGCGGTAGCGCTTTTTGCCCCATTACCCGGGGATGGAGCGACCATACCGGTCACTGCAGGAAAGTCTTTCCACGCAAGATAGAGTGTGCTGGTTTGCGATTTGTAAGTATATGAGGCAATTTCGGCACCGCGGTAAATGACGGCAGCCTGATTGGCTTGCCCGCTCACATAGAGTGCGTAAAGCTCAGCTATACGGTATCCAATAGCACTCCCATTGATAGCAACTGGCCAATCTGATTTCCAGGGACCAACGCAGTTGTACCCTTGGCAAGCCGCTTTATTCACAGATCCAATAAAATTGGCATTTACCCCTCCAAGATATTGTTTCGTGGCTATCGAAGCATCGATAATTTGCTTGCCATAGTACGGAGAATATTGGTAGTACATCACCGAACGCCAATATTTGTTGACCCCGCCATCACGAGAGTTTCCTGCTCTCAATCGATCAGTCAAAATGGTGCCATCGGATTTGTACGCTCTGGTCAACGAAGACCCCAAGCCAACAGTCGGATCAACATAAATTGGGAATACCCGCTCTTTTGCACTCAGCCATTCCATGCTTGGAATCAAGCTGTAGACCCACCCAGCCTCAGTTCGCTCCAGGTTCACTTTTACCTGAGACATTTCAGGCTCTTGTTCCCCTTCGATACCTGAAGAGTCCCACATGACTGCTGTGGGGATGTGCATTACCACTTCACCATCGGAGTCGTAAAACTCGACTTCCTCAATTTCAGTCACTTTCGGCGTCAAAGAGCCAGCTTCAATGAGCCATTGGAATGTTAGAGCCTCACCGCTCGATATCTTCTCCCTCAGCTCTTCGCCGAGTCGTAAACTCTCGGCGACTCTGCCATTCTCAACAGTAAATTCGAGATTGATACCATCGAAAACATTCGAATATTGCACAGCATTTTCTGAGACTTTTCCGTCTTCGCCCGTCTTGCGCTCGATTGTTGACGGTTGAGAGCCAAGCAATTTCAATCCGAGACTATGTTCACCATGAGACAGCTTGAGCATGCCGCTCTTATCGTCAAGAACTTTGCTGAACTCAGGCTTGAGTGGATGGTCCTCGACGATAAGAGTTCCGTCAGGTCCTTCAGATACTGCAGTGTTAATGCTTACCCACTCACCACGAGAGTTCTGCACATTCTGTGGCTCGCTGGAAATAGCTGAAACGGCCTGGCCGTTCTCAGCGCGGTATGTTGTGGAGAAAAGATCCTTACTCAAAACTTCATTGCTCAGTTTCTGAGGATCAAGTGTTCCAGGCTTCATGGTCGGTAGCTCAATCTCTACAGCTTTGTCGCCAGCACTTGGGGCTTCAAAGTCACCACTCGGTGTTGTAGCGGGCTGATACTCAGGTGATTGAGAATTCAGACCTGAAATGAAAGTTCGGGGCCGAGCATTCGAGGCCTCTGCGAAGGCGGGCGCAACCGGCACAATCAACGATGCAAGCATCGCCCCCGGAATAACCATGACTCCCAGAAATTTTTGAAAACTGATACTAAAATAACGTGACATTATTTCCCCTTTTGCTCGCCATTGAGCCCCTGAAATCAGCACTACAAATATATAAATTGTTTCTAACATAGTGGACTTTATATCTGCAATAATTCCAAAAAGATATAACGATACCAAATCGTAATAAACTCAGTCTCTTAATTACTTATTAACAGAGCTTTACCCCACCAGCTCTCAAACCCAAGCGCTAAAAAAAATAGTGCCTTCAAAAGCGATTCAGTGGTCAACGAGCTAAAATCTTCTCTGCATAGTGGGCAGCGTCCCTCACCAATTCCTCAAAGTCTGAGCTCAGTTGGAACAGTGTTTCAGTACTCGGTTTCTTCTGCCCCAGCCAATCCCGGGCAAGCTGCACGGCAAGGCTATTCCACAGCTCTTCATTAGCAGAGCCGATAATCACCCTGGGCACAATCTGCATCTCCAGGGTGTCGTATTCGTCAGGGATATATACCCGTTCGTCTGCCACTGAAATCGGGTCCATCATCCATAACAGATCACGGACATAGCTGAAGATGAGGAACATCTGCTCGGTACTGATGTTGTTGTGCGGTGCGTCGAGCAGCCAACTCGGGCCAAGTGGAGACTGAAAATATGCCTCTTGAAAAGGGCGATACCAGACATGTTCATCAGCGATCAAAAGGGCCTCTGCCGCAGCCGCCACCTGCTTGGGCTCTGCCTGTGGGTGAATCACGATATATCCATTCCACTGGCCGGTTACCAATTCAAGCAGCAGCGTCTGCCGCCCTCCCGGATAGTCCAGCACCACAAGGCTCAGGGTATTGCTCTCGTACACCGTCCGAAAAAATTCGTAGGCGAAACCCTCCGCCGTGCTCTGGTGAAAGCGCTCGAAATCGCGGCCCATCAACTGGAGCTCGCGAATAGCTTCCTCAATCAACACAATTTAGCCCATCAGGTTTTGCACGAAAACACGCGGGGTGAAACCGGTGAGATCGTTGATACCCTCACCCTGGCCAATCAGCTTAACCGGAAGTCCGGTCTTTCGCTGCACCGCAAGCACAAAGCCCGCCTTGGCTGAACCGTCCATCTTGCTGATAACCAAGCCAGTAATCCCGGCCGAATCGATGAATGCCTGCGCCTGGTTGACCCCGTTCTGGCCGGTGGTTGCATCCAGCACCAAGAGCACTTCGGCAATCTCTGCCCGCTTCTCGACGACGCGGCGAATCTTGCCCAGCTCATCCATCAGGCCGGTTTTGGTCTGCAAACGGCCTGCTGTATCAATCACGGCAATATCGACGCCCTGGTTCATGGCATATTCGACTGTTTGAAAGGCGACGGATGCCGGATCCTGACCCTGCTGCTGCGGGCGAACGATCACGGCTCCAGCACGCTCAGCCCAGGTGGCAAGCTGCTCAACGGCAGCAGCACGGAAAGTATCTGCAGCACCAACAACCACGCTCCGGCCAGCATTGGTCAAGAACTTGGCGAACTTGCCGATGGTGGTGGTCTTGCCAACGCCGTTCACTCCGACAACCAGCACCACAGCAGGACGATTGCTGAGCTTGAGCGTGGTATCAAATTTTTCGAGCCGTTCCTCAAGCTCTTCACCGAGCATCCGGCGCAGGTCACGCACATCATCGGTGCGGTATTGATCGACCTTTTGCCGGAGTGAATCCAGAATCTCATCGCTTATATCACTGCCGAAATCGGCACGAAGCAGGGTCGATTCCAGATCATCCCAGGTGGTCTCATCGATAGTGTTGCGCGCAAAAACGTTGCGCAAACCCGAAAGGAAACCGCCCTTATCGTTCGGAACCGAACTCACGAAACACCAGCCCTTGCATTCACTCGCTGCCCGATCACAGCACTCACACCATCCTTGCCCATTGAGACGCCGTAGAGCGAATCTGCAATCTCCATGGTGCGCTTTTGGTGGGTGATCACAATAAGCTGCGAGCTTTCACGCAGCTCGGTGAAGATGGTGAGCAGGC
Organism: Microbacteriaceae bacterium; assembly: GCA_049647625.1. Taxonomy (GTDB): domain Bacteria; phylum Actinomycetota; class Actinomycetes; order Actinomycetales; family Microbacteriaceae; genus JBARYA01. The sequence goes on from JBARYA010000245.1 coordinate 13,056, forward strand.
GACCCAGGTTCGCATCATCGAGGGCGGCTTCGACCTCATCCATAATATAGAACGGACTCGGACGGGCCTTGAAAATAGCAATCAGCAGGGCTACCGCAGCCAGCGAGCGTTCACCACCGGAAAGCAGCGAGAGGCGTTCGATCTTCTTGCCGGCCGGTTTTACCGAAACCTCGATACCGGTGGTGAGCAGGTTCTCTGGATCGGTGAGGCTAATGCTGCCCACACCACCCGGGAAGAGTACCGGGAACACCTGGGTAAATGCCACCCGGGTATCCTCGAAAGCCGCCAAGAAAATGGCCTGCATCTTCTCATCGAGCTCATCGATAATGGTCATCAAATCTTTGCG
>JBARYA010000246.1:0-2114 GCA_049647625.1 Microbacteriaceae bacterium
ATGATGTTTGTCGGCAACCTGGTCTATGTGGTTATCGCTGTTGTCGGTGGTCTGCTCGTGGCAAACGGCGGCATGCGCATTGGTGATATCCAGGCCTTCATCCAATACTCCCGCCAGTTCACCCAGCCACTGGCACAGCTCGGTTCCATGGTGAACCTGCTGCAATCCGGTGTCGCATCCGCTGAACGGGTCTACGAACTGATGGATGCTGACGAGCAATCTCTTGACGTAGAAAACCCACAGGTCCCACCGGCAGATGGTCACGGCCGCCTGGTATTTGAGGACGTTTCTTTCAGCTATAGCCCAGAGAAGCCGTTGATTGAGAAGATGAACCTGGTCGCAGAACCCGGTCACACTGTCGCAATCGTTGGCCCAACCGGTGCCGGCAAGACCACGCTGGTCAACCTGATCATGCGCTTCTATGAGGTCAATTCTGGCCGCATCACTCTCGACGGGGTCGATATTTCCCAAATGACCCGTGATGACCTCCGCAAACGTACCGGTATGGTGCTCCAGGACACCTGGTTGTTCGGTGGCAGCATCCGCGACAATATTGCTTATAGTCGCCCAGATGCCAGCGAAGAAGACATTGTCGCAGCTGCCAAGGCGAGCTATGCTGATCGTTTTGTACGCTCTCTGCCTGATGGTTACGACACCGTTCTCGATGACGAAGCCTCCAGCGTGAGCACCGGCGAGAAGCAGCTGATCACCATTGCCCGCGCCTTCCTGGCACGCCCGAGTGTGCTCATCCTCGATGAAGCCACCAGTTCGGTGGATACCCGTACCGAGGTTCTGGTTCAGCAGGCCATGAGCGCGCTGCGTGCCGACCGCACCAGTTTCGTCATTGCCCACCGCCTTTCGACCATCCGGGATGCGGACACTATTCTGGTGATGGAGAACGGCAGCATTGTTGAGCAGGGGAACCACCAGGAATTGATCGAGTTGGATGGCGCCTATGCGGCGCTCTACCGCTCACAATTCGAGACCCCGGTTGACGAGGTTGCCCCAATTGAATCGGTCACCGGAACCAATCAAATCGTGAGCCCAAGCCTCGATGAGATTATTGCGGCAGAGACCGGAGCTATCCCGCTCGGAGAGCCAAGCACAGAGCCGGAAGTTTAGCTTTCGTTTATAAGCTCTGAAGAAAATGCGTCGCTCCGGCGGCGCATTTTCGGTATCCAGTCAAAGGCACCCTGGCTCACCGCAACCGCGATAATCACAATGCTGGAGCCAAGAATCTCATACCAGAGCAATTGTTCATGCAGGACGATCATGCCCAGAACCACACCAACGACCGGACTGATGTAATTGGCTATCGTTGCCCTGGTTACCCCAAGGCCACGAATCACATTGGCATTCCAGGCATAGGCGATGCCGGTGCCAAAGATGCCAAGCACCAGTGCACTCACAAAAACTATTGGCTTCGGCTCAATCGGGTCAAGGCCATAAACGGCCATTACCGGGAGAAGTAATACTGTTGCGGCCACAACCATTGACGACATGAGTGCAATCGAATCGTAACCCGATGTTTTGAGCAGCCACCTGGTGTAGACCCCGCCGATCGCGTAACAGAGCGAACCGCTAATGCAGGCAAGCTGACCCAGATAATAGTTTGGATCTGCCGAAGAAAAATCAATGAGCCAGGGGGACACAATAACCACCAGGCCAAAGGCTGCGCTGAGGAAGGCGATAAGTTTTATTCCGGCCAAGCGTTCTGCTGGAATAAAGATCAGGGCAATCAGCAGGGTACCCAGCGGGGTAACCGAGTTGAAAATACTGGCAAGCCCTGAGGGTAGATGTTGGGTGCCCCAAGCATACAGGCCGAATGGGATGACGCAAAAGATGGTCCCCAGCGCAAGCACGTGCAGCCAAATGCGGATCCCTTTAGGCCAGGAGCGACGGGATGCGGACATCCAGATAGCCAACACGATTGAACCAATGGCAACCCGGGCAAATACCAGCTGAACCACAGAGACTTCAGCGATCAGAATCTTGAGAAAAAGGAAACCTGAACCCCAGATGAGTGCAATGCCAAAGAACTGTAGCCAGATCAATCCCGGGCTCTGCGGGCGAACGCCTTCTGCCAACACTCGTATTCCACTATTCTCTTCAGC
>JBARYA010000247.1:0-6074 GCA_049647625.1 Microbacteriaceae bacterium
CACCATACCAATACCTATACCCCGCTGCTCGCCCCAGCTCGGAAGATAAATATAGAGCAAATCCATTGAGGCGATCACCACACCACTGACCAGCAATGAGCGCCACAAACCCTCCGTTTTCAGCAGGCTGAATGGCAAAAGTTTCGCTAAGCTCTCTGCAGTCCGCACAGTTTTCGAGCCAGACTGGAACCAGAAGGTCATCGGAATCGAAACCAAAACGACGACCCCGGTGAGCAGAAAACCAATATCAGTGGAGCCCCGTTCAACCGAGCTTTGTGACCCCAGGCCACTGACAACCGCTGCAATAATCAGCGGCCCAAGCAGCTGTTCAAGAGACGCTGTTGCTAAGAGGTGGCCGAAGTCTCGGTCGCTTCTTGAATTGTTCGCATTCGAAGCGACGACGTGCTGCTGTCCAACGACGTACATCATGTGCCCCAGCCCGAAGAGCATACTGCAGAGCATCAACAGGAGCATTCCAGAACTCGTGAGCAACAGCACTGTTGCAAGGACACTGATTACGCATCCAAGAATAATCACGACCCTGCCGCGAACCCTATCCGCAAAAATTCCTATCGGAACTGCAACCAGCAATGTCGGTGCTGAAAGGGCAGCAATCACCACCCCGAGCTCAAAAGGTTCAGCGCCCTCCGCGAGGGCACGGTAACCAATTAGAAGTTTGATACCCGCCCACGCAGAGTGCACGAAAACTGACTGAATTGCCAACCAAGAATGCAATTGTCCCTCGTATCGCGAAGTTTGTGTCAGAAATGCTTAGAGCTGGTTTGGGATATTCCCGCTCTTCAATTGCGCCCGCTTCTGGCGTTCAAGCTCCGCCTTTTCTCGCGCAAGCTGGGTGATCTCTTCTAGGCGAGCACGTGGGATGACTGCGACGCCATCAGCATCAGCAACAATAATGTCGCCGGTATTCACCACAACACCGCCAACTGCTGCTGCCTCGCCGAAAACCCCAGGGCCATTCTTGTACGGGCCCGCTGGTGAAACACCCCGTGCGAAGACCGGCATGGGGATTTCGGCCAGATCCTCAACATCACGAATCGCACCGTCAATCACAAACCCGACAAGACCCAAAACTTTTGCCTTCTCACCGATCAACTCTCCGATGAGCGCTCGATTCACTTCGCCAAAACCATTGATAACAATCGCCTCGCCAGGCTCCGCCGCATCAAGTGCAGCATGAACAATTTTGTTATCTCCGGCGGCCGTGGTGATTGTGAACGCAGGACCGACCATAGCGGCTCCCGACCAAACCGGCCCAATCTGTCCGTGCATGATTCCGAGACGGTCCATCACATCACCGATAGTCGCGCTGGGAAGTGTCTGAAGCTCTTTATATTGGGCTTCAGTGAGAGGGATGCGTGCAAGGTTTACATTGTTCATGAGATAACTTTCAAATGTTATGGGTTCAATATTTTATGGTTCATACCAGAGGCAAGAAAGGCCTACCGCTGTAACGCTTCTTGGTTAATGACATCTTCGGTAATGGTTCCCTGCAGCACACTGACGATATTTTTTGCGGCCTTCATCCCACCAAAAGAACGGGCTTCCCGAGTAGATCCGCCGAGGTGCGGAGTAACAAAAATTCGTGAATTTCCTCGCAGTGGATCGTCTAAAGGAAGTGGCTCATTTTGAGTAACATCAAGTCCGGCCCCAGCAAGACGACCGCTATCGATGGCCTCAATTAACGCATGTTCATCGATAACTCCACCCCTGGCAGTATTAACGACGACGGCATCCGATTTCATGATGGAAATCTTTTCGGCATCAAGCCAATGCCGTGACTCCGCATTGAGGAACAAATGCAATGAGAGAAAATCGGACTCAGCGAGAACATATTGCCAATCGTGAAACTCAACGCCATGAAGTGCTGCAAAATCACGATCAGGGTATAGATCATAGGCGAGCACACGACAGCCGAACGGCTTCAGCAATTCGACCAGTCGTTTGCCGATAGTCCCGAGACCGATGATTCCAATTGTGGTGTTGCCCAGCTCTCTGCCAATGGGTCGCAACCAAATCCCCTGTTCATACTCTCGATGACTTTCAGGAATTCTTTTTGCCGCCATCAGAAGATGTGTCAGGGCCATCTCGGCAACGGAGCGATGATTCATTCCCGCCGTGACGCAAACGGAAATCCCCCGTTGGCTCAGATACGGTACATCAATTTGGTCATAGCCCACCCCGGTTCGAGCCACGACTCGAAGCCGTTTGGCATTGACAAGCACCTCTGCATCCAGTTTCTCACCGGCAACAATTACACCGTCCACGTGCTGAATCGCTTGAGCGAGCGCCTCCGGCCCGAGCTTCTTACCGGTTTCATTGAAAATGGTTTCGATACCGTGCTCCCGCAGGTACGTATCAATCGGATCTCCGGGCCGAATAAACGGTGGGGTAATAAGGACACGATGATTCAAGGGGTCCGCTGCAGAACTCGTAGTGAATTCTTCGGTGAAGACATTGCTATCTTTCATCATGTTTTTGGTGCCTTCAATCATCGTGTCCTCGTGAGTTTCTTATTTCTTACTTGTTTGCAGCCTGAAGTATCGGCAGATACTTGGTCCACATTTCAGTGTGGTCATCCCACATCTTGTTGAATTCGGTCGTATCGAGATAAGCGGTCTGCAAACTTGCAGCTTCCATGATGGAAACAAATGCAGGATCCTTCATGACATTCCCAATAGCGGTCGACATGGCGGTAACAATCTCTTCAGGGGTTCCACCAGGGAAAGCAAAACCGCGATCTGAACCCAGATCGATCTCAAAGCCCTGCTCGCGGAATGTTGGCACATCTTTGAGGAATGGGCTTCGCTCTTTACCGGCAACTGCGAGAGTTCGCATCTGGCCAGCCTTCTCGAATTCAACCACGTCACCCACATTGGCGATCAACACATCAATATCGCCACCAAGCAGTGCGGTCGATGCGGTCGATGCACCCTTCGGGAATGAAACCTTATTGAATTGGCCTCCGGTCTCTTCCTCAAGTTGCATTGTCAAGAGAGCGTCACTGCCTGAAGGGCCAACCTGTGAGATTCTCACTTTTGAAGGATTGGCTTTGACAGCGGCTAGGACATCTTCAAGATTCTTGTACGGGCTATCTGCACGAACAGCTAAAACCGATGGATCAAAAACAATTCTTGAGATTGGTGCAAAATCTTCCCTGGTGTACGGAGCATTGATTGACGGGTCAATCGGGCCAAGAATAGCTGATGAGCTGGTTGTTGCAAAGGTATATCCATCAGCTTTTGAGTTGATCAACTTGTTATATCCGACCTGTCCGCTGCCACCCTCATGGTTCTCTACGATGATCGGTACGCCAAGCTCTTTCTCAAGAGCAGTCGCAACCAAACGTGCACCCTGATCGGTCGAACCACCCGGGCCAAAGGCTACGATGAGGGTGATTGGTCCGGAAGGCCAAGCACTTCCCTCATCTGAGGGACCAGCAGCTGGTCCAGCGCAGCCTGCCAACATTGCAGCGGTTATGAGTGCTGCAGTCACACTGAGTTTTTTTCGCATTTTTCTCCTTAGTTAACTGAATCAGCTGTGATCCAGAGTCTTTTTTTATTCCTCGACATTGGAGGCAACCAGTGCCTTCAGCTTTCGAGGGCCTTTTCTTTTTCCAATTGTTGAACCAACAAGAACCACAACAACGAGGCAGAGGAATGTGAGTGCTATCGGACGTTCAATGAATATTCCGAGATCTCCCCCTGACATCTGCATCGACTGCCGCAAAGAGAGTTCCATGAGCGGTCCGAGGATGAGCGTGAGTACCAGCGGGGCCAGAGGAATTTCCAGCCACCGAAATACCAGACCCACGAATCCAAAAATAATCATTACAAAGAGGTCGAAGGTTGAGGTATTGACCGCATAAGAACCGATAATAATGAAGGCAAAAATGATGCTCACCAAGACCGGATACGGAATTGCCAATACTCTGGTCCACATGCCGACAAGCGGCACGTTGAGGATGAGCAACAGCGCATTACCAATAAATAGACTCGCAATAATTGACCAAACGAGCAGTGGTTGTTCTGTGAACAGACGCGGACCGGGTACCAAACCATTTTGTAAGAAAGCACCAGCGAGCACCGCCAAGGATGCTGAAGACGGTATCCCGAGGAAGAATAACGGCACAAACGCAGAGTTCACATGAGCGTTGTTCGCGGTCTCAGGTGAAGCCACTCCTTCAATTGCGCCAGAGCCAAGCTCATGCTTAAATTTGGAGGTCTTTTTCTGGAAGGTATACGCAAGAACAGTCGAAACTGTGCTGGTGATGCCCGGAACCAAGCCGGTTGCCGTACCGATAAGCGCGCCGGAGCCAACTGCCGGTGCCGCCCGTTTGAAGTCGGTCTTTGTTGGGATCATTTCCCTGAGCTTCGGTGCTCGCACCTTGGGAGACTTTCCTCCCTGGGCAACATAGAGGAGCTCACCGAGACCGAAAATACCCACCAGTACAGGCACCATATGAATGCCGTCGAGCAGATGAGCTGAGCCAAAAGTAAATCTCGGGGTGCCCATTACCGGGTCGAGACCAACCAGGCCAATCAGGAGTCCGAGCGCTGCCGAGATGAGCCCGGTAACTACGGACTTTCCAACCAGACTCGCCAATAGGGCAATGCCCACGAGGATCAAACCAAAATACTCTGGAGGGCCGATCATCAGTCCAAGTTGAGCAAGGAATGGTGCCGCCAACACGAGGCACAGTGTGGCGAATGTCCCCCCAATAAATGAACCGATGCCGGCGATGGTGAGTGCAATGCCGCCCCTCCCCTGCAGAGTCATCGGGTATCCGTCAATAACGGTGACCGCAGTCTCACTCTCACCCGGAATATTCAATAGCACGGATGTGATGGTGCCCCCATAGGCACAACCATAGAAAATGGCTGCCAGCATGATGATGGCTGTTGCGGGTTCGAGACTGATGGTGAGTGGCAGAAGAATTGCGATTCCAGCAGTAGACCCGATTCCCGGTAACAAACCGAGCGCGGTACCGATCAAACATCCGATTAGTGCAAAGAGAAGGTTCTCCCAGGTCATTGCTACCGCAAATCCCTGCATTAAGTAGTCAAATTGTTCCATTGTTCTTGCCTATAGCCCAATCATCCGGAGAATTTCAATTGAAGAAGTTGGGAGTCCAACTTGGAAAATATTTCTAAAAATGGCGAAAATACCGAAGCCTCCACCAACGGAAAGAATTATGGATAGTAGCCAGGATTGTTTACCCATGATTTTCAGGTGGAAAAAGAGGAATAAGAGCATAGAAATCTGAAAGCCGAGATACTCAATAACCAGAGCAAGGACAATCAGGCTGAGAATTACTGCACCCGATCTTGCGATTCCTTTTGGTGTGCTCTTCTTGAGAGTCTGAATGAAGCTACCCGATTGAGGATTGGCACGTGTGATTTCTTGGAGTTCTCGAAACTGCCCAAGAGTATAGAACGCACCCAAAACCACCAAACAAAGCCCTGCAATTAATGGCAGCAGACCTGGACCGGGACCAGTGCTCGAAGAAATCCCCATGAAAAATGATGAAATACTGATCGGAATTCCACCGAGGGTCAGTAAAAGACCCACTGCAATGCCTACGGTTTGTTTGAAGGGCTGATCTTCACTTATTTCCATTGGGCTGCTCATCTGTATCTCTGACAATTTGGTTCCCTCTAACATCTTTGTTATTATCATTGTATGATAGTAAGTATCGTTATATGAATGAGTACAATCTATACTGAGAGTTTCCATATGTCAAACGAGATCGTTAAAACATCATTTCAATGAAGAAAAAGGCATGGATTTAAGAAAAATGGTCGAAAACACGCCCAATACAATGAGATCGCTCGATAGAGCTATTGAGGTCCTTGAAGTCCTAGAAAATGCCGAGGTGCGCCTTCGATTATCTGAGATTTCAAAGCGTTGCAATCTACACATTGCAACAACGCAGCGGATACTCAATGCCCTCGAACGACGAGGTCGGGTTGACGTCAACAATGGTGGATACGCAATCGGACTTGCTGCCGTCGTCGGGGCACACTCCTATGCCATAAACAGCCGAATCATTATGG
>JBARYA010000248.1:0-5078 GCA_049647625.1 Microbacteriaceae bacterium
ATGGCAAAAAGCTCAACAATATTTGCTACGAATCTCAAAAACCCTTTGCGGGTGAGAAAGGCAAAGCCAATCGCCATAAGCAGTGCGATGGCCATGGCGGCAAGTGCCAGAAAAAGTGTCGGCATTGCCTGCCCAGCAAGAACGGTGAGCACTTCTTTGCGGTGTTGGAATGACACCCCGAAATCACCCATAGCCATCCGCCCGAGATGCTCAATGTACTGCTGCCAAATCGGAAGATTCAGCCCCATCGATTCTCTGAGCGCTTCACGAGCTTCCGGAGTCACAGTCGATAATGGACCGAGCATTACATCTACCGGATCGCCGGGAATCATTTGCATGCTCAAGAATGCAAGCGTTGCCGCTCCCCAAAGAACGAAAACCGCCCCGAGGAGTTTGAACCCAAGCGTTCGCATAATGCGGGGCAGGGCACTCCTCTGGGGCGCTATCGTTTCAGTCATGATTCACATAATATTTCTGTGACTTATTTCTGCGGCTTATTTAGTCAGTGCTGCGCCATAGAACAGCGGCCAACCGAATGCGTCAAAGACCAGGCCCTGGACGCTTGGCAAATAGCCTGTTGCAACTTCAGGCAAGTAGAGCGGAACAATAGCCACGTTCTTCAGATTCCAGGCTTGCACCTCGGCGTAGAGCGATTCGCGTACTGCCGGATCGGTTGCTGTAGCAGCATCCTCAAGCAGCTTATCGAGTTCAGGATCAGCAAGTCGGCTCGCATTCTGATACCCCGCACTGTGCAGGTGGTTGCGGAGTGCATCGGCATCAAGAGAGGTGTAGCTCCAGTCCGTCAGATCGAAATCGAGGATGAGTCCATCTTTATCGGAATAACGGGCCTGATATGCGGGTCCTTCGATTGCTTCATGCACCAGCTCAAAACCAATTGCCTTGAGGTCCTCGACCATAAAGTTCACCAGAGCATAGTTTTGATCAGAATACGGATTCCAGCTCAACCAGTCCACGCTCAATCGTTGACCGTCCTTGACCCGAATTCCGTCAGAACCTTTTTCGGTCCAACCAGCGTCATCAAGGAGTTTTGCTGCCTTGGCCGCATCAAATTTCCAACTACCTTCGAGAGATTTATCATAGGCATTTGGCACCGAAGGTGAGAGGATGCTCCAGGCTCTCTGATAGGCTCCGCCGAATGCTGCCTTCACATCCTGATCAAGGTTCAGGGCATACATAAAGGCTTCACGAACGGCAAGCTCCTTGAACACCCCTCGTTCCAAATTGAGATAGACCGAATATGGGAGCCCCGGAATAGGTGCCCGCTTCACGAGGACCTCTGACGACAACTGACAGAGTGCTGTTGAGGAGAGGTCAATTGAAACCTGTACTTCACCGCTGCTCAAGGCACCGATCCGGCTCGCCTCTTCGGGAACGATACGAACAACCAGTTCCTTCGCGGCGGCTGCACCCTCATGGCCGAAGCCTTCAGGGCCCCAGTTATAAGCATCATTTCGGGTATAAACCAGCTCTTGGTTCGGAAGATATTCAGTCAGGATAAACGGGCCGGTTCCGACCTGTATCCCTGGCCCACCGGCACGGATTTCGTCTTGACTATGCTCCGATAATGCTTTTGGCGAATAGAAACCGATGAAAGCGGTGGAAAGGTTACTCAGCAGTGGGGCAAAAGGCTGACTGAGCTGGAGTACCAAGACGTATTCTTCAACCGCCTTAGCTTCAACAAAAAATTCACCGCCAAGATACTCATAGGCCTTGGCCGAAGCGGTATTTTTATCAACAATGTGGTTGAAATTGCTCACGGCAGCGGCCGCATTAAACTTTTCCCCATCATGGAAACTCACATCTTCGCGAAGGTTGAAGCGATACTCCAGACCATCAGCCGAGATGGTCCAATCCTTGGCTAGCCAGGGATGATACGTGCCATCTGCTGCGAGATACACCAAGGAATCGAAGACATTTCTCTGCACTTGACCGCTGATGTTCAACTGGCTTGAATGCGGGTCGAGGTGCCCATTGGCTAGGTTTCCACCGGCTACAGCCCAGACGATTGTGCTTTCTGTGTCGGTAGCAGGGAGCTCCATCTTGGTAGCACAGGCAAGCAGGCTTCCAGCAAGAACGGTTGAAACAAGAAGGGCGGCAATTTTAGTGGGAGTCTTCAGACTCATCTTTTCCAGCTTTCTGGGAACATAACGAACAGAACACTTATTAGACTGCGTATACTAATAAGCAACTTGTCCATCTTATGTCAGACTGCCCTGCATAGCAATCGAGGAGAATGATTGTTCACTCCCCCAATCGGCTCGCCCAATCGTGCCAAAGCTGCAAAGCTTGGCAGACCAAAAACCGTCTCGCCGAAACTGATTCAAGAGGCGGCACTCGAACTCTTTCAACTCAATGGCTATGACAGCACCTCGATAGAAGAAATCTCACGAGTCGCAGGCTTTTCACGGGCGACATTTTTTAACTACTTTGGCGCGAAAGCTGAGATTTTCTGGCTCGAAACAGACCAACTTCTCGATGTGATTGAGCACGTGTTTAGCCGGGAAGAATCTGGAGATTGTTCCCTCGAAGAAGTACTCATTGAGCTCTCCACACAGGTATCGAGTGAGGACATCCCCTGGATTTTCCGGCACAGCGATTTGATCTCTTCGCGTGAAGAGCTCTTAGCATCCGGATCAGCTCGGGTTTTAAGGTTGAATATTCTGCTAGAAAGATTCCTCCAGTCCCGCAATGAAAAACGTTTACGAGCCGAATCATTTCGCTATCTCGCAGCAGTTTTAGCGGCATTATTTGATTGGGTGGATGCTGGCGTCGGCCGAACTTCGCTCAGCGACTATCTTCGTACCACGCTGCAATAATCGACTAGAATAGGGGGTTGAAACCCATAAAAGGCACGCTAACACGGTGCCGCCTATAACGATTGGAACACCCCATGACTCCTTCTGCCGCAAATCAGATTCCTGACAAACCAGCACTTGAAGGACTTGAAAGTAAATGGGGCGAACAGTGGGAATCATCCGGACTGTATAGTTTCAACCGCGAAGGCGCGAGTCGAGACAATATCTGGTCAATCGACACCCCGCCTCCGACAGCATCCGGCTCATTGCATATTGGCCACGCCTTTAGCTACACCCACACCGATATCATCGCCCGCTATCAGCGGATGCTCGGAAAGACCGTTTTCTACCCAATGGGTTGGGACGATAATGGTCTGCCTACCGAACGCCGGGTGCAGAACTATTACGGTGTGCGTTGTGATCCAAGCTTGCCCTACATCGAGAATTTTGTGCCCCCACAGCAGAGCGATGTCTCCGGCTCAAAAGCTGCCCCACAATTGCCAATTTCACGCAGAAATTTCATCGAACTCTGCGAAGAATTGACTATTGAAGACGAAAAGAAGTTTGAAGAAGTATGGCGCACGCTCGGACTCTCTGTTGACTGGAAACAGAGTTACCGCACCATTGACGCCAACTCTCAGACCACCGCACAACGAGCCTTCCTGCGGAACCTTGCTCGCGGCGAAGCTTACCAAGCCGATGCGCCAACCCTCTGGGACGTTACCTTTAGAACTGCAGTTGCGCAGGCTGAACTTGAAGACAAAGAGATGCCAGGGGCCTATCACTCGCTCCTTTTCCACGGCGCCGATGGGGATATTCAGATTGAAACTACTCGCCCAGAGCTGCTAGCCGCCTGTGTAGCTTTGGTCGCGCATCCCGATGATCCCCGTTACCAGAAGCTCTTTGGAACCACGGTAAAGACTCCAATTTTCGGCGTCGAGGTGCCAGTGGTTGCGCACCATTTGGCGCAACAAGACAAAGGCACCGGTATCGCCATGGTGTGTACATTTGGTGATCTCACCGATGTTATCTGGTGGCGCGAACTTCAACTTCCGAACCGCACCATAGTGGGTCAGGATGGTCGTATTATTGCCAGCGCGCCTGAGGCTTTGCAAAGCCCAGAAGCCCAGGATGCCTTTGCGCAATTAGCTGGTTTGACCATTTTTAGTGCCAAGCAAAAGATGGTTGAGCTCTTACAGGCCAGTGGCGAGATGATCGGCGAAGCAAAGCCGATTACGCATCCGGTCAAATTCTTTGAAAAGGGCGATAAGCCGCTTGAAATCGTTTCGACCCGACAGTGGTACATCAAAAATGGTGGCCGTGATAGCGCGATTCAGCAACGCCTAATCGAGCTTGGGCAGGAACTTGAATGGCATCCCGAATTTATGCGGGTGCGATTTGAAAACTGGGTAAACGGGCTGACCGGTGACTGGTTGATATCCCGCCAGCGATTCTTTGGCGTGCCACTGCCAATCTGGTACCCGCTCGATGCAGACGGCCTGCCAGTTTACGATTCCCCGATTACCCCTGCAGAGTCTGCTTTGCCGGTAGATCCGGCGAGTGATACTGCGCCGGGTTACCGCGAAGATCAACGCGGTCAGGCCAATGGTTTCGTTGGCGAACTCGACATCATGGACACCTGGGCAACTTCATCCCTTACCCCGCAATTGGCTGGAGGATGGGAACGCGATGCTGAGCTGTGGGATCTGGTAGCGCCATTCTCAATCCGGCCACAGGGCCAGGACATTATTCGCACCTGGCTCTTCTCGACGCTGCTGCGCAGTGAACTTGAGGATGGGCGACTGCCTTGGAAGCACACCTCGATTTCGGGCTTCATCGTCGATCCAGACCGTAAAAAGATGTCCAAGTCGAAAGGCAATGTCGTTACCCCTGCCGATATTCTGGCCAGCCATGGCTCTGATGCCGTGCGTTATTGGGCCGGCAGTAGCCGCCTGGGTACCGATGCTGCCTTTGACCCACAAAACCCAACACAGATGAAAATCGGCCGCAGATTGGCGATTAAGCTGCTGAACGCCGCCAAATTCATCCTCAGTTTTGAGGCCGCTGCTGATGCCCCTGTAACCGAAGCACTAGATCTCAGCATGCTCGCCCAGATCAAGGCTTTGGTCGCAGACAGCACTAAGTCGCTGGAGAAATTCGACCATGCACGTGCTCTGGAACTCAGCGAATCGCTATTCTGGACCTTCTGTGATGACTATCTCGAGCTGGTAAAAGAACGCGCCTACACTGAAGCCTCTACAG
>JBARYA010000249.1:0-14761 GCA_049647625.1 Microbacteriaceae bacterium
ATGCTAAGACGCTTGCATACTTACTGAAACACGACTCTGTCGCCGGTATCCTACCGAACTCGGTTGAGGCAAAGGACAATGCCATCCTGCTGGATGGCAAAGCAATTAAGGTCTTTGCTGAGCGCGATCCAGAGAACCTTCCTTGGGCTGAGCTCGGTGTTCAGATTGTCATTGAATCGACCGGACATTTCCGCGATACCGCAGGAGCTTCAAAGCACCTTCGTGCCGGCGCCAAGAAAGTTATTATTTCTGCCCCCGGTGAAAAAATTGATGGAACCTTTGTTATGGGTGTGAACGAGGACACTTACGATCCTGCAACCCAGCACATTATTTCGAATGCTTCTTGCACCACGAACTGCTTGGCTCCGCTGGCACAGGTCATTCACCAGAAGTACGGAATTGTCAGCGGTCTAATGACTACTGTTCATGCATACACTGCAGACCAGAACCTCCAGGACGGCCCGCACAGCGATCTTCGCCGTGCCCGTGCTGCTGCCCTCAACATCGTACCCACCTCAACCGGTGCAGCAAAGGCCATTGGTCTTGTACTTCCTGAACTTGCAGGCAAGCTTGATGGTTTCGCGCTTCGCGTTCCGGTTCCTACCGGCTCAATCACCGATTTGACCGTTGTTCTAGAGAATGCTCCCGCTTCAGTGGCTGAAGTGAATGAAGCTTATGCAGAGGCTGCTGCTTCAGGTCGTCTTGAAGGTGTTTTGCAGTACAGCGATGAGCCTTTGGTTTCGAGTGATATTGTTGGGAACCCATTCTCATCAATCTTCGATTCCGGTCTGACCAAATTGCAGGGCAACCAGCTCAAGGTTTCGGCCTGGTACGACAATGAGTGGGCCTACTCTTGCCGCATGGTTGATCTCACAGAATACATCGCTGCGAAACTCTAAATATGCGAAAAACCCTCAATGAACTCGAACCGCTCAGCGGTAAAAGAGTTATCGTTCGTTGCGATTTTAATGTCCCACTCCGCGATGGTGTCATCGGTGATGATGGAAGGATAATTGCTGCTCTGCCGACGATTCGTCGTTTGAAAGAACAGGGTGCAAAAATCATTCTCATTTCTCACCTCGGCCGCCCAGAGGGAACAGTAGACGAACGATTCAGCCTCGCCCCGGTTGCACATCGCCTGGGCGAACTGCTCAATGAGGAAATTGTTTTTGTGCCAGAGACTCTGGGAGTGGAGGCAGCTTCAGCTACGGCTGCACTGCAGCCCTCCCAGATTCTCTTGCTCGAAAACTTACGATTTAATCCGGCAGAAACGTCAAAAATTGATGCTGAACGTCTCGAATTTGCTAAAGAACTTGCCGCATTTGCCGACGTGTTTGTCTCTGACGGGTTCGGTGTTGTCCACCGCAAGCAGGCCAGCGTGTATGAGCTTGCTACTCTGCTTCCAAGCGCACCGGGCCTCTTGGTGCAGGCTGAACTTGAAGTATTGAATCGGATTACCGAGAATCCTGAACGGCCCCTCACACTTGTTCTTGGCGGCTCTAAAGTTTCAGACAAACTCGGTGTTATCGACCATCTCTTGCCAAAGGTCGATAATCTGCTCATTGGTGGCGGAATGGTCTTTACTTTCCTCGCTGCCCTGGGCCACCAGGTCGCATCGAGCCTCCTGGAATCTGAGCAGATTGATCAGGTAAAAGAGTATCTGAGTCGCGCTCAAACACTCGGTGTCAATCTTGTTCTCCCCACAGACATTGTGATGGCAGCAAAATTTGCCGCAGATGCAGAGCATGAAATCCTGCCGATTGATGCCCTTGACACTTCTCCCTGGGGTGCAGCAGCACTTGGGCTCGATATTGGTCCAGAAAGTGCACAGAATTTTGCTCGAATTATCGGCGCATCGAAAACGGTGTTCTGGAATGGCCCCATGGGAGTGTTTGAGTTCGCGAGCTTTGCTGCTGGCACTCAGGCCGTTGCCCAAGCGTTAGCCTCATCCGATGCATTTACCGTTGTCGGCGGTGGTGATTCAGCAGCTGCAGTCCGTCAACTCGGCTTCGAAGATAGTGATTTTGGTCATATTTCAACCGGCGGTGGCGCCAGTCTGGAATATCTGGAGGGTAAGAAATTGCCCGGTTTGGAGGTCCTCGGTTGGCAATAAAGCGTCTGCCACTCATTGCTGGTAACTGGAAGATGAACCAGAATCATCTGGAAGCTATTCTGCTATTGCAAACCCTCGACTGGACTCTCCGCGATGCCAAGCACAGCAGTACCGAGGTTGAGACCGCTATTTTTCCTCCTTTCACCGATTTACGCTCAGTGCAAACTCTGATCAGTGCAGACAAAATGGAGTTCAGCTTTGGCGCGCAGGATGTGAGCGCTCATGCTTCCGGCGCCTACACTGGTGAAATCGCAGCAAGTTTCATCCGTGCTCTTGATGCAAAATATGTACTGGTCGGTCATTCTGAACGTCGTACCATGCATGATGAAAACGATGAACTGATTGCTGCAAAATCTGTTGCTGCAATCAAGAACGGCCTCGTTCCTGTGATTTGCGTGGGGGAGACTGAGGCTGATCTGGCTGAATTTGGCCCAAGTGCTATCCCGGTAAAACAATTGGGTGTTGTCTTGGCCGCGACGAAAGCAAGC
Source organism: Microbacteriaceae bacterium (assembly GCA_049647625.1). GTDB lineage: Bacteria > Actinomycetota > Actinomycetes > Actinomycetales > Microbacteriaceae > JBARYA01. Next base: position 2,602 of record JBARYA010000249.1, read on the forward strand.
GACGAAATTGTCGTGGCGTATGAACCTGTTTGGGCTATTGGCAGCGGCAAGGCAGCAACTCCGGAACAGGCCGAAGAAGTAGCCGCAAAGTTGCGTCAAACGATTGCCGATGCTCATGGCCAAGAGCAAGCTGACCGCACCCGCATCTTGTATGGTGGCTCGGTGAAGGCAAACAATATTGCGAGCCTTATGCGTCAAGCTAATGTGGATGGAGCTCTCGTTGGGGGAGCCAGCCTCGATGTCAAGGAATTTGCCAGCATCATCCAGTTCAAGAAACATGTCGGTTTATAGGCTTCGTGCACTTATCGGTTATACTCTTAACCGACACAAACGAAATTAGGTTTAAGTGGAAATTCTTCGCATCATATTGTTGGTAATCATTGCATTGACCAGCTTGTTGCTGACGCTTCTTATTTTGCTACACAAAGGCCGCGGTGGCGGTCTTTCCGACATGTTCGGTGGCGGTATCACCTCATCACTCGGATCATCAGGTGTGGCAGAAAGAAACCTGAACCGTTTTACTATCATTCTGGGCACCATTTGGATTGTTTCGATTGTGATTTTAGGTTTCGTCTCCAAGTTCTAAACTCCCAGGCACCATCCGCAACAAATCAAAGGGGATTCTGTTGGCAAACAAGACTATTCGTGGCTCACGATTGGGCTCCTCTATGGTAAATCAAGAGCAGAATAGCATCGCCTATGTGGACCGAATAGCAATTAGCTATTGGAATATCCACGGTAATGAAACCGTTCGTTACTTTGTCGCTGATATTGATCCGGCCGATATTCCAGAAGTAATCGACTGCCCAAAGACCGGGTTACCTGCTGGAAGAGACAAAAACAACCCACCAGGCTCCGAAAACACCGAGCCCTATAAAACTCATCTAGCCTATGTCAAAGAGCGCCGTACGGCAGCAGAGGCCGAAACGCTGCTCAATGAGGCCCTAGAGAAATTGCGCTCTCGTCGTGGACAACTTCCCAGGACGTCCGAGGATTCTCAAACGAGTTCTTAAACCGAGGAGAGTGGGGCTGAAGCTTCGCGATCTGTGAAGATCAACGTTTCGTTTCTGCCCTGTACAAGCGAAGCTGGTGCTTGTTTTGGATCAGCTTGACCCAGGGCCGCTTCGAGGGCCGCATGCTTATCAGAGCCCGCAAGCACCATCCAAACACGCTCGGAGCTATTAATGAGCGGCAAGCTAAAACTGAGTCGCTCCGCAGGAGGTTTCGGAGAGTCCGCAACACTGAGCGCAACGAAGTCTTCAGAAAATATAGCGCTGCGATTCGGAAAGAGTGAAGCAATGTGCGCATCCGGTCCAACACCCAAGAAACAGAGAGAGAAATCTGGATATTGGCACCCCTCAGCAGCCCAGCGTAATAATTCTGCATTGAACGAGGATGCAGCTTCTTCAAGGCTTAGCCCGGAATCACTGGTGGGAAAAGCATGGATATTCTCTGGCGGTAATCCCAAACCATCAAGAAGCGCCACCGCTGCTTGGTAATCGTTCCGTTCTGGATCATTCTCAGGAAGCCAACGATCATCACCCCACCAAAAATGTACCCGGTACCAGTCAATATCGACCGAATCAAGCCGTTTTGAAGCCCCGGCAAGAACTCCGATACCCACGCTGCCACCGGTGAGGACTATATGGATATCCTTGGGGGAGCGCAATTGCGTTTCGAGCAGTTTCAGAAATCGATCTGCAACCGTTGCGATAAGTTTTTCTTTATTGGGTAAAACGATTAATTCTTTCGCAGCTGCGGTGCTATTCATGACTCTCCAAATAAGCCGGGAGGGCATCCCGAATGATTTCACCATAGAGTGTGTCTGAATCGAGACGTCTGAGCTCTTCAGCAAGACAATCGCTCAGTTCACGGCGAGGAAGTGAAATCTCTTGCACAGGTTGACCCGGTTGCGTTATCCGGACCGTTCCTGGGTTAATGCGTTCCAACGACACAATACCGTTTTCGCGGTGCAGTTTTACACCGTGAATTCCTGGAGTGTCAGCAACAAATTCACTCTGGTACATTTCAACCGGAGCATCCAATTGATGGAATAGCCAGGTGGCAAGAAGCAGACCAGATGGCGATCCTGATTCATACGCCAACTCGATCTTATTGACCCGGTAGTACGGTGGTTGGTCGAGGGCCGCTGCCAATTGTGCACGCCAATTGGTGATCCGGGTCCAGGCCAGATCGGTATCTCCTGGGGTATAGCAACCACTCAACGATTTGAGCGTCGCGATTGGATCTTCGGTAGAAAGAGAGTCGGTAATACGACGTTGTGAAATGGTTCCGAGAGCCGATTGGGCCACATTGGTCGGGGCTGAACTCGGCCACCAGGTAACAACCGGAGCATCCGGCAGGAGCAGTCCGGTAACCAAAGCTGCATCGTGGCTATTGGCTTCGCCCAAAGGGTTGAGAACGATAACCTCACTCGCACCGGCATCGCCACCAATGCGAATCTGTGCGTTCAGTTGGGGATTAACCAGTTGTTCCTCGGCACCGGGCCGTGAAATGGTGATCACCCGCATTGGATGTTCCCGCGAAGCGTCATTTGCTGCGGAAATTGCGGCCTCTGTGGTGGCGTGATACGAATCAACAATCAGAGTCAAAACGCGTCCGAGTGCTGTGGCGCCGCCCTCATCACGCAGATTCACCAGAGTCTTCGAAATCGCACTGGTCGTGGTGTTTGGAAGATCGAGGATCATGGCCTTCTCCAACTTCTGCCATCGCGGTTCAGGAGCAAGTCTGCTGATTGGGGTCCCCAGGTTCCGGGAGCATATTGCTCGGGTTTGCCATGCTCTGCCCAGTACTGCACTACGGGATCAAGAATCTGCCAAGAGAGCTCTACCTCTTCATGCCTGGGGAAGAGTGGGGGATCACCTAAAAGCACGTCGAGGATGAGTCGCTCATAGGCTTCTGGACTGGCCTCGGTGAAGGCATGCCCGTAGCCGAAATCCATGGTTACATCACGGATGTTTTGACTATCGCCAGGAACTTTTGAACCAAAACGGATGGTGACGCCCTCATTCGGTTGTACCCGAATCACCAGTGCATTTTGACCCAGTGATGCGGTCTGAAAATCCTGGTAAATGATTTGCGGTGCACGCTTGAACACGATGGCAATTTCAGTCACTCTTCGTCCCAAGCGTTTTCCAGCACGAAGATAAAACGGAACACCTGCCCAACGGCGGGTTTCTATAGAAAGCTTCAAAGCCGCATAGGTTTCGGTGCCAGACTCTGGGGCAATCCCATCCTCAGCAAGATAGCCACGAACAAGTTCACCACCCTGCCAACCACCGGCATATTGTCCCCGCGCGGTAGCCCTGGAAATATGGTCACCAATCGTTGTTGCGCGGAGAACTTTTTCTTTTTCAGTACGAAGATCTGCCGCATCAAAAGAGATTGGCTCTTCCATAGCGGTGAGTGCCAGTAGCTGGAGGAGATGGTTTTGAATCACATCACGGGCTGCACCGATTCCGTCATAGTATCCAGCCCGAGTTCCAACACCGATATCTTCTGCCATGGTGATCTGCACATGGTCAACATGATTACGGTTCCAGATTGGTTCCCAAAGTTCATTGGCAAAACGGAGGGCCAAAATATTTTGAACAGTCTCTTTACCCAAATAGTGATCGATACGAAACACAGAATCCGGGTCAAAAACAGATTCAACCACCTGGTTGAGTTCACGCGCAGTCGTTAAATCGCTGCCAAATGGTTTTTCAATGACCACTCTTCGCCAGGACGAACCATCGCTCTTAGCCAAACCACTGCGCTTAATCTGCTGGGTAACGACAGGAAATTCTTTTGGTGGGATCGAGAGATAAAACGCATAATTGCCCAAGGAGCCCCGTGTACGGTCGAGCTCTTCGAGGGTTGCTTTCAATTCATCAAAAGCAGCGTCATCATCAAAGTCGCCGCTGACGAAACGCAAACCCTGAGCGAGCTGTTTCCATACGGTTTCATTAAACTTTGTACGCGCAGAGGCCTGCACTGACTCACGCACAACCTCAACGAATTGCTCGTTTGTCCAGTCACGTCGACCAAAACCCACCAAACCAAAACCTGGAGGCAAAAGTCCACGATTTGCCAGGTCGTAGATGGCCGGAAGAAGCTTCTTTTTCGCCAAATCGCCGGTGACCCCAAAAAGTACCATAGCGTTCGGACCGGCAATACGACTCAGGCGTCGATCACTCTGGCTTCTCAGCGGGTTCTGAGCAAAAAACTGTTCCGGTTTTGACAAAACTTAGCCCTTCAATAGGGTACGAAGCTGGGCAAGCGCTGCGACTGGATCAGTCACAATAAGGCTCAAAACAGGCCGACCCTTTGCTGCTAATACGTTCCGATCGCCATCAGCCTGAGCACCGAGCAATTCGGCAAAGGTAAAATCTCGCCCAGGAATAGCCAAATCAGTTTCATTTTGGCTGAGTAACTGCAAGAAGACGCCCTGCTGTTGCCCACCCTTATGAAATTGACCGGTAGAATGCAAGAATCGTGGACCCCAACCAAAAGTTGTCGGACGACCGGTTTTCTTGGCTGCGAGTGCGCGAAGTTCTGTGTATTCAGGAAGTGCTGGCCGGTCCAGATAGGCCTGGATCGAAAGATATTGAACCTCTCCTACAGCCGCAAGCAACGTCTTCAGCAGGGCTGGAATGAGTTCAGCACTCTCCAGATTTTCCAGTGCAGAAACATCCAGATTTTCAGCAGCTCGAAGGGCTAGTCCCGGAAGCAATTCAGTAACCGTTACCGGTGCAATTCCGCTATCTAGAAGCGCCCGAGTGGCATTTTTAGCCGACTCAACATCCGGCTGGTCAAAAGGATTAATGCCGAGCAAAACTCCCATAACTGAAGTTGCATATTCCCAAAGCATAAAATGCTCACCGAGTGTAGCTTCAACGATAATATCCGGCGAAATACCGTGTTCTGCTGCCGAAGCGACACTGCCGAGCCAGAGAATAATCTGATCAGATTCTTGGCTACTCAGTTCAGGAGCATCCGCCTCAACAATAACCGGAAGAATTCCAGTTTCTTCTTTACCTGTCGATTCAGCAATAAGCTGCTCGATCCAGTCACCAAGACCGATAGCCGTTGCCGGATTCTCAGCAATAATGAGTTTGTTCTGCTGCGGATTCTTTTGTGCTAAAGCCGCTGCAAGAACCAATGCAGGATTATCCGAAGAATCTGCTGCCAAGAGGGGGAGTGCCGCGGCTGCATCGTCGAGCAAAGCACTCATACTTCCACCATTCAGCACGGTCGGAACAATGCCGAATGCGCTCAATGCGGAGAAGCGTCCACCAATATCCGGGTCCGCTTCAAATATGGCTGAGAAACCCTTGGCTGCGGTGTCTTTGGCCAATGGCGAGCCGGGATCGGTTACGAACACAATTCGATGCTTTGGATTAATGCCCAAACGCTCGAACTCTTGTTCAAAGATCCGCCGATGACTATCGGTTTCAACAGTGGAACCAGATTTCGATGAGTTCACCAAAACTGTTGATTCGAGGTCAACCAAGGCCGCACGGATCTGCTCAGGATCGGTGGAATCGAGGGTAACCAATTCAAGACCCTCAGCAGCGGCTATTACCTCGGGTGCAAGCGAAGAACCGCCCATTCCGGAGAGCACCACACGAGTAATGCCTTCAGAACGTAGTGACTCGGCGAGCTGCTTCGCCTTCGCAACAATCGCTGCGCCCCGTGCAGGAGCATCCAACCAATTCAGACGGATGCTCGCCTCAGCCTGGGCAGCTTCTCCCCAAAGAGTACTATCTTTGGCAAAAATACGACTCGCAACATGTGAGCTGAGCAGGGCAGGAAGCTGTGCTTCCGCCCTGCCCGCAAGAAGCTCTGAGGGGGTAGATACAGAAATCATCGGCTTGCTTCAACCTGTCCTGCAACCAAAGTAATCAGATCACCCCAAGCTTCAATGAACTTACTGACGCCCTCATCCTCAAGCAATTGAGTAACCTCAGCAATTGAGATGCCCAGTTCACCGAGAACTGCCAGATCCTTTGCCGATTGCTGATAACTTCCAACAATGGTTTCACCCTCAAATACCCCGTGATCGGCGGTCGCTTCAAGAGTTTTTTCAGGGACAGTGTTGACGGTGTTAGCGGCAACCAAACCGGTGATGTACATGGTGTCAGAATAATTTGGGTTCTTGACCCCGGTTGACGCCCAGAGTGGACGCTGAAGGTTCGCACCGGCTGCCAAAAGGGCCTTGGCGCGGTCACTGGCAAATGCTTCCTCAAAAAGCTGATAAGCCAAACGGGCATTTGCGAGGCCGGCACGACCGCGAAGTTCCAATGCTTCCTGAGTTCCCAAAGCATCCAGACGATGATCAATTTCTGAATCAACGCGCGACACAAAGAATGAAGCCACCGAGTGAATGGTCTTGAGGTCGATGCCTGCGGCCTGAGCCTCTTCAAGCCCGCTCAGATAAGCCTCAATAACTTCCTGGTAGCGCTCGAGACTGAAGATTAGGGTGACGTTGATGCTGTACCCCTGAGCAATGCTCCGACGAATAGCGCCAACACCGGCCTTGGTCGCTGGAATCTTGATCAGAACATTGTCACGATCAACATCCTTACGAAGAACAGCTACCTGGGCAACCGTTCCATCCTCATCATGAGCCAAACGTGGATCAACCTCAATTGAAACCCGACCATCAAGACCGTTGCTCTCCTGGTAAACAGAAGAGAAAACATCGCAAGCATTGCGAACGTCTTCGGTGGTGAGCACATGAATCACTTCTTCAGCGTCTGCACCCTGCTTCGCCAATTCAGCCATTTGAGCACTATAAGAAGCATCACCCTTGGAAATTGCCGCGGCAAAAATTGACGGGTTGGTGGTTACCCCGCGAATTTCACGCTCTGCGATCAACTTTGCCAAGCCACCGTTCAGGATACGATCGCGAGACAGGTCATCAAACCAGAGGCTGACACCGGATTGAGTTAAACTTTTGAGAACTTCTGGAGCTGACATTTTATGAGTTTCCTTCATTCGTACTGCTGATGCTTTCCTTGACTGCGGCAATCGTGTGCTCCACGGTAATACCGAATTCACGGAAAAGGGTTTGATAGTCTGCGGAGGCACCGAAGTGTTCGATAGATACCGAACGACCGTGAGCTCCGAGATACTGCTGCCAACCGAGAGCTAGACCAGCCTCGACCGAAACACGAGCCTTGACATTGCCCGGAAGTACCGATTCACGATATTCCTGGCTCTGCTCAGCAAACCATTCCAGGCTTGGAGCCGATACAACACGTACACCAATACCTTCTTGTGCGAGTGCCTCACGAGCACCCAGGGCGAGCTGAACTTCAGAGCCCGTTGCCAGAATAATGGCGTCAATATTGCCATCGGCCTCTGCCAAAACATATGCACCCTTGACGGTGTTTGATGCAGCTGCCAGAGTATTGCCGCAAGCGGCACCGGTACCACGCTCAAATACCGGGATATTCTGACGGGTCAGTGAGATACCGCTTGGTGCATTGTGGCGGCGGAGCATCTCGAGCCAAGCCCAAGAAACTTCATTTGCATCCGCTGGACGGATGATATTGAAGCCAGGGATTGCGCGCAGGGTAGCGAGCTGCTCAATTGGCTGGTGTGTTGGTCCGTCTTCACCGAGCGCTACGGAGTCGTGGGTCCAAACGTGGATAGCTGGAACCTGCATCAGCGCTGCCAAGCGAAGGGCAGGGCGCTGATAATCACTGAAGATCAGGAATGTTCCAGCAAATGGCCGGGTCGGACCGTGCAGAGCAATACCGTTGATAATAGCTGCAGCGGCATGTTCACGAATACCGAAGTGCAGAACACGCCCGCGTTCGCTGGCCTGCCACACCTTGGTAGAGAACTCTGCAGGAACGAAGGAACCAGCACCCTCGATAGTGGTGTTATTCGATCCGGCAAGATCAGATGAGCCGCCCCAGAGTTCTGGTAGAACTCCGGCAAGAGCGTTCAACACCTTGCCAGATGCAGCGCGAGTCGAAACATCTTTTCCGGCAGGAAACACCGGAAGGAATGACTCAATATCTGCAGGAAGCTCCTTGGCTAGGAGGCGCTTGAGAAGTTCATTTTGTCCAGGATTTGCCGCTGCCCAAGCGTCAAAGCTCTGCTGCCATTCAGCACGAACCTGAGCTGAACGCTCTGCGAGTGAACGAGTATATTCAATGACCTCAGGAGCAACAGCAAAGTTCTCTGCTGGATTGAAACCCAGAACCTCTTTGAGACCGGCAAGGGCTTCTGCACCAAGGGCTGAGCCGTGGATTTCTCCGGTATCTTTCTTACCCGGTGTTGGCCAACCAATAATGGTTTCAAGAATAATCAGGCTTGGCTGATCGGTGTTCTTTTTGGCAGCTTCGATTGCAGAGTGCAGTTCCTGCATATCCTCAACATATTCACCATTGCGGCGCCAATTGACTCGAAGAACTTCCCAACCATATGAGCGGTAACGGGCTTCAACATCTTCAGTGAATGCAATCTTGGTGTCGTCTTCGATTGAAATCTGGTTGCTATCGTAAATGGTGATCAGGTTGCCGAGCTGCTGATGACCAGCGAGCGATGAGGCTTCTGAGGTGACGCCTTCTTGGAGGTCACCGTCACCGGCGATAACGTAGACGAAATGATCAAAGGGGCTGGTTCCAGCGGCCGCGTTTGGGTCGAAAAGGGTTCGCTCGTAACGGGCAGCGTAGGCAAAACCTACAGCAGAAGCGAGGCCCTGTCCGAGTGGTCCGGTAGTGATTTCGACACCCTTGGTGTGACCATATTCAGGATGCCCCGGGGTCAATGCGCCCCAGGTGCGAAGTGCCTTAATGTCATCAAGCTCAAGACCAAAGCCACCGAGATAAAGCTGAACATACTGGGTGAGCGAAGAGTGACCAATTGACAGAATAAAACGGTCACGTCCGAGCCAATCGGTATCGCTTGGATCATGGCGCAAAACCTTCTGATAGAGCAGGTGCGCTAGGGGAGCAAGGCTGATTGCTGTACCTGGATGTCCGTTCCCCACCTTTTCCACAGCATCCGCGGCAAGAACTCTCGCCGTATCTACCGCTTTATTGTCTAAATCATGCCAGTCAAGTTCAGTCACTGATACTCACCCTTCAATTACACACGCTATCGGTGTGTTCTCTACAACTTTGGATTCGATTTGAAGGGGCAAATCTGTGCACCCTTAACAAACACTTCTTAGTATATGTAGTTGTGCTGAGGGAGATTCTTCATTGGGGGAAGATTCAAAGGTAAATGAACTAAGATTTATCAATAATGTCTACTCAGTATCGTGAATCTCTCGGAACATTACCTGAAGCCAAACAGCAAATTTCTGTTTCTAGGAAAATTCAGGCATATTTTCAATTGACGAAGCCGAGAGTTATTGAACTCTTGCTCGTCTGCACTGTTCCGACCATGTTCTTGGCGGCACAGGGTGTCCCGAATCTGTGGTTAGTGTTCATCACCGTACTTGGGGGAGCATTGAGCGCAGGATCTGCCGGCGCTTTCAATTGTTATTTCGATGCCGATATTGACAAAAAGATGAAGCGCACCGAAAACCGTCCGCTTGTCACCGGCGAATTGAGTATGCGCGAAGCCTTTATCTTCGCCACCGTGCTCGGAGTTCTCTCAATCGCAGTGCTCTGGATATTCACCAATTTCCTTACCGCAATGCTGTCTCTGATTGCCATCTTCTTCTATGTGGTGATTTATACTCTGGTGCTCAAGCGCCGAACCGAACAGAACATTATTTGGGGCGGTATCGCCGGTTGTATGCCAGTTCTCATCGGCTGGGCAGCCGTCACAAATGATCTCAGCTGGGCACCGGTTATCCTGTTCCTGATAATTTTCCTCTGGACCCCGCCACACTACTGGCCGCTCTCAATGCGTTATGAAGAAGACTATGCAGCGGTAGACGTTCCGATGATTTCTGTGGTGCGGAACCGCAGCGAAATCGGTATCCAGATCATCCTTTATGCTTGGGCAACCGTTGCAGCTTCACTTCTGCTGATACCAATCGCCCATATGGGTCTGGTGTACAGCATCACCGCTATTGCCACCGGAATCTGGTTCTTGTTTGAATCGCACCTGCTCTACAGCAATGCTATTCGCGGCGTTGAGGGCAAACCGATGCGAGTCTTCCACGGATCAATCAGCTATCTCAGCCTGCTCTTTGTCGCCGTGGGAATCGACCCGCTGCTACCCTTCTAAGGTTTCCTCAGCCGCTACGTTTTCTTCCTGCCAGGCAGCGTAGATTACTGTCACCATAACAGAAACTGAGATGGCGGCCAGAACCATATGGAAACCAACCAAAACCGGCGGTAAGGCCATTCTTGCCTGCGCGATGCCGATGGCAATCTGTACCAGAATCAGAGCAATCAGGAGCGCTACCCGCAACTGAAAACGTTTGTTTTGCTTGGCAAAGTATGCACCCAGAAATAACACTGCTAAGAGGGCCAGCAGAACGTATCCCGGTACCGCATGCACATGTGTCATGAAATCCCACTCGAGGCCATTACGTTGAGTCACATCTGAGTCACCCGAGTGCGGGCCACTGCCGGTGGTCAGGATTCCTATTGCCAAGGTGATGAGGAGAACCGCTGCAGTCACAAAACTGCTGGTGATCATCCAGGCTGGAAGTGCTCGGTGCCGTTTCAGGCCATTGCTATAGCTGCGGAGCAAGAAATATGTTGCAAGAGCAACCAATCCCGAAGAAATCAGATACTTGGAACCAACAACCCAGGTGTTCAGATCTGTTCCGATAGTCAGCCAGCCCAAAAGACCCTGACCGAGACTTACAACGATGACCAGGATCGCGGGAATAAAGAGATCTTTGCGTGTACGTCGATATCCCCAAACAAAAATGAGGGCTAGTACTGCAGAAAGCAGGAGCGGTGCGCTAAACATCCGATTAATGGTTTCAATCACACCGGCGATGCCCTGATCGGCAGGTGCTATCCAAGAATCCTCAGTGCAGAGTGGCCAGGTGGGACAACCCAGACCGCTGCCGGTCAAACGCACAATACCGCCCATGGCGATAATGCCTATTTGGAAAAAGAGCGAAAACCAGGCAATAACCCGAACACGATAATGAACCGGAATCCCAACCGGGTTCGGGATCCATTCCTGCTGGACAGAGCTTTGTGTAAAAGCACTCATTACTAACGCTTCACTTCCAATTCTTTGCTCGTAGCTACTGACTTTTAGCCCGTGCTAGCGTAAACTAATTGTTATCAACAGCTTCGCACTGCCATTTGGTGGGCAAGTACAGGGAACGGGTAGAGCTATCCCTTTCAATTGTAGACACTTTCGAACTGTGATCATCTGTAATTTCCTTCTGAAGTATCGCGAGAGGGAATTATTGAGTTGCGCGTGTTGTTGAGTAGATATGAAGAAAAGGTTAAGAGGTATGTGTAATGTCTGAGACGATAATTGACCGTCCGGAACTAGCATCGCTGGGTCAGTATGAATTTGGCTGGGCCGACCCAGATTCTGCCGGTGCAAGTGCACGACGCGGTATTAGTACCGAAGTCGTCTCTGATATTTCCGGAATCAAAAATGAGCCTGAATGGATGTTGAAACGTCGTATTCGCGCCTATGAGCTCTTTTTGAAGAAGCCAATGCCGACCTGGGGTGCTGATCTCAGCGGTATTGATTTTGACAATATTAAGTACTTCGTTCGCTCGACCGAAAAACAGGCCGACTCTTGGGAAGACCTGCCCGATGACATCAAAAACACCTACGAACGTCTCGGCATCCCTGAAGCTGAACGTAACCGTCTCGTTGCCGGTGTAGCTGCTCAGTACGAATCTGAGGTGGTTTACCACCAGATTAACGAATCACTGGCAGCACAGGGCGTGCTCTTCCTAGATACTGATACCGCACTCCGTGAATACCCAGAAATTTTTGAAGAATACTTCGGAACTGTTATCCCTTCTGGTGATAACAAGTTTGCCGCTTTGAATACCGCAGTCTGGTCTGGTGGTTCATTCGTATATGTGCCAAAGGGCGTTCACGTTGAAATTCCACTACAGGCTTATTTCCGTATTAATACCGAAAACATGGGGCAATTCGAGCGCACATTGATCATCGCAGATGAGGGCAGCTATGTGCACTACATTGAGGGTTGCACCGCGCCAATCTACAAGTCTGACTCTTTGCACTCGGC
>JBARYA010000250.1:0-13372 GCA_049647625.1 Microbacteriaceae bacterium
CCTTGAGGCCAGCACCGAGATTGTCTCGTATTCGATTGCCCATGGTGTCAACGTTGTTGTTGGAACCTCTGGATGGGCAAATGACCGGGTTCTTGAACTCAAAAACCTGGTCGAGGGAAAGCTCGATGTCGGGGTAGCGATTATTCCGAACTTTTCTCTCGGATCTGTTTTGGGTACCTGGATGGCCACCAAAGCCGCAAAGTTTTATGATGCGGTCGAAATCGTGGAAATCCACCACGCACAAAAGAAAGATTCGCCCTCCGGCACCGCAACCCGCACCGCTGAAGCTATTGCTGCAGCCCGTGAAGGGAAGCCGGTGCAGAACGGCGTGGATGGGCCAGGGCGTGGTGTTCGGGTCGAGGATATTCCAATCCATGCGCTCCGTCTTCCCGGCGTGGTTGCCAAACAAGAAATCATTTTTGCAGGTACCGGTGAAACCCTGAGCATTGTGCACGATACTATTTCTCCGGACGCCTATAAACGCGGCATTCTGCAGGCGATCCAGGCAACGGTGCAATTAAGCGGTGTGGTTGTTGGTTTGGATGCTCTTCTCGGCTGGGATAGCCTCTAGTGGCCGATCAGGATGCACTTTCAGAGGGCAAGAATCCTCAAGACAGCGACGCTCAAATGAAGAGCTCTCCTCAGGCGATAACGCAGACCCGGGGTAAATTTCTGGTCCTCCAGGTAGCAATGATTTCGTTCTTCCTTGGCGCTCTCATCCTGGCGACCATCTGGGCAGCGATCCAGATGATTCTCCTGGCTGATCCCACACTGGTGGCCATGGGGATTGCGCTGCTGGTGCTCTGCGCAATTGGAGCTTGGGCACTCTGGATGGAGTTGAGCTTCGGGGTGCAATCGCAGCGCTTGCTCCGGCAGCTCGACGCGGAGAGTCCAGCAGAATACCCCTCAGATGACGACACCGAGCAGGATTTTCACGATCGGATTGCTGAACATCCAGATCAGTGGCAGGGTCTGCTTCATCTGGGTCTCTACTATGCTGCCCATGGTCAGAAACAGCTTGCGCGACAGTTTATTCGTAAAGCGATTCAGCTCAATTCAGCCCAGAAAAACCAAACCGGAGCTTAGTGCATTTCTCTCGGGGCGACAGGATAAATCCTGGCGAATGCCTTCTCTAGGCTTGCATCCTCAAAAATGAAGCCATCGGCGAGCAGTTTCTCTGGAACCATCGCCTGATCGTAACTCATGAGCTCTTTTCCGCCCTCACCGATGAATCCTGCAAAAGATTTTGGCACCCGGAAAAAGCTTGGGCGATGTAAGGATTCGGCTAAGAGATGCATGATTTCGGCCATGGTATTTTGCTCGGGCGCAACCATGTTCACCGGCCCATTGAGCTTGCTATCCATCAGGTGGCGGATAGCTCTGACTTCATCGTGCAGGCTAATCCAGGGCCAATGCTGTTTGCCGCCAACGGTCAAGCCAAGATACATCTTGGTCAGGAATTCAAACGGTGCGAGTCCGCCTTTACCAGCGGCCAGGATGGTCGCATTGCGCATGGTGACCACCCGGCAATAGGGGGAGGCCAGCTGTGCTGCTTTTTCCCAGCGTTCGACCAATTTGCCCAAGAAAGTATGTTCATCCGGATGTGCACGCTCGGTCAGCAGCTCGCCCGGTCGGTCGCCATAGATTCCACCGGCAGAAGCGTTCAGCAGCACACGTGGTGCCTCATCAGCGCGGGCAATAGCCTGGGTGAGGGTGTTTGTGGCTCGTACTCTCGATTTGAGCAGTTCACGCCGGTATTCGACCGTCCAGGGGAGCTTGGCCACCGAGGCTCCAGAAAGGTTGACGACCGCATGGGCGCCGGAAAGCTCATCCGGGTTCAGCAGGGATTTTAGTGGGTCCCAAGCAATCTCATCCGATTCCTGCACCCGCCGGCGTACCAGTTTTTTTACTTCAAAACCGTCAGCGCGGAGTGCGCTGACGAGCGCGGTGCCAATGAGACCACTGGCACCGCTCACGACGATAAGGTCTTGACTCACGCGCTGAGTCTCGCCTCCATGGTGATTGGAATACCAATCAGTGCTTTCGATACCGGGCAGCCCTCTTTGGCTTGCTTGGCATAGCGCTGAAAGTCCTCTTCATTCACATTTTCGACCTCTGCGTCGACCATGAGATGGCTACCGGTAATTGCGACCTCATTTGCATCAAAGGTGATTGCTGCGGTGACCCGTACTCTGATGGGATTCGCGCCATTGCTCTTCAGAACATTGGCAAATGCCATTGAGAAACAGGATGCGTGGGCAGCGCCCAGCAGTTCCTCCGGTGTGGTCGAACCTGGGGCCCCATCTGCGCGACCCGCCCAATCCGTGCGGAATTCTCCCGCCTTCGATGAGTTCAGCGTGGTGGTTCCTTCACCTGATTTGAGGTCTCCGGTCCACACACTCGTTGCTTCACTTGTAACAGCCATGTTGTTACCTCCTTAGCTCCACTCTAGGCTTCTTGTCTGGGATTAGCTGAAATTGTCTGAGATTCAGAGAGATTTTTTCGAGACATTCACTATCCGAATGCGAGCGCCCACTTCTTGCTAAGCTAATCCGGTGAGCCAAAATATTGAATTTCGTTCTGATGTTACCGTCGAGTTGGTGCGCTCCAGCGCCAATGATTCTGATGTACTGTTCGCGGCCCGGGTTTCGACCCAGGGTGAGCAAACCCTCGAAGGTGCCCAATCCGGCACTGAGGCCGACGAGAAGCGCGATCGTGGTCTCATTAACTATTTGATGCGGGACCGTCACGGCTCCCCATTTGAGCACAATTCAATGACCTTCTATGTGCAGGCACCAATTTTTGTGTTCCGTGAATTTATGCGGCACCGCATTGCCAGCTATAACGAAGAAAGCGGTCGCTACCGCGAGCTACGTCCGGTATTTTATGTTCCGGCTCCGGAGCGCAAGCTCATTCAAATCGGCAAGCCCGGTGCCTATGATTTCGTTGAGGGCACGGTCGAACAGTATGAACTGACTGTCGCCCAGATTGAACAATCCTGTGAGAACGCCTTTACCGCGTATCAGACCATGCTGGATGCGGGGGTCGCCCGTGAGGTTGCCCGGGCTGTTTTGCCGGTAAACACCTATTCCTCAATGTACGTGACCATGAACGCCCGTTCTCTGATGAATTTCCTTTCTTTGCGTACCAAGCGTGAGGGTACCCATTTCCCCTCTTTCCCACAGCGGGAAATCGAGATGGTGGCTGAAAAGATGGAAGATTTCTTTGCTGATCTCATGCCTCTCACCTATGAAGCCTTCGGCAAGAACGGTCGAGTAGCACCCTAGGGCACGAATTTCTCTTCTGGGGTGCCCCACAAATCCCAACAGCGGTAGGCTAGAGGGGTGATTGCAAGAGAAAATCCTTTTGGCCAGGTAATGGTCGCCATGATTACCCCGATGACCGCCGAGGGTGAGGTGAACTGGCCCGATGTTGAACACCTGATTGATAATTTGATTAGTCAAGGTGTTGACGGCATTGTGGTCAGCGGTACCACCGGTGAAACGAGCACCCTCACTGACCCGGAGAAGATCCGCCTCGTCGAGGTTGCCAAGGAGGTTTCTGGCGGACGCGCAAAGGTGATTACCGGTGGTGGATCAAACGAAACCGCCCATGCGATTGAGCTTGCGAAGAAGAGCGAGAAGGCTGGCGCTGACGGCAATATGATCGTCACCCCGTACTACAACAAGCCAACTCAATCCGGGATTTTGACCCACTTCCGCATGATTGCGAACGCAACCGATCTTCCGGTGATTCTCTATGACATCCCGGGCCGTAGCGGTGTTCCAATCAATTACGAAACGATTCTGCGTGCTGCCAAGCACCCCAATATTCGTGCCGTCAAAGATGCCAAAGGCGATTTCGCCGAGGTTTCTCGGGTCTTGAACCAAACCGACCTGCTCTATTTTTCGGGCGATGATGTCAACGTCTTGCCGCACCTTTCTATCGGAGCAACCGGTCTGATTGGCGTGACCGCGAATGTTGCACCGGCCCCGTATCGACGCATTGTGGATGCGGTCAATGCGGGTGATTTGAAGACAGCAACCGCGGAGCACATGAAGCTCGAGCCACTGGTTCGTGCTGTCATGAAGCATATCCCCGGAACCGTTTCGGCAAAGTACATTCTGCACGGCCTGGGACAGATTCAGAGCCCACGGGTTCGTCTTCCACTGGTTGGTCCAGAAGACTTTGAAGCCGCCCTCATTGAGGACGACCTCGCGCTGCTTGGCGAGCTGGCCGGCCTCGACTTCCGGAATTTCCGCCCAGACCGGAATGCCGCAGCAGGTGGCGCCCTGCCACAAGTTGCTGGAACGACTCGCTAGTGGCTGACCAGCTCTACGCCGATCCCGGCCCACTCGCCGATGACACCCTGAGGATTGTCCCGGTCGGTGGTCTCGGTGAAGTCGGGCGCAATATGACCCTAGTGGAATACCAAGGTCGGATGGTCATTATTGACGTGGGTGTGCTCTTCCCGGAAGAGGAACAACCCGGTGTTGATCTGATTTTGCCTGATTTCAGCATTATTGAAGACCGTCTCGACGATATCGACGCGATTGTCCTCACGCACGGTCACGAAGATCATATTGGTGCGGTGCCCTATCTTTTGCGCCTTCGCAAAGATATTCCACTCTACGGTTCCGCTCTGACCATTGCGTTGGTGACCGCCAAACTCCAAGAGCACCGTATTCGCCCGGTTACCCATACGGTTCGTGAGGGTGAAGTGCATCAGGTGGGCAAATTTAGCCTTGAGTTTGTCGCTGTCAACCACTCGATTCCGGATGCGCTCGCCGTGGCCGTATTTACCCCGGCTGGCAGCATTTTGGCCACCGGCGACTTCAAGATGGATCAGCTTCCTCTTGACGGTCGTCTGACCGATCTTCCGGCGTTTGCCGAGTTGGGCAAGCGCGGAATCGATCTCGCACTGGTTGATTCGACCAATGCGGATGTTCCGGGCTTTACCCCGTACGAGAAGGATATTGGCCCGGTTCTCGAAAGCGTCATGTCGAAGGCGCAGCGTCGAGTTATTGTTGCCAGCTTCTCTAGCCATGTGCACCGGGTGCAGCAGGTGCTGGATGCTGCAGCAGCTAATGGACGTCGGGTCGCACTTCTCGGCCGTTCCATGGTGCGCAATATGGGCATCGCCTCTGATCTCGGTTATCTCAAGGTGCCAGAGGGCGTGCTGATTGACTCAAAGAAGGCCGATCAGATTCCAGACAATCAGATTGTCTACATGTCTACCGGTAGCCAGGGCGAACCGATGGCGGTGCTTTCACGGATGGCAAATCTTGAGCATCAGATCCATGTTGGTGAGGGCGATACCGTGATTCTGGCTTCGAGCCTGATTCCGGGTAATGAGAACGCGGTCTACCGTGTGATCGATCGGCTCACGAAACTTGGCGCCACCGTGGTGCACAAGGGTAATGCGAAGGTCCACGTTTCTGGACACGCTGCCGCCGGTGAACTGCTCTATTTCTACAATATTTTGAAACCGAAAAATGTTTTGCCGGTTCACGGTGAATACCGTCACCTGGTTGCCAACGCAAAACTCGCGATTGAGACCGGTATCCCTACCGAGAATGTAGTTCTGGGGGATGATGGCACGGTTGTTGAAATCAAGAACCATCAGGTGAAGGTCGTCGGTCGCTACAATCTGGGCTATATCTATGTCGACGGTTCAACCGTTGGTGAGATCACCGAGGCAGACCTCAAGGATCGCAAAATTCTTGGTGAAGAGGGCTTTATCTCGATCATTTTGGTGATGGATTCTCGCACCGGCAAGATTATCGTTGGCCCAGAGATTCAGGCTCGTGGCTTTGCCGAGGATGATGCTGTATTCGACGAGGTCAAACCGGCTATCGAGAAGGCACTCATTGAAGCGGTCAAGAATGGTGTTCGTGAGAACCATGCCCTGAGCCAAATAGTGCGTCGTACCGTTGGACAATGGGTGAACAAGTCGTATCGCCGCAGGCCAATGATTATTCCGGTGGTTCTCGAAACCTAGAGAGTATTCTTATCGCCACAGGCTCGTTCGCATCCAGAATGAGCCTGTGTTAGCGTTGCTTGAACTGAGCCCTCATATTTTTCTCAAAGATTTCTAAAATCTTTGAGACGATTGTTTTGCTGCCGACATAAAGAAGTGTGGGCAAGTGAATTTACGCTTCAGCCACTCAATAGACAATAGGCCTCTTGGCCCGAGCAGAAAAGTCCAAGGTATCCCGTGAGAGTTTTTAAGAACATCATTCTGCCCATTTTTTGGGTGTTGATTTTTGCCGCCATTTCTGGCGCACTGGTGAAAATTGCTTTCTTCCCAGATTCAACGCAGAACCCTGATCTTTTGAACCCGGGTGGCGAACTCGTCACCCCGACAGTGATCGTAGATCGTGGCACCGTTGTGAACGAACTGCAGCTTTCCGGTGTTGTTAATCGCAATGCAGATATCGCGATGAAAGCGACACTGAGCGGAAAAGTCATCGGGGTGCACACCAGCGTCGGTGCCAGTGTCGAAGCTGGTGGAGCTATTGTTACCATTCGTCAGGACAGTCCGAAGAAGGACATTGTTGTGAAGGCTCCGGCCAAGGGAACCATCAAGACTCTCAACTTCATCAATGAACAGTATGTGTCTTTGGGTGATCTGGTTGGCGATCTTTCACCAGAAGCATTCAATGTTTCTGCCACGGTTGAACCAACACAGCTCTACCGTTTGCTGGACACTCCTGCAGAAGCTGGGGTAGAGATCACCGGCGGCCCAGCCCCGTTCACCTGTACTGCCTTGAAGGTGCTCAATGACGATAACGGCTCACGGGTCACCTGTGCGATTCCTGCCGATATCCAGGTCTTTGCCGGTCTTCCTGCCAATCTGATCATCCAGTCCGGCATTGCCGAAGATGTTCTGATTATTCCCACTACCGCTGTTGAGGGTGGATCTGGCAGTGGTAATGTCTGGATTTCTCATCCTGATGGGTCAACCGAGGTTCGTGAAGTTACCCTCGGTCTTTCTGATGGCTACATGGTCGAGGTGCTGACCGGTCTTGAACAGGGTGAGCAGATTCTTCAGTTTGTTCCCGGTGCAATGGGCGATCCGAATATGCCAGGGATGCCAGGACCAATGCCGATGCCAATGCCTGGCGGCGATAGCTGCTTTGTCGATGAAAACGGTGTGGAAATCTGCCAGGAAATTTTACGGTAAATCATGGCACTTTTAGAACTGCGTGGCGTAACCCGCCACTTTGAGATACCCGACCAGGTAGAGCCGCTGGAAATCCTCAAAGGGGTCGATTTGACCGTTTCTGAGGGCGACCGAATCTCTATTATTGGCCGTTCCGGATCAGGAAAATCGACCCTGCTGAACATTATGGGACTCCTTGATGCCCCATCCAGCGGTGATGTTTTCTACCAGGGGAAATTGATCAACAAGATTGGTGCCCTGGGCAGAGACAAGATCCGTGCCAGAGATATTGGCTTCGTGTTTCAGCAGTTCAACCTCTTGCACGGTCGTTCTGCACTCGATAATGTGATCATGCCATTGCTCTACGGAGAAAGCGGCAAGTTTTGGTCGAGACGCAAACTCGCTACCGAAGTTTTGCACCAGGTTGGGCTGGGGGATCGCCTAAATCACCGGGTCAACCAACTTTCCGGTGGTGAGCAACAGCGCGTAGCTATTGCTCGCGCACTGGTGAAAAAGCCTCGATTGATTTTCTCTGATGAGCCAACCGGTGCTCTAGACATTGAGACCGGAGAAACTGTCATGAGCCTGCTCGAAAGGGTAGCGCGCGAGAATAATGCTGCCCTGGTTACCATCACTCACGATGTGGGAATTGCAGCTCGCTCCGATGTTCATTATCGATTGGTCGATGGGGTTCTAGCTGAAGTTGCTGCCCATGAACTCCAAAAGGTGGCAATCGCATGAGTGAAGAACAACAAAATGAGCACGCAGCCAAGGAACAACAGAGCGTCGAATCACCACTTGAAAATCCTCGTCACACTGATCAGCCACGCCATCAACTTCTTGAGAGTAATGGTGAAGTGGCCACAGAAGAAGCTACTGTGCCGGTCGCCGAGACAAATATCAAGAATCGCTTAGGTTTCTTTGCCAAAATTCTTGCCGCTTTTGAAGAGTCTTGGGCTGAGGTGCGGGTGAACAAGGTTCGCATCCTGTTCAGTCTCTTTGGCGTGCTGATTGCTGTTGCCGCTTTGGCAACCGTAGTTGGCTTTGGCAGTATTCTGAGCAAAACCTTGGCCGAGCAAAATGAACGCTATGGTGGGCGAGAAGCAACACTGACCCTAAGCGCGTATTCTGACAAGATCAGCAAAGAAGATTACTTCTTGAAGATCGAAGAGCTGAAGACCCGCTACTCTCTGACCGCAGCAACCAGAATTGGTTACGGCACCCTCCGTGTTCAATTTGTGGATGGGGTGACAGAGGTTCCGACGCAGCTTTTCGATCAGCAATACGGTGAAACTCGACGAGTAGTGCTCAAAGAGGGTCATTGGTTTAGCGACAAAGATGTGAATCGTCTTGCCCCGGCAATCATTGTGAATCAGGCGTTCTGGGAGCGGCTCGGCTCACCCTCGCTCAATGGCAATCCAACCGTGGATCTTTTGGGAGAGAATGCTGGCACAGCCGTTATCGTTGCTGTGACACCGAGCTTTGGCGAATGGGACACCCAACCAGAAGCGATGATGCTCTACGATCACTATCGTTTCAATACCTGGGAAGAGGGACAGTTCCCGGAGTATCAGTTCTGGGTCAAGCCGGAAATCTCCGATCAGCTGATGATCTTGATGAACCAAGAAATGCAGGCATTTGTTGGTGTAAGCGGCGATAATCCTTGGATGAACAATGCCTTTGCCGAGGTCCGTCGTACCGATATGGGAGCCTTCAACAATATGGATCCCGGAGCCATGATGAGTCTGGTCTTTGGAGGCATTGCGTTCATTGTGCTCCTCATCGGTGGTATCGGCGTGCTAAATATTGCGATGGTAACCATCAAGCAACGAGTCCGAGAAATTGGTATTCGACGCAGCTTTGGTGCCACCTCTGGCCGGATTTTCTTCAGCGTCATGATGGAGAGTGTGGTTGCGACCCTGATGGCTGGTGTGCTGGGCATTATTGTTTCGGTTATCCTGCTGCGGAATGAGTACCTTCTGACTCAGGTGATGCAGATGCAGGTTCAAGAAATGCCGGCCTATCCAATTGAGGCAGCGCTGATAGCTCTCGGTGCCACGGTCGTGGTGGGGGCGCTATCCGGACTGATACCGGCACTCTATGCGGTGAATGCGAAAGTCATCGACGCAATCCGGTACTAGCGAACGCGGGTGCTTCACAAGCATCATCAGATTGTTATACACACTTGCAGCGAAGTTCACTTCAAAACTTCGCTGCAAGTGTTAGTTTAAGAGCATGAGAACCAAATCGTTTTTGATCAGCACAGTAGCAATTGCGCTACTGTTTGCTTCAGGCTGTGTTCCAAATACTCCACCTGCCCCTCCGGGCAGCACTGAAACGACGTCAACAACCCCCACCACTACAACGCCAGAACCGACTCCAACGACCAAGCCGACACTCAATGAATTGGTGGTCAGTACAAGCGGTTTAGGTGATCTGCTGATTGGTGGCAATGCGGAAAGCTTGGCCGCATCTACGGAATTAATTTATTGGGATGCAGAATATTGTGTGCGACCAGACGGTGAGACGACGGAAGCGAATCCGGGGCGTTGGGCAACAACATATGATGATGCCCGTAGTTTTTACGGTGACTTAGCGACACCGTTCTTTGTGGATGCTCATGATGGGATCATCCACCGTATTGATATCTTTGGCGAAGATATTTCTGATGCGAAGGGTATTCATATCGGTTCAACCCGGGATCAGCTCCTCGCCGCACATCCAGGGATGACCGTCTCCTATGAAGGACCGCTGAGCGATGTGTATTTCAAGAGTGATAGCGCAGGAACACTGGCCTTTGAAGTGACTCGACACGATGATGGTGTTGTCTATTGGCCGGCAGGGCAGCAAAATATAGTGGTTCAGATCAGAGTTCTGCAATTAGCCATGGATGCAAATTTTGCGACTGCAGCAACCGGCAACATTGCCGGGGTCTGTAGCGGCTTCTAATTCTTCAACACACGAAGGCTGCTGAGAGCTGTATCGCGAATAACAGGGTATTTTAAGAGCATATGGCTACACAAAATGGTTCTTCGCGTCCTTCTGCAAAATCATCGGGCTCATCGCGCTCGAGCAATAGCAGAGCGTCGAGCGCGTCCAGAACCCCGGCACGTAGCACTTCGAGTCGGAGTGCAGCATCGAGAAGTGCCGCCTCGAAGGCAGCCCCAAGCGCCGAACCAAGCGTGCTGAGCCGGATGTGGGTCGCCTCGGCACACGGTATCGGTGCCGCGGCCAGACTCTTCGCAAAAGAGGATATTGTCGCCAAAGAGGATCGCCGTGACGGTCTTCCTTTTCTGTTCTTTGTGCTCTCAGTATTGGGTGCAATCGTGGAATGGTTTTTGGTCAACGATCCGATAGCACAGCTGATTGATGCTTGGACCTTCGGTGGAATTTTTGGCCGGGTTGCCTTCGCGCTTCCGGTAATTTTCTTCTTGCTGGCGCTCTGGCTGTTCCGGCATCCAAGTTCGGTCACCGACAATGGGCGTATCGGCATTGGTCTGGCACTGATGCTGCTCAGCGTCAGTGCGCTCAGCCACGTTTTTAGCGGGCAGCCGTCCCCATCCGATGGCATGCCGGTTTTGGCACATGCCGGTGGTTTGCTCGGTTGGCTTCTTGGTCAGCCACTCATCACGGTACTGACCGTATGGGGCGCAGTGCCGGTCATTCTCTTGATCTTTGTGCTTTCGATTTTTATCCTGACCAAGACACCACCGAACCGGATTCCAGAGCGCATCCAGGAAGCGTACCGTTATCTTTTCGGCGTTTCTGCGGAGGAACAGCTCAGCACCAAGCGGCAAGCCGACGCCAATGGGCTCATTCCACTTGAACTTGAGGGCGCTGCTGCCGATGACGTCAATCTTCCCTGGTGGCGTCGGAACAAGCGCAAGGATGATGCTTTTGAATCCCCGGTGACCGTGGGCAATGAGGCTCTCGAAGCTGACAATGCGAACCAGCGCACGGAAGTGCTTGGAACGGGAATTTTTGCTGATTTGCTGGAACCTGCAGAAACCGCTGCCCAGCAGACCGCGGCTTTTGCTGAAGAGGCTGGAGCCTCAACCGCTGCCGAAGTGACTCCACTCGGTGAGCAGGATAATTCGGTAGCGTTGGCAGCCGATGAAGATGATTTGCCTGAAGAGGGCGAAGAGAATCCAGCAATCTACCGTCTGCCTTCGATGAGTATTCTCCGTGCCGGTGACCCGCCAAAGAAGCATTCAGAAACCAATGATCGTGTTGTTGCCTCGATTACCCAGGTGCTTGAACAGTTCGAAGTAAATGCCAAGGTTACCGGTTACACCCGTGGGCCAACGGTTACCCGCTACGAGATTGAGCTCGGGCCAGGCGTCAAGGTTGAGCAGGTCACCCGTTTGACCCGAAACCTGAGTTATGCAGTGGCGAGCAACGAGGTCACGATTCTTTCACCAATTCCGGGCAAGAGCGCCATCGGTGTGGAGATTCCGAACACCGATCGTGAAATTGTGGCGCTTGGCGATGTGCTGCGCTCGCGGGCTGCCGAAGAGAGCAAGCATCCGCTCACCATCGGACTCGGCAAAAATGTCGAGGGCGTCAATGTGGTGGCGAACCTGTCCAAGATGCCGCACCTTTTGGTTGCCGGATCGACCGGTTCTGGTAAGTCGAGCTTTATCAACTCGATGATTTCCAGCATCCTGATGCGCTCGAAGCCCGCCGAAGTGCGCATGGTACTGGTTGACCCGAAACGGGTGGAATTGGCCGCCTACGCCGGTGTTCCGCACCTGATAACCCCCATTATTACCGACCCGAAGAAAGCAGCCGAGGCGCTGCAATGGGTGGTGAAAGAAATGGATATGCGCTACGACGATCTGGCCAGCTTTGGTTTCCGCCACATCGACGACTTCAATAGCGCGGTGGTCAATGATGAGATTGTGCTTCCGATCGGCAGCGAAAGAAAACTCAAACCCTATCCGTACCTGCTCGTTGTCGTTGACGAGCTTGCCGATCTCATGCTCGTCGCTCCGCGCGATGTTGAAGAATCCATTGTGCGTATTACCCAGCTCGCTCGTGCCAGCGGAATCCACCTAGTTTTGGCTACACAGCGTCCATCCGTTGACGTGGTGACCGGCCTGATCAAGGCCAATGTGCCGAGCCGTCTCGCTTTCGCGGTGAGTAGTATGACCGACTCCCGCGTTATCCTTGACCAACAGGGTGCCGAGAAACTGGTCGGTCAGGGTGACGGTCTCTTCCTCCCAATGGGTGCCGGTAAGTCGATGCGGGTGCAGGGTGCCTGGGTCACCGAGGCTGAGATCGCGTCAATCGTGAAATTCGTACGCCAGCAGGCTCGACCAAATTATCGTGCCGATGTTCAGGCGATTGTGCAACGCCGTGAAATTGATGCCGATATTGGCGATGATCTTGATGTGTTGCTGCAGGCCGTCGAGATTGTGGTGACCACCCAATTTGGTTCGACCTCAATGCTGCAACGCAAGCTCCGTGTCGGTTTTGCTAAAGCGGGACGCCTGATGGACCTGATGGAATCACGTCAAATCGTTGGACCCAGCGAGGGTTCCAAGGCCCGCGATGTGCTGGTTTTGCCTGATCAATTGAACGAAATTCTTGCCGGTTTGCGGGGTGAAGGTCCGAAGCCGAATTCGGCAGCTCCGGCAGCGGGTCCCGCTCCAGAGAATCCACAGCATCCGGGAGCCCATGCCGGTTTCGGCGTTCCAGCCGCAGGTTCGGCTCCTTCAAAGTTCAACGGCTCTCAAAGCGAGTACGATGAAGATGAAGGCGATGAAGACGCGTGGAATTTGACCGGTAGGGAGTAGCAATAATGTCCGAGGATTTTCAGGACAATGCAAAGCCCTCGGTCCGCTACCTCCGACACGGTGATGAGCCGGTCAGCCGAGGAAATATTGCGAATCTCATTACCGTTTTCCGCATCCTTTTAGCGCCGATTATGGTGGTGCTGCTCGTCCTTGATGAGGGCACTGATGGGTGGATGCGCTACCTGGCAGCTGGGATCTTTATTCTCGGGATGGCCACCGATAGCGTTGATGGCAGCCTTGCACGTCGGCGCAATCTGGTCACCAATGTGGGGAAGATCCTCGATCCGATTGCTGACAAGGTCCTGACCGGTGGTGCGCTGATCACGCTCTCGATTTTAGGTGAACTCTGGTGGTGGGTTACCGTGGTGATTTTGATTCGTGAATTTGGCGTCACGCTGCACCGTTTCAT
>JBARYA010000251.1:0-5145 GCA_049647625.1 Microbacteriaceae bacterium
TGTGCTGTTTCTCCCACGGATCAGCACCGCAGTTCCGGCGCCGTTGATTGCCATCATTGTGGTGACCATGATTGTTGTGTTCTTTCAGTTGCAGACACCAAGCGTTGGCGACCTCGGCGAGGTGGGCGGCGGGCTACCCGGCCTCACCCCATGGCTGGTCCCGTTCAACCTCGAGACACTGAGCATCATTTGGCCGACGGCACTCAGCGTGGCATTTGTGGGACTGATGGAAACCCTCCTCACCGCGAAACTCGTCGACGATATTACCGATACAAAATCACATAAGAGCCGGGAGTCTTGGGCACTCGGGGTGGCGAATATTCTGGCCGGTTTTTATGGTGGAATCGCCGGATGCGCCATGATCGGCCAAACGGTGGTCAATGTGACGCTGGGGCGAGCTCGCACCCGCATCTCAACCTTTGTGGCTGGAGCGTTCTTGCTGCTCTTGGTTACCGCACTCAGCGGTCTAATGGAACTCATCCCAATGGTCGCCCTGGCTGCGGTCATGATGGTCGTTGCAGTGAAGACAATGAATTGGCACAGTGTGCTGCCAAAAACACTGTTCCGGATGCCAAAATCTGAAACATTCGTGATGGTCACCACCGTCGTCATTGTCGTGATCACCCAGAATCTGGCCATCGGGGTCGGGGCCGGAGTAGTCCTCGCAATTGTGCTCTTCGCCCGGAGGATTGCTCATGTGGTTACCGTTGAGCGCCAGCTTTCACACGATAGTTACAGGGTCGATTACCGAGTTTTGGGTCCGCTCTTTTTCGGTAGCAGTAACGATCTGGTCGAACAGTTCTCCTACGCTCTCGATCCGGAGACCGTCACTATTGACTTCTCGCAGGCCCAAATTTGGGACGCCTCTACAGTGGCTGTCCTCGACTCAATCGAAGCGAAATACACGCAGCACAATATTGTCGTGACGTTTACCGGCCTCGACCCGAGGAGCACCGAATTCCACACCCGCCTCAGCGGGCATCTCTAGCCTCTAAATCTGTATCGTCTTACCAAGAGTTGATTTCTGTGCGGAATCAAGCAAACTCCGGATAAGTATGTTGACCCCGGTTGAGGGATTATCATTGGGGAATTTGCTCCCAAGGTTTGCATGGTGCTTTCTCAGCCGATGAGCATGCTCTTCTGCTTCGACGAAATGCCCCTCGAGCATCTTAATATTCGGAGATTTACGCTGAGTAGAAGCTATCAGACCTAGTTCAGATGCGAGCTTTTGGGCAGACTTACTCGTATAGTTCTGGGTTGAATATCGGCAATGAGCAATCATCCAGACCTCGAAACACGGATTCGAAACCGCCAAAGTTATTCCTGCACGCACTGCTTCTACTGTTAGGCTCTCAATTTCCTTGGCGTAGTCGTCAACATCGGTTACGACCCAGACCCGGTCATACACATTGCCAGAGTCTCCTTGAGCACGGGCTGCTCTCTGTTCAGCCCCCTGGAGCTGCTGTGCTCTTTCAAAAAGTCTTTTTGGGCTATGGGCGGTATCCAATACTTCAACTTGTACGGTAACCCCACCAATTGCTTTTTTAGCCAAGCAAAATATTCTGCCTCTGTAACCTTGCCAGCGGTGACGATGAGCACACGAATTCGCTGTTCACGAATATGGGACCTCTGAGGGTCGGACCGCTTTCTTCCAAAATGCTTATTCCTCATTTCTTAACTGCTAACAAGCGCTCCGACATTTTCTGGGGCAGGCTCTTGATTGAGCGTTCTGAATATATCGAACACTCCAAGGCTCGGAATTCCCCCGTAACGACCGGTGAGATATCCTCGTTCTAAGTTTTCTTCGGCACGTGGCTTGTATTCATCAAGCGCTACAAATGATGTTTCACCATGAATATTTTTTTCAGTTATCCATATTTGTTCTCTTGCCAACAGCTTGTTAGAAGAACTGGATTTATTGAGCAAGCTTGTGTCATGTGTCGTGAAAATGAGCTGGGCATGTTTGGGGTTACTCCGTACATCTTGAAAAACTTCGACAAGCTCAGCCACGAGGAGGGGATGCAAACTTGAATCTATTTCATCGATAACGATTGTGGTCCCTGTTTCTAACGCTTCTATGACGATGTTCGCGATAGCGATGAGTGCCATAGTCCCATCAGACTCCGAAGAAAAAGGTAGAGTAAATTCGTTACCCTGACCGGTATGCGTGAGCACAATTTGCTTATTGTTTTGGAGCTTCTTTTTCAATTGCTCCGAATTTACAACGGAATTGTTCAGAGCCTCGACAAGTCTCAGCATATGTTCAAGTTCTTCTTGACTCAGTGGCTGCTCTTCGACCCGTACACCACTCACCCCAAGATCTGCCATAGACAACACGCGGCTCATTTTCTGGGCGAACTCTTTATCTCCCTCAATTTTTTCCACTACTGGACTTATCCCGGCTGCGTAAGCCGCTGCCTCATAGGTGCCAATGTTGTTTGAAAACCACCGGTAGACCTCAAGCAACATAGCATTACCTAATTGGGTGGCTATCGAGAGCACCAAAGAATTTGAACGCAACTGAGCGATTTCTTCAATCTGCTTCTTTTCCCCCCGGAAAGTATTTCCAAACGAAACTGCCGTAGTGCCCTCTTCTTCATACCGCTCAAAGAGCAGTGTGCCACGGGCAGTACGGTATGCATATAACCATTCGGAATGAATACGAGACTCAAGAACCTGAAAACCGTATTGGTATCTGACGCCATCGGCAGCAATAAATTCAACTTCAAACTCCATTGGTGCCAGCCGGCTTTCCTCATCGAGAAGAAAAGGCTTTGCTGGCACGCCACTATCAATTTCCCACACTCGATAAGAGTTCTTCACTGCTGATACAAAGAAATGTAGAGCATCTACCAGTGTGGATTTCCCAGAAGCATTAGGCCCATAAATCGCAACCACCGGTTCTGCAGGCATGAAAGTATCGCTGTCCGATAACGGAATACGTTTATTTTTTCGTTTCCGGTGTAATAACAGCTCTTGTGGATGCTTTATGGACTGAAAGTTTGCCACGCGAAACGCTAATAGCATGAGGAATCTCTCCAATAGTACGCGATGAAAGATAGGTTTAAAGTCATTCTACGCGTATTTTCTACAAAAACAACATTTTAAATCATTACAGGGATGTATTTAACGAAATAATCGAGAATTTCGACACGCTTCCTGTGCCCTTAATCTACAAGAATGGCATTCTAAAAGCCCGGGAACATTCAACAACGCGAGCGCTGCGGTGCTGACTCGCCTCAGCGGGCATCTCTCGCCCCTCAGGATCTGAGCAGTGTAGTTCGCAGACCTTTACTAACTCTTTCGACTGAAACTGTTAGTAAGAAGAAGCGTTACTAACAGTTTGGAGTCAAATAAGGAACTGGGCGAAACTTAAGAGAGCTCTAAAGATGCGCGTTCAGCAACGCAAGAGCTGAAAGTGTGATCCCATCATCAATGAGTCCGTGAAATACCAGCTCATCCAACTCAGCACGGTTCAGCACAATCACCCCGGTGATACCCTCATCTTCGCCCTGCGGTTCCTCACCTGGCACTGGCCGCTCTGGCAGCCCTGCCAAGAGCGTTACCGTTGAAGCGGCACCCGGTGCACGCACGATAAGAGGTTTGCGGCCTTCGGCTTCTGCGAGCGCCACCGTGCTCACTCGGGTCAGCACAACCGCTATCCGGGCAGCCAGAACACCAGAATCAGGGTAGTTATAACCGAGGAGCTCTGCGTCTTCGGCGACGACGCCAGTCTCCTCATAGAGCTCACGGGCAGCATCCATAATCCGCGCCATGCGGTCGTCTTCTGGGAGATCAGAATATCCTCGAGGAAATTGTAGATGGAACTTCCCGGATGCGCGACGATACTCCCGTTGCAACAACACTCGCTGACCATCGGTCGCAATCGCGAGCACACCCGGCACGCCATGCTGCTGTTCTAACCACAGATACTTTTTACCGTCAGAGGTAGTGTTCTGCACTAGGGCGATGTGCGGATTTGGCCCAATTTCGTAAATTGTCTCGTTCATAGTCACTCATCTTCTACCTTATTAGAATCGGTAGACTTTATCCCATGCGTATTCTTAGTGTTGTTGGCGCCCGGCCTCAATTCGTCAAACTTGCCCCGATTGCTCACGCACTGGAAGGCAAAGCCGAACACATTATTGTGCACACCGGTCAACACTATGACGAGCTGATGAGTGATGTGTTTTTTGAAGACCTCGGTATCCCCAAGCCAGATGTGAACCTTGCTGTTGGCTCTGGCAAGCACGGTGCCCAGACCGGGGCAATGCTTGGTGGACTTGAAGAAGTTTTTGAAAACTATCAACCCGATTGGGTCCTCGTTTATGGGGATACGAACTCCACGCTGGCAGCAGCCATTGCAGCAACAAAAATGCATATCCCGCTTGCTCATTTGGAGGCAGGTCTGCGCTCCTTCAACCGCCGGATGCCTGAGGAGCACAATCGGGTGCTCACCGATCATGCCTCAGACCTGTTGCTTGCCCCAACCGAGGTTGCAATGCAGCACCTCGCTACTGAGGGACTGGCAGAAAAATCCGTTCTGGTCGGCGATGTGATGACGGATGTGCTGTACTCGGTACGCGACCGAGTCGTTGCCGAGGGAATGGGCGCCCCAGAGGGAGCGAACCCTGGCGAGTACTATATTGCTACCATTCACCGCCCTGATAATACTGATGACCCAGTGCGCCTCAGAAGTATCATTGAAGCACTTTCAGTGCTCGATCACCCGGTGTTGCTCCTGGCACATCCGCGCGTACGCACTTTGGCAGAAGCTAATAATATCGACCTCAATCAAGGTGCTGTACGAGCAATCAACCCTCTCCCCTACCCACAGTTGGTCGCAGCAGTAATGAACGCTACCGGCGTCGTTACCGACTCAGGAGGCTTACAAAAAGAAGCTTTCCTACTCAGAGTTCCCTGCACCACAATTCGCCCAGAAACTGAGTGGGTAGAGACGGTCGAACTCGGCTGGAATGTCCTTGCAAACGATGTTTCAGCTCTGAGCGCTGCAGTTCAGAGACCACGCCCAGCAGAGACGACAGCGACTCCCTATGGGGATGGGAATGCGGCGAAGCAGGTAGTTGATCAACTTTTAGGCAATAATTAGATTTTTGTTGACAATATTTGGGAAACCAACTCATC
>JBARYA010000252.1:0-3607 GCA_049647625.1 Microbacteriaceae bacterium
GACTTGGAACTCAATTGCGACCTCAATAATGTCCTCGCAAAAACTGAGCCAGGCTCGGGAAGGCTCAGTACCCTGAAGAAGCACAAGGGATTGTTGATTTTCTGTGCTGGGTTCATCATTTTCAGAACCGATCTGACCTTTGAGCACTGAAAGGGTTACACCAGGCCAAACGATTTCACGTTCGCCATCCTCATTCATCCGAACCACCGGTCGATTGAATTGATAGTCAAAGTAGTCTTCAGCATCGAATTCAGTGACGCTTTCCATCTCATATTGCTCTCGAAAGTGCTTGAGTACTGAGCTGGCAGCGTCTCCGGCGTCATTCCAGCCCTCGAAGGCGACAATCATAACGCGACCCGTGCTGAAGGATGCAGGAAGAGACAAGTGAAACCTTTCTTTAAGCGTAAAGTATAGCGCCAAAGGTAGGGAGCTCTCCGGTGCGAACAACAATCTGGTGATTCACAATCTAGTAGACTTGAGCATCATGAACGTGATACCAAAAGCCGTACTTTGGGATATGGATGGCACCATAATTGATACCGAACCTTATTGGCTCGAAGCCGAGATGGAAATTGCCGCCCGATACGGTGTGAAGTGGGATGTGTCCGACGCCCTCAAACAAGTTGGACAAGGCTTAACACTGACATCGACGAATATGCGTGATGCTGGAGTTCCACTCACCATTGACGAATTGATCCACGAAATGATCAGTATTGTTATCGCAAAGGTGAAGGATAAAGAGGTCAAACCTTGGCGTCCAGGTGCGGTTGAGCTTATTCGTGAACTCAAAGCCAATAACGTCCCAATGGCCTTGGTGACCATGTCGTACCGTGTGCTTACCGAAGTCGTGCTCGAAGCCCTGGGCTTTGATGCTTTCGATGTAGTGGTTACCGGAGACGCGGTAAAGCACCCCAAGCCGCATCCTGAACCATATTTGACCGCAGCCGAGAAGCTCAAGGTCTCGATTGAAGACTGCGTCGTTTTTGAGGACTCAATCCCGGGAATCAAGAGTGGCGCAGCCTCCGGCGCTGTTGCTATTGCAGCACCCAACCATGTACCGATTCCTGAGAGTGCAGATTATCTGATGATTGAAGGATTCGAAGATCTCACTCTCGCAAAGCTCTCAGCGCTCTACACCGAACGGATTCGTATTGGCAGAGCGTAGAAGGTTTAGCGGTCCTTTTGTCGCCGGTGACCGTATTCAGCTCACCGGCCCAAAAGATCGTAAACATACCATCACCCTGGTTCCGGGCGAGGTATTCCACACCCGCTACGGTGTTCTACCTCATGATGAATTAATAGGGCTACCAGAAGGTTCACTCGTGGAATCTTCTGGCGGAAGTCCGTATCTTGCTCTTCGTCCGATGCTTCGCGATTTTGTGATGTCCATGCCGCGCGGAGCGGCAATTGTCTACCCGAAAGACGCGGCCCAGATCGTTTCTTTGGCTGATATTTTCCCCGGATCGTTGGTGGTTGAGGCAGGAGTTGGCAGTGGTGCGCTCAGCATGAGCCTATTGCGTGCCGTTGGTACTGATGGTCGCCTCATCAGTTTTGAGCGGAGAGCTGAGTTTGCAGAAATTGCGCAAGCAAATGTCAAAACATTTTTTGGTGAACATCCTGAGAATTGGAGTGTCGAACTCGGTGACCTCAGCGAGGCTCTTCCCGAAACTGTCACTGAGGGCGAAGTTGACCGTGTCGTGCTCGACATGCTTGCCCCATGGGAGTGCTTGGATGCGGTGAATTACGCGCTGAAACCCGGTGGAGTGCTTATCTGCTACCTCGCCACGGTGACCCAGCTTTCGCGAATGACTGAAATTATTCGTGCCTCAGAAAGCTACACTGAGCCCGAGTCAAGTGAAACCATGCTTCGCACCTGGCATCTGGATGGTCTTTCTGTACGCCCAGATCATCGGATGATTGCGCACACCGGCTTTTTGATTACGGCACGAAAGCTTGCTCCAGGGACCCTCTTACCGAAACGCAAAAAACTGCAATCAAAAGAAAACTTTGATGATGCAGATATCGAATTGTGGACTCCCGGTGCCGTCGGCGAACATACCAAGAGTGATAAGCGAATTCGCAAGTTGATTCGTGGTGCTCAGCGGATGGAAGAAAATACGAATGGCATTGAGAGCAATCCGAGCGACGAAAACTAAGCAAGTTCGGGTAGATTAAACTTGAAACACCTCGACTCATCGAACCATGGAAAGCATATAGTGAAGAATAAAGTCCTTGCCACAACGGCGGTTATTGCACTCGGTTTTACCCTGAGTGCTTGCAGTACCAGCGGATTTGATCGTGCTGACTGCTCGGTAGGTGGACCAACTGTCGATTTGGTAAGTGCTAATTCAGATTTAACGAAGACCCCGAATCCAAGCTTTCCGTTCCCCTTGAAGGCCGTTGATACCGAAGTTAACGTTGTTGTGAACGGTACCGGCGCGCCAGTTATCGAAAACCAAATCATTAAGACCCGGATTAGTATCTATAGCGGTAAAGACGGATCACTGGTTTACGATGGCAACCATAGCGATATGCGCACCGACCCACTGTTCTTGCTGGTGAACGATGCCACTATCGGGGATTCACAATTTGCTGAAACCCTTGATGCGCTCAAGTGCTCAACTGTGGGAAGCCGCTTTATTGTGACCACTCCGGCTGGACAAGTTTTCAGCCAGGAAGAAGCGGTCATGATGGGTCTTGACGAAAACGATGCCCTGGTCTTTCTTTACGATGTTATTGGCAGCATGTTGCCCAAGGCTGATGGCGCTGAGCGTCTAGTAAGCAATAATAATGTGCCGAGTGTTTCACTTGCCCCCGATGGAACTCCTGGTCTCACCTTCCGCACAGCACCGGTTCCAAGTGAACAAATTGTTATTGTTTTGAAGCAGGGAAATCACGAAAAGCTGGAATCAGGCGATGCGATTGCTGTGCATCAAACTACCTGGTCGTGGAAGAATCGCGCTGTCACTGATAGCAGCTGGACGGGAAAGACCCCGAGTGCTTTCTCATTGGGTTCTAATGAAAAAGAACTCATTCCTGATGAGGTACTTTTGCAATATCCCGTAGGCTCACAGCTCATGATTGTTACGCCTAATGCTGACGGTTCTGATGCCAGCATCGTTGTGGTCGATATTCTCGGTATTCTTTAATACTTTTTACGATGGGGGAGCAAGATGAACGAGGCAGCTGGCAGCGCATCTTTTCGTAAGGTGACGGCTTCTGACCGTCATTTTGCCCTCGTTCTCGCCCTGTTATGGACTGATCGGGGCCTCAGTAAAGAAGAGATCTACGAACAGGTCAGTGGATATCAGAGCAGTCCTGATAAGCAGACCGATCCGGCCTCACTCGACCGAATGTTCGAACGCGACAAGAAATCGCTTGCCGAAGTTGGTATCCAAGTTCAGACTTTAGAGGATAGAGAAAGCAAAGAGGGTCAAATCCTCTATCGATATGTCGTTCCCAAAAGTGCGTATCGACTCCCAGACGAAGTCAACTTTAACTCTGAAGAAGTGATGCTCCTCAAACTCGCTGGTCGCGTGTGGCAAGGGGAGTCCATGGTTCACGAGGTCAGCCGTGCACTCACAAAAGTACAGGCACAGGGTGTAGA
>JBARYA010000253.1:0-12670 GCA_049647625.1 Microbacteriaceae bacterium
CTGAAACGGCTGAGGCCCAGCAGTTCCGTGGCAACATCCACCTCAATGCAGAGCTCGTCAACGCTCTGCGATATGGCGAAAATTCGCACCAGCCAGCAGCAATATACAGTGTTGATGGCAGCGCACCCGGCATCACCCAGGCAGAACTCCTTGGCGGCAAAGCCATGAGCTACAACAATTATGTGGATGCTGATGCGGCGCTACGTGCGGCCTACGATTTCGCCCAGCCAGCCGTTGCAATCATCAAGCACGCGAACCCCTGCGGCGTAGCAATTGCTGACGATATAGCTGCCGCCCACGCCAAGGCACATGCCTGCGATCCGGTTTCGGCATTTGGTGGCGTCATTGCCGCCAACCGAACCATTACGGTAGCTGCGGCGGAACAGATCAAAGACATCTTCACCGAGGTGCTTATTGCTCCTGACTTTGAACCAGAAGCGCTCGAAATCCTGAGTGCCAAAAAGAATCTCCGATTGCTCAAACTTCCGGCGAACTATCACCGTGACGCGGCAGAGATTCGTCAGGTTAGTGGCGGTCTCCTGGTGCAAGAAGCCGACCAGATCGATGCTGAGGGTGATAACCCCGAAAACTGGACGCTCGCTACTGGCACCGCGGCGAGCCCCGGAGTTCTTGCCGATCTTGAGTTTGCCTGGCGTGCGGTACGGGCCGTGAAATCAAACGCTATCCTGCTCGCAAAAGACGGCGCCTCGGTCGGAGTCGGCATGGGACAGGTCAACCGTGTTGATTCCTGTGGCTTAGCGGTTTCTCGTGCGGGGGAGCGGACCGCCGGAAGTGTTGCCGCATCCGATGCGTTCTTCCCCTTCGCCGATGGTTTGCAGGTGTTGCTCGATGCGGGTGTAAGTGCGGTCGTGCAACCGGGTGGATCGGTTCGCGATGAAGAGGTAATTGCTGCGGCAAAGGCTGCGGGAGTGACCATGTACTTCACCGGGACCAGGCACTTTTTCCACTAGGACGTATCGCCTGGCATCAGAACACCTCCTCACTGAGATTGATGCTTCTTGCTGTTGGATGCCTCCCTCGCTAAAGAGGGATGTCATTTCGCTTAGATTGCTGTATCGTGCCATTGGGCGCTCCCAGCAAATGCGCTCAATCGTCATCCTCTTCTGCAGGCAGATCCTCCGGAGAAAGCGCTCAATGTTCATCATCATTTCCTGAGGTTAGTTTTCGCTATTTGTAAAGATAGCTATGTTAGCCTCAGGTAATTTTAAATGTTGAGGTTGGGAGCTGGGATGGCGGCAGTATCAGATCCTCTGGGCGAGGATAAATGGGTAACCCATCCTTGTAGGCCAAAATAACTGAATATCTTTGCCTGAATTCATCATTTTAGTCTCAAGCTTTACTGGCGTAAGCTGCCCGAGTCTACGCTGACTTCGCTTAAGGTGATATTAGATCACGTGGCAAAGAAAGATTTCGAAAAGGTTGTTCTGCGGGAATGTTCTAAGTAATCCGGTCTCCTAGGTTCTTCTCAGACTTACTAGAGAGTGGCCTCCTGATAGGCAGAACTGATCATTAGTGCTCGTCGCAGAACTTGAATGGTTGATAATCAAGAGATCTCTTCTCTAGTTGAATGATTGGGTTTCCTGCTTGGCTCTCGTAGTGACAGCGCTTCTTCGCGGCTTAGCTCGGAACGCTTGGATAGTTTCGATGGCCACCATACGGCTGGACCAATATCGTAAACCAGTGCGGGCACCAACAGACTTCTCACAATGAAAGTGTCAAGTAGCACACCGAACGCAACGATAAAGGCAAGCTGTAGTAGAAACAGGATGGGTATTACGGACAGCGCTGCAAAAGTTGCCGCAAGGACGAGCCCAGCAGAGGTGATGACACCCCCGGTAGATGAGAGCCCACGAAGTACGCCGTCGCGAGTGCCGTGGGTGAGGGACTCTTCTCGTACCCTCGTCATCAAGAAGATGTTGTAGTCGATCCCGAGTGCGACAAGGAACACGAAGCCGAAGAGTGGGACAGCGGCATCTGCACCTGGGAACTGGAAAACTCCATTGAAGATTATTGCAGAGATCCCGAGCGCGGTACCAAAGGAGATAACTGTGGTCAGAATGAGCAGCACGGGGGCCAAGATTGATCGCAAGAGAAGCATCAAGATCAGAAGGATCACGATGAGCACAACAGGGATAATCAGGTTTCGGTCGTGAATTGAGGCATCGTTTGTGTCGATTGCAGTCGCGGTCACTCCGCCAACTATTCCTATCCCTGCAAGATTACTTCGTAGTTCACGGACGGTCTGTTCTGCTGCAGCGGAATCGGATGCCGCAGTGAGTGTCGCTTGAAGCAAGACCTGACCGTTGACCACCGTAGCTTCAGGAGTAGGTGTGCCGGGTGCACCAAAAGCTGTTATTCCCTCTTTCGTGACGGGGGCTGTCCCGCTCGGGGAATCTGATGTGGTGATCATGACTGATTCAACCCCAGCTGTGCTGAGGAGTATATCGGCACTTTCTTGAAGCATATCTAATTGGGTGACTACGTAAGTCGGGCTTCCGGAACCACCTGGGAAGTGTTTGCCGAGAGCGACCTGTCCATCGCGAGCTTGCGACTGTCCAAGGACGAGCTCGCTTTGCGCGACGCCGGTGGCCTGCAACTGGGTCAGCCCAAATGCCCCGATTAGCAAGGCGATGGTCGTAGTTGTCCAAATGACGCGCGGTCGGCGGCGAATTTGATGGCCCAGCCACGCCCAGATGCCTATGGTATTCATGCCTTCCTCTGCGCGGGCAGTATCTGGCTCGTAGTGCGGTCGCTTCGGCCAGAAAGCGCTACGACCAAAGCTCAATAGGATCGCGGGCAACAAACTGAGAGCTGAAAGCATTGCAAAGACGATACCGATCGCTGCGACGGGGCCTAGCGTGCTGTTGGACTTGAGGTCGCTCAGCAAGAGACACAGCAGGCCGGCAATCACGGTGCTTCCCGAGGCTATAATCGGCTCGAAAGAACCTTTAAGCGCGGCCATCGTAGCATCCCACTTATGCTGGTTCATTCTGAGCTCCTCACGGTAACGCGCTGTGTAAAGCAGTGCGTAATCGGTGGCGGCACCGATTACGAGAATGAACAAAATCCCTTGGGTCTGTCCGCTGAGGAGCAGAATCCCAGCTTTAGCAAGCCACCACACAGTTAATAGCGCAACGCACAGTGCAAAAAGGCTAGTCGAGAGCACTGCCACTGGAAGCAGAATCGACCGGTAAACCAATACGAGAATAACGAACACTGCAATCAGGGCGACCAGTAGCAAGAGTCCATCAATGCCGCTGAATGCATCTACGAGGTCGGCGCTAAACCCGGCAGGTCCCGTTACATATGCCTCTATACCGAGCGGTAGGTTCTTGGCGAGAGCGTCCCGAATAGTGTCGACTACACTGCCAATATCACTGCTACTGTCGATTGGAACGAACGCTTGCGCTGCGTGTGCGTCTTTTGATGCAATGAGCGGTGAGGTCCCGCTGTCAACTCCGTTGATTTTAACAATATTGTCAAGTTGACTCTGCAGTGCAGCCATAGTGGTGTCGTCAAGCTCATAATCGCTTGTGAAAATTAGGACAGCGGGAATGCTATTACCATCTCGAAAATCTCCGAGAAGTTTTTGCACAGTTGTTGCGTCGGCGCTGGTGGGCAGGTAGCTAGTCGGGTCATTCGACGAAACCTCGCTGACTTTCCCAAAGTAGGGTCCGCCAACTCCAGCCCCAATAAACCAAACAAGAATTAGTATGGCGGGAATAAAGACCCGTAACCACTTCTGTGGTCGACGAGTAGAATCAAATTTCACTTCTTTCCTAATATTCTGTAGTGAACTTGAGTTTTTCATCATGAACCTTTCAATGGCGCAATGCATCATGGTATTACTTAAATAATTAATCAAAAGCAACTATCTAGCCAATCTAGAAATAAGCTTATCATAATACTCACATCGCTTGTATAATGTAAGCATGGCGAATAATATCAGAGCGCAAGCTCAAGGAAGCCCCAAGGTCACGCATCCAAATAGTGAAGGCTCCCCTTCGGTGGAGAGCTCACTATATGACGTCAATGCGAGCGACCCAAACGGGCTTCTCGTGGATCGATCAGAGCTTGGCACAGAAGATGTCGCGCAGATTACTCGCCTCATGAACTCGATGGCAAATTTGAGACGCGCCGAAGATGAACTCTCGAAAGCATCCCAAAAGTTCATGCAACTCAGCGAAACCGAGATGCGGGCAATCCATTTTTTGATTGTGGCTGCAAATCAAAAACAGATTGTGACTCCTGGTGCGATCTCACGACACCTCGGTATCACCAGCGCCTCAACCACGAAGCTGCTTGATCGACTCGAGCGAGATGAGCACATCGTGCGCAGTCCGCACCCTACAGACAGGCGCGCTTTATCAATCAGCGTCAGTGAACAGACTCACTCTGTAGCACGAGACACGGTAGGACGAACGCAGGCAAATAGATTTATCGTCGCAGCGTTGCTGCAGCCGGAAGAACGCGAGGTAGTGACCAGATTTCTTAACGAAATTGCCGAGCGTATGAGGCAAGGCCACGAAGCCTGGACCGTCGCGGAAGACGTACACTGAACCGTCTGAGCGTTGTCTGGTTTCGAGACGATCTTCGGGTTGCAGACAATCCAGCACTGACAGCGGCGATTAACCGAGGCTCGCCCGTACTGGCGTTATATGTGTTGGATGAAGAATCACCGAGGTTAAGAGCCCTTGGCAGGGCTTCACAATGGTGGCTCCACCAGAGCTTGCTCTCACTCGAACAGTCCCTTCTCGCACTCAACATTCCTCTTGTGCTCCGAAGAGGTGCAGCTGGATCAGTGGTCACGGATGTTGTCAGAGAGTCGGGGGCAACTGCGCTCTTCTGGAATAGACGCTACGGAGCCGGCGAGATCGCTGTTGACACCGAGCTGAAAAAGAGGCTTCGAGATGATGGCCTGCATATCGAAAGTTTCCAAGCTTCATTGCTCTTCGAGCCTTGGACCATCAGAACTGGTCAAGGCTCCCCATACTCCGTGTTCACTCCGTTCTGGCGCGCCTGCCGGAACAATGCCAATGAGTTACGACCCCCCTTAGCTGTTCCACAGCGGAACACCCGCCCCGCACCCGTAATCGACTCAGAAAGAATCGACAACTGGGCTCTGCAGCCGGTGAATCCAGACTGGGCCGAGGGATTACGGCAGACGTGGATACCGGGTGAGGCGAACGCGCATCAACGATTGCACGAATTCCTTCACGACGACCTCGAAGCGTACTCTACCGGTCGTGACATACCTGCTGAGCAAGTAACTTCTGGTCTCTCACCGCACATTCGATGGGGCGAGCTGAGTGCCCACCAAATTTGGCATAAGGTCGAACAAGCCCGCGCGGACTTGTCGCCTATTGCCGCTGAGGGTGCAACGAAGTTCCTTACCGAGAT
The DNA here is from genome assembly GCA_049647625.1 of Microbacteriaceae bacterium. Classification (GTDB taxonomy): domain Bacteria; phylum Actinomycetota; class Actinomycetes; order Actinomycetales; family Microbacteriaceae; genus JBARYA01. The sequence goes on from JBARYA010000253.1 coordinate 5,422, forward strand.
CGGCTGGCGAGAGTTTGCCTGGCACGTACTTTTCCATTTCCCAAACCTCTCCAAATTTCATTGGCGAACAGATTTCGATAATTTCCCTTGGAGAACAAACCACACTGACGAACTTGGAGCTTGGCAACGCGGCAAAACGGGCTACCCAATAGTGGATGCGGGGATGCGAGAACTTTGGCGCACCGGAACTATGCACAACCGCGTACGAATGGTCGCGGCCTCCTTTCTCACGAAAAACTTGCTCATAGATTGGCGCTTAGGTGAGCAATGGTTTTGGGACACCCTCGTCGATGCGGACCAAGCGAGTAATCCGTTTAACTGGCAATGGGTAGCGGGATCTGGTGTCGATGCAGCCCCATATTTCCGCGTGTTCAACCCCGAACTGCAGGCAAAAAAGTTTGATCCGCGGGGTATCTACATCCGTCGCCACATTCCCGAATGGGGTTCAGATAATTACCCACAGCCGATTGTTGATCTCAGTGAGTCGCGAGTTGGAGCGCTCGCAGCGTACCAAAACCTCAAGAAAGATGGTTCATGATGACACTTGAAAGTCTTTATTGTTTGGATAATAGTTGTTAGCCTATAATAGAACTTGGCTAGCGAATTCATGAGTAAAGTTGCTCAGCTTTGTCGCTTAGCTGACAATCCTCATTTGGACAGGAGTTCACATGCCCAAGCAACACTCCACACCGCTACTTGTTGAAATAGAAGGGTATCGCAATGTCACCGAGTTGCTAACCCGGCGAGCTGAACAGGCTCCGTTACATATCGCCTTCGAAAGGCCAGCACAGTCCAGTGATCTTTCTGCACCCTGGAAGCAGATCTCGACACAAGAATTTTTGAACGAAGTTTCACTACTCGCAAAAGGCCTTATTGCCGTGGGGGTGAAAGCAGGAGATGCCATAGCGATTATGTCGGAAACACGCTATGAGTGGGCTGTGGCCGATTTAGCAGCCTGGTTCGCCGGTGCCGTTGTCGTGCCAATCTACGATACATCTTCGCCCATTCAGGTTGCGGCAATCTTTCGCGACGCAGATGTCAGAGTCGCGGTTGCGGGCAATGTACAACAGGGAGATATTCTTCGCCAAGCAATCAGAGAAACCGGCGTCGATACGCTGGGTGTTTGGACGATGGATTCTGAAAATGCCGGAGCAAATAACCCGACACTCTCTGAGCTCTCGGCTCGCGCAATCGAGGTATCCGATGATGTGCTCGAACAGCGTCGCTCTGCAGCCGACACCCATTCTCCGGCCACCATCGTTTACACCTCCGGTACGACCGGTGACCCTAAAGGCGCAGTCCTGACCCACGGAAACTTCATCACTCAGACACTCAACATTGCCGCAGCATACGGGGATGTAGTCCACTCCGGAGGAAATACGATTATTTTCCTCCCCCTTGCTCACGTACTTGCACGGGGATTGCAGCTTATCTGCATCGCCAGTGGTATGCGCATAGCCCATCTCTCAGATCCAACAAAAGCGGTGTCAACGCTTGGAGTCATCAAACCAAGCTTCCTTGTCGTTGTGCCACGTGTCCTCCAGAAAATTCACGAAGCGGCAGCTAAAAAAGCTGCAAAAATGCACCTCAGCAGGTTGTGGCAAGCAGCACGATCAAATGCGATTGAGTGGGGCAGATGGGCCGAAGAAATAGACGCGAAAAACGCGCAGACGCCACCACGCGGGCTCCGTCTGCGTCACGCCTTTTTTGATCGACTGTTTTTTCGTAAACTACGTGCCGTACTGGGTAGTCGTGTCGATTATATTCTTTCCGGCGGAGCCACCCTCGATGCGGAACTCTCGTTGTTCTTCCGCGGTATCGGAGTGCCCGTGATCGAGGGTTACGGCCTCACCGAGACAACCGCACCGCTGACGGGAAATCTGCCAGGCCATATTCGTTCAGGAACCGTTGGCGCACCGCTTCCTGGACACACCGTTCGCATCAGCGAAGAAGGAGAAGTGCTTGCACGTGGACCGGGCGTTTTTGCAGGTTACCGCAATCCGGATCACAATATTGATGCCTTTATCGATGGCTACTTTCGCACGGGAGATCTCGGAAGTCTCGATGCTGATGGGAGACTCACTTTGAACGGCCGCCTCAAGGACGTGATCATCACGGCTAATGGAAAGACTGTGGTTCCGACGATTTGGGAGAATGCTCTGGCAGCACATCCGCTCGTTTCTCACGCAATAATGGTTGGTGAAGGCTGGTCGTACCTCTCGGCGATTCTGTTACTTGACCCAGAAGCGCTCATAGCATCGGCGAGTAACGCAAGAGTCGAAGAACGCATCTTCGACAGTGAGAGCTTTACGGAAGTCACCGACACGCATCTAAGAGCAGAGCTACAGAAAGCAATCGACACCGCCAATGCTCTTGTCTCGCGAAGCGAACAGGTGCGGTCTTTCGCGCTCGTTTCTGCCAACCTCGACGACTCCACACTGGTAACCCCTACAATGAAAATTAAGCGCCGCATGGTTCTCGAACGTGGCGCTCTGATTATCGACAATCTTTATCACTGAACGCCGTTATTGATCACGAGAGAAAGACCCACTATGTCACGCACGAATCGTTCCGTCTTGATGACAATCATCGTTGTACTGGCGATTGGTGCCCTCGTCGCAGTCGCTGGAGCACCAGGCAGTGCTGAGTTTGCAGGAGTTCCGCTATTCTCTCTCGCCGTTGCTGCCGCGTTCATCATCCAGATCATCGTCTATCTGCCCGCGATGCTGATGAGAACAGAGAAGTTTTTTGACCTGACTGGAGCGATGACATTCACACTCATTTCTATCGCACTGCTTGTTCTCGCTCCATCACCAGACACTCGCAGCTGGGTGCTCGCAGCAATGGTCATTCTGTGGGCGGTACGCCTTGGCCCATTCCTCTTTTTGCGAGTCCGTAAGGCTGGGTCCGATAAGCGCTTCGACAATATCAAGGAAAAGCCATTGGTTTTTCTGCGTGTCTGGATCCTGCAAGGTCTTTGGGTAAGTCTGACCGCATCAGCAGCTTGGATCGCGATGAGTAGTGAAGCTTCGTTGCGTGAACCGATTGGCTGGCTCTCTATCATTGGTATAGTGCTTTGGGTTTTTGGAATCACATTCGAACTGACCGCAGACCTGCAGAAGTCTGCGTTCAAAGCCGATCCAAAAAATACGGATACCTTTATTCATACAGGGCTCTGGTCGCTCTCACGCCACCCAAACTACTTTGGTGAGATTGTGTTATGGGCTGGCGTGTTCCTCGTTGCAGTCCCGGTACTGAACGGCTGGCAATGGATCGTACTACTCTCTCCAATATTCGTCACTATTTTATTAACCCGAATAAGCGGTGTGCCCATGCTTGAAGCAGGCGCCGAAAAACGTTGGGGTGGGCAGGCAGACTACAAGACATATAAAGAGCAGACACCCGTGTTGATTCCTCGGCTCACCATTTTTCTGCAGAGATTTGAGTAGTGTTAATGCTCCGTGGAGCCGATGCAAAGTCGGGTGACGATTTCCTGTTTTCAATAGCCAAATCTCTGAGGTAAAGGCTTGGCAGGGCATACGCATACCCATCTCATTGGCTCAGATTCACGCTCCGACTAACTTAAAGCAGCGTGGGTTCGTTCCTCAAGCGTATTAACAATTGAGCAGAGAAGTCAGTGAGAAGTCAATTACTCTCGAGTCAGATTACGGTTGGGTTTTGAAGCCGAGAAGCAGCAATCTGCGAAATGGCTATTTACCAATATCTAGAGGTATGCTGCAGTCTACTTTTCAAGCAATGAAGCTATTGTGTTCTATTCTGCCCCGGATAGTGCAAAGACCAAGGCAGATTTGACCACAGCAAGGAAGGTGTACGCTACTCCCTGGTAGTAAGTATTGAGTTCCCAGGGTCGATCCATTTGTGGACTCTTATTGCGCATATTGTTGCTCCTGAGGTTGTCATTGCGACATAGCAAAGCTACTTAAGGGGCGCAAATGCGTCTTCAAGCAAAGAGATCAAATCTATGGAATAGATACAACGTGTGACTTAATGCTTGTTATTGGACACTCCCGAAAGATGTGTTCAATTAATATCCCGTTTCCAGAGTGTATTAGCCAAGAAAACATCCGCCTCAAGTTGCGGATTATTCTGAGGCAGGTCTAGACTAAAAGGCTGTTCAAAATTCTGACGGCATAACCGCAGCTTGATGCTCATTCATGTATCAGCTGCGGCGTAGTTTTTTGTTGCTGTGTCTGAGTTATCGCTCATTCAGAGCATTCGACGTAACCACAAGTTTGAGAAGTGTATTCCCGTGTCTGAAAATGTTCCCGAAAGCCCAGGAGCAGACTCCACCGTGCCCAAAAAGTCGGGTACCGTGGCCAGCCTGCTTCGGCTTTACCCCTATGTAAAACCGGCGATGCCAAGAATTTCCCTCGGGATGGGGGCGGCACTCGGCGCGGGTATTGTTGCGCTCATTATTCCCCAGGTCATCGGTGCTTTGGTCGATGACTCCTTGGCTGCTGGCAGTATCAATCAGGTCTGGTTTGCATTCGCTATTGTTCTCACCTTGGGCGTTCTCGAAGCGGCGTTTATTGCTCTGCGTCGCTGGTTCGTGTTGAAGCCGGGCACCGCCGTTGAGGCTTCGATGCGCAATAGTCTCTATGCAAAGTTGCTTGACCTTCCGGTCGCATTCCACGATCGTTGGCCAAGCGGGCAGTTGCTTAGCCGCTCTATGGGCGATCTGAACCGCATCCGTCGTTGGCTCTCATTTGGACTTGTTCTGCTCATTATCAACGTTATTACCATTGTCATTGGCATCGCCATCCTGATGTCAATCAACTGGATTCTGGGGCTGGTGTTCCTGATTGGTGCCATCCCTTTGTGGGTCTCGGCATTCATTTTCGAGAACAAATACGGTCAGCTTTCACGCCTCAGCCAAGACCAGGCCGGCGATCTCGCCACCTCGGTAGAAGAATCCGTGCACGGTATTCGGGTGCTCAAAGCTTTCGGTCGCGGCAAGTACGCCCAGAAAAAGTTCGCCAGCCTCGCCAACGATCTGGTAAACACCGAGATTGACAAGGCCAAGGCCCTCGGACAAATTTGGTTCTGGATTATTGCCGTTCCCGAGGTCATCATGGCGGTTTCGCTGATCCTCGGGGTGTGGCTCGCAACCTCAGGGCAGATGTCTTCAGGCGAACTGGTCAGCTATTTTGCCACCGCGATTGTGCTCCGTTGGCCAATTGAATCAATCGGATTCCTGCTCTCCTTCACCCTGGAAACAAAAAACGCCACCGATCGTTTCTTCGATGTGATGGATTCCATCAACACCATCGAGGATCCAGAACATCCACTCACCATTGCCGAGCCTCGCGGTGAGCTGCGTTTTCAGGATGTGCACTTCCGTTACCAGGATGCTCCCGCATCCAGCCCAGATCTTATTGACGGCATTAACCTCACCCTCGAACCGGGTGAGACCATGGCCCTGGTGGGTGTTACCGGGAGCGGCAAGACCACCATTACCGCCTTGGCATCACGGCTTTACGATGTTTCTGGTGGCACGGTCTTTCTTGACGGGGTGGATATTCGCCAGCTAACTCGAAAAGATTTGCGACAACATATTGCAATGGCTTTTGAAGAGGCGATTCTTTTTAGCGATACGGTGCGAAATAATGTGCTGCTTGGCCGTCCGGATGCGTCTGAGGAAGAACTTGCCGAAGCGCTCAGCATCGCGCAGGCAGAGTTTGTTTATGACCTTCCAGAAGGTCTTGATACCACCATCGGTGAGCAGGGGATGAGCCTATCGGGCGGACAGCGTCAGCGTCTGGCGCTCGCTCGTGCGGTTGCGGCCAAGCCAAGTGTGCTGGTCCTTGATGATCCACTCTCAGCCCTCGATGTTGACACCGAAGCACAGGTTGAGCAGGCGCTTCGGGAGGTGCTGAAGACCACGACTGCCCTGATTGTTGCGCACCGCCCATCCACCGTGTTGCTGGCCGATCGGGTCGCACTTCTGGAGGCTGGGAAAATTACCGAAGTGGGGAAGCACAGCGAATTGCTGAAAAGTAGCGAACACTATCGCTATGTGATTTCGAGCCTAGAACAGCAACTTGCTGATGAAAAGAATTTACGAACCGGACCGATACAGGTCCTGATGGATACCGAAGGGAGTGACTCATGAGCATGATTGGTGTTGAGGGTGAAGACCGCGACAAACTCAGTCGTGAAGAATCCCGTATTGTGCGCAAGCGTTCCCTGCGCCTGCTTGGCTCATTGCTGAAGCCGATGAAGGCTCGCCTCATCGTGGCGGTGTTCGTGGTCATTATTTCGCAGGCAAGCCAGGTGGCAGGTCCCGCACTTATCGCCTACGGTATTGATGCCGGCGTTCCAGCTTTGGTGCTTGGTGATTGGATGCCAATCACGGTAATCAGTAGCATTTACCTTGCATTCGCGCTCCTTGGCGCATCCCTGGCTGCCTGGTATGTGGTCATTACCGCCAGAATTAGTCAGGCAGTGCTTTACGATCTGCGGCAGCGAGTCTTCTTGCAGACGCAGCGATTGAGCCTTGAATTCCACGAAAGTTATACCTCTGGTCGTATTATTTCCCGTCAGACCAGCGACCTTGATGCGATTCGTGAACTCCTCGATTCAGGCATTAACGGCCTTACCACCGGCCTGCTCTATATGGCCTTTACTGCTGGCGCGATGGTGATGCTCGATTGGCAGAGTGGTTTGATTCTTGCGGCTTCGTTGATTCCGCTCTTAATCCTGACCCGCTGGTTCCAGGTGCGCTCGCAGCAGCTCTTCCGGCGTTCGCGGGTTGCCTCGGCCAGCCTCATCGTGCACTTTGTTGAGGCGATGGCCGGCATCCGAGCCGTACAGGCCTTCCGTAAAGAAAAGCGAAATCGCAAGGCCTATGCCAAACTCACCGATGACTATCGTGAGGTCAATACCGATCTGATTCAACTGTTCGGCATTTACGATCCGGGTCTAATGCTGATTGGGAACATGACCGTTGCGGTGGCCCTGCTCTTTGGTGGTTTCCGTCTCTTTGAGGGCGACATCGAGGTCGGTGTGCTCTTGGCCGTACTGCTTTATGCTCGTCGCTTCTTTGATCCGATGGAGGAGATGGCGATGTTCTACAACTCCTACCAATCGGCTGCTGCCGCACTAGAAAAAATTTCCGGTGTGCTGGAGGAAAGCCCCACTGTGCCGGATCCATTAGAGCCGATCGATCTCTGGGAGGCTAAGGGTGAGCTCAATTTCAATGAGGTCGAGTTTGCTTATAGTAATGGCA
>JBARYA010000254.1:0-3665 GCA_049647625.1 Microbacteriaceae bacterium
AAGCATGAACCTTCTTGATCTCGTTTTCCAAAAAAAATCTGATGCGCCAGTAATCCTTAACAATCAGGCACTTGTACTTCTTGCACGATCTGAAGATGGCAAACCGTTCCTCGTCGATCCTCAGGAACAATACTCAGAATTTGCTTTACTTCTTTCGGCACTCAAATTCAGTGCAGCGAAAGATGAACTCAATAGCTTTTGGTCAGAAACACGAGGCCACCAGGTCAGTGTTATCGGTATCGGAGAAGAAGTATCGATTAACGCTCTCCGCGAGGTTGCGGGTAGCGCGAGTCGCAGACTGACCGGTTTCTCAACCCTCATTTTCGATTTTGCACCGAAATCTGCTGAAGCTCAGGCCGCTATTGCCGAGGGCGCGGGTCATGGTCTCTATCGTTATGACCGCTACAAAAAAATTGCTGAGAATGCACGCCCAGCAGAGCAGCTCGTCATACTGGGTGATCATATTGACTCGTCATCGAACGCTGAGCTGGTTAAGAGTGTAGAGATTACTATTGCAGCACTCGCTCGCACAAAAGACTTGGTAAACACTCCTGCACAAGATCTGTATCCTGAAAACTTTGCTGCACAGGTTCTTGAAACAATTGAACCGTTGCCTATTAACTCGACAGTGTGGGATGAAGCAGCCCTGCTCCGTGATGGCTTTGGTGGCATCCTCGGTGTAGGACAGGGGTCTGTACGCGGTCCACGCCTGGTCAAGCTTCACTATCGTGGTGCCAAAGCGCAGAAGCATCTTGCGTTAGTAGGTAAAGGAATTACTTTTGATACCGGTGGTCTCTCATTGAAACCAGCCAACTCAATGGTTGGAATGAAATACGATATGACCGGCGCAGCGACAGCATTCGCTGTGATTGTAGCGGCAGCGGAACTCGGTCTAGATATTGAACTGACAGCCTGGCTTGCACTTGCAGAAAACATGCCAAGCGGCAATGCCACCCGTCCGAACGATGTTTTGACTATGCGTGGTGGAAAAACCGTTGAAGTGCTAAACACAGATGCCGAAGGTCGCCTCGTTCTCGGTGACGCTTTGGTTGCTGCCAGTGAAGAACATCCCGATTACATTGTCGATATCGCTACCCTCACCGGTGCGGCCCGAGTTGCACTTGGCGATCACTATTCTGCTGTTCTTGGCGATGATAATTTTGCCAAGCAATTGATCTCAACCGCCACCGATATGGGCGAACTCTTCTGGCAACTCCCCCTTGACAAGAATTTGCGTAAGATTTTGGATTCGGATATTGCAGATATTGCCAACGCGAAACCTGGCAATCCTGCCGGTGGAACAATCGTTGGCGCTCTCTTCCTTGAGGAGTTCATTGGGAAAGATTCAAGTGGCAATTCCAGTATTCCTTGGGCCCATATCGATATCGCACCAACCGCTCATTGCGACAAGGCATCGGGCTTCACCGATAAGGGTGCCAGTGCGGTAACTGTACGAACTCTGTTAAAACTTGCCAGTATTTTGAACTAGGCTAAGAGGTGGTAAAAAACCTCTCAAATACATATCGAGGAGAATCCGGTGTCGGAACAAAATTATGACATTGTAATCTTAGGCGGCGGAAGTGCCGGCTATGCAGTGGGTATCCGTGCTCATCAATTGGGCTTTTCAGTCGCTCTGGTTGAACGCGACAAATTAGGTGGAACCTGCTTGCACCGTGGTTGCATTCCAACCAAAGCACTTCTGCACTCGGCTGAGGTCGCCGATGTTGCCCGCGAAGCCGGAGCTTTTGGCGTCAAAGCCACCTTCGAAGGCATCGACATTGATGCAGTGACCAAGTTCCGCGAAGGGATTGTTTCTTCAAAGTTCAAGGGCCTCGGCGGACTGCTCAAGGCGAACAATATTGATGTTTTCGCGGGTGACGGAAATCTCGTCGCACCGAACACCGTTCAGGTTGGCGACACCACGCTTGTTGGCAAGCATGTTGTTTTGGCCACCGGTTCATATCCACGTAGCCTGCCAGGTCTCGAGATTTCGGGTCGCATCATCACTTCTGAAGAGGCACTCACCCTGGACTACATTCCAAAGAGTGTAACCATTCTTGGTGGCGGCGTCATTGGTGTCGAATTTGCCAGCGTTTGGCGCTCTTTCGGCGCCGAGGTCACCATCGTTGAAGGTCTTCCTCACTTGGTACCTAACGAAGAAGAATCCGTTTCTAAGCAGCTTGAGCGTGCTTTCAAGAAGCGTGGCATTAACTACCACATTGGTGTTCGTTTCCAATCGGCCGTTCAGTCTGATTCCGGTGTCACAGTTACCCTCGAAAATGGCGAAACTATTGACTCTGAGCTACTTCTTGTTGCTGTCGGTCGCGGACCGGCAACCCAGGGCAATGGCTTTGAAGAGCTGGGCATCAATATGGACCGTGGCTTCGTGCTGGTTGACGAAAAGCTCCAAACCAACCTTCCGAATGTATGGGCTGTTGGGGATATCACCCCGGGCCTTCAGCTTGCACACCGTGGCTATCAGCAGGGTATTTTCGTTGCTGAGCAGATCGCAGGCTTGAATCCACAACCGGTCTTGGATATCAACATCCCGAAGATCACCTATTGCGATCCTGAAATTGCCTCTGTCGGCTTGAGCGAAGCAAAAGCTGTTGAGGCACACGGTAAGGACCAGGTTGATTCTTATGAATATAATCTTGCCGGTAATGCCCGTACCACCATCCTTGGCGGCTCAGGGACTGTCAAGGTTGTTCGTCTCAAGGACGGACCAATTCTTGGCGTACACATGATTGGGACTCGCGTTGGCGAACTGATTGGTGAAGCTCAACTCATTGTGAACTGGGAAGCCTATCCTGAGGACGTTGCTGCACTTATTCACGCACATCCAACTCAGAACGAAGCCTTGGGCGAAGCAAGCATGAAGCTTGCTGGACGCCCCTTGCACACACTATAAGAACACAAGCATTTGAAGAATTTTCTTAAGGAGAAAATACATGAGTGAATCCGTAAATCTCCCCGCATTGGGTGAGAGCGTAACGGAGGGAACCGTTACTCGGTGGCTTAAAGCTGTCGGAGAGCGTGTCGAAGTTGATGAACCCCTAGTTGAAATTTCAACTGACAAGGTTGACACTGAAATCCCTAGCCCAATTGCGGGTGTTCTTGAGCAGATTCTCGTTGCCGAGGACGAGACCGTCGAGGTCGGGGCACCTTTGGCAATTATTGGTGATGGTGGCGGAGCTGCTGCTCCTGCTGCACCAGTGGCCGAGGTCGTCGCAGCACCTATTGTCGAAGAACCTGTTGCGGCAGCACCAATTGTTGAGGCACCTGTTGTTGAGGCACCGGTAGCACCAGCTGCACCGGTCGTTGAGGCTCCAGTTGTTCAAGCACCGGTTGCGGCTCCTGTAGCTGCTCCTGCAGTTACAGCACCAAGTGATGTTAGTGCTGAAAGCTACCTGACACCAATCGTTCGCAAGCTCGCAAATGACAATGGTGTGAATCTTTCGACTCTGGTTGGCACCGGTGTTGGCGGTCGTATCCGCAAAGAAGACGTACAGCAGGCCATCGCTCAGAAGGGTAATGCTGCTGGTGTAGCACCAGTAGCGGCGCCATCGGCTCCGCTCGCTGTTTCACCGCTACGAGGAACCAGCGTTCCATTCAGTCGTTTGCGCAAGATTGTTGCTAAGCGTGCCGTTGAGTCAATGCAACAG
>JBARYA010000255.1:0-2068 GCA_049647625.1 Microbacteriaceae bacterium
GTGTACTTCAAGAATCTTCTGACGGCCCTTGAGGTCAGGAGCATCCACCGGAATCTGTCGGTCGAAACGACCCGGACGAAGCAGAGCTGGGTCCAAGATATCGGGACGGTTGGTGGCAGCAATCAGAATAATATTGGTCTTCTGATCAAAGCCGTCCATCTCAACCAAGAGCTGGTTCAGGGTCTGCTCTCGCTCATCATGGCCTCCACCCATACCGGCACCACGGTGACGACCAACCGCATCGATTTCGTCAACAAAGATAATGGCGGGGGAGTTCTGCTTGGCTTGTTGGAAGAGGTCACGGACACGGCTCGCACCGACACCGACAAACATTTCAACAAAGTCCGAGCCTGAAATACTGTAGAAAGCAACCCCGGCCTCGCCGGCCACGGCACGGGCCAGCAGAGTTTTACCGGTTCCCGGAGGGCCGTAAAGCAGCACACCCTTCGGAATCTTGGCACCCAGCGCTAAGAATTTTGCCGGATCCTGCAAGAAGTCTTTGATCTCTTGGAGTTCTTCAATCGCCTCATCTGCGCCGGCAACATCGGCGAAGGTAACCGTTGGGGTTTCCTTGTTTGCCAACTTTGCCCGCGACTTACCAAACTGCATGACCTTATTTTCGCCACCGCGAGCGCTGGACATCATCCAGAAGAAGAGCCCAATAATCAGGATAGGGAAGAAGAGATAGAGCGCAATCGTCAGCCAGCCATTGCCGGAAGGAATCTCGTCGTTAAAGCCTTCACTCGGCTTGGCATTGTTGACGGCAGCAATAATATCGTCGGCTCGCGCACTAATGTAGCGGAACTGCACCTCAGTGCCAAGCTTCTCATCTGCGGCCTTCAGAACCATATCGACCCGGTTCTCACCATCCATGATGGTGACCGACTTGACCTTGTCCTGGGCCAGCAACTCGATACCCTTATCGGTGCTGACTTCACTGTATCCGGCAGGGCTGAACAGGCTGATTCCGACGGCAATCAGCACAAACGCGACCAGCACAAAAGGCAATGGCCCTTTCAGCAGTTTTTTGAAGTTCATGTGTTCCTTCTTGGGGCAGTGATGAGCGTTCGGAAGTAAACTTTTTCGTACGCAAAATCACACTATTCGTAACAAAAGATTACTCGAAAGACGCTATGAACGCCCAGAGTGTTAGCCGAGAGCGTAAAAGTGCGCCCCTAGCGGTGGCGGGAAAGTCGGGCTTCAAGCTCGGCTTTTCGCTCTGGCCATTCACCACTGAGCACGGAGTAAATCGCGGAGTCTACCCAACGTCCCTCAGCATCCTGTTTGGTGTGCCGCATGATTCCCTCATACTGTGCACCGAGGCGTTCAATCGCCAAGCGCGAGCGCTTATTGGTGGTATCAGCTCGGATGAGTACCCTTTCGAAGCCGTGTTCAAATGCGGCACCGAGCAAGAGGAGCTTGCATTCAGCATTGACGCCCGTTCCCCAATAATCTGGGTCGTAGGCGGTGAAACCAACATGGGTTGCACCACTCTTCAACTCAAAATCGGTCATCGTAGTGGTGCCGATAATGCGACCCTGTTCAGCATTGAGGCAGACAACATAGACATTTCCGAGCTCAGGACTGCGGAGATAGCCCCGAATGAATGTCTTCCACTCCTCGTAGTCGGCACGATAATTTGCCGGACCCCCGCCCCAGCCACCTGAGAAAACCGCCGGTTTTCCAATTGCAGCGAAGAGTGCTGGCAGGTCTTCATCTTTCAGTTGACGGAGGGTCACAATCTTGCCAACGAGGGGAACAGTCGGGTCTGGGCGATGAGCATCTACTCTGGGAGCAGGAGATTTTCCGGAGAAAAGTGTCATAACTAAATGCTAATTCATCACCCTGAACACTTCTGGGTATTTAGCCGCCGTAGATATGGGGAGCCAGAACGCCGATTCCGCTCAGATTACGGTACTTCTCGGCATAGTCGAGGCCGTATCCAACCACGAATTCTGGATCAATATCAAAGCCAACGTATTTCACATCGACCTCGACCTTGGCAGCGGTGGGCTTGCGCAGCAGTGTACAAATCTCCACCGAGGCCGCACCACGGCTGACCAGGTTT
>JBARYA010000256.1:0-7155 GCA_049647625.1 Microbacteriaceae bacterium
CAGGTGGCACACATTTCTCGTGACCTACTCGACCCGTATTTTAATGATGTGGTTTTTACGGCAAAACTTGCCAAGAAACGCACTGAAATCAAACGGGCTTTGCTCGACCAGCAATTGGTTTCAGGCATCGGTAATATTTACGCTGATGAGGCGCTTTGGATGTCGAAGCTCCACTACCAGCGCAGCGCAGAAAGCCTGAGCCAAACCGAGGTATCTGTGTTGTTGCAGGCTCTGCGTGATGTGCTGGCAAAGGCGTTACACGAAGGTGGCACCAGCTTTGATAGACAATACCTGAACGTGAACGGTGAGGCCGGATACTTTGCTCACAGCCTGAACGCCTATGGCCAGCAGGGTAAAGCTTGTAGCCGCTGTGATACCGAAATCATCCGCGAATCGTTTATGAACCGTGGCTCGCACTTCTGCCCCAGCTGCCAGCCAAGACCTTAGTGTTTGTTTGGTAGTCCAGACATTATCCTCACCTGTCGAGATTATTTACTGACTACAAATTCTTTTGAAGCGAGGATAGTGTCAGAGAAATCCATGAATTCTTTGACTTCAATGAGTACATCCGAGTCGTCGCGCAGTGCATAAGATTGTTGAACTGTTAATGTGACTCCCGGTTTGATATTGGCCATTGTCAGGGATGTGTCGACGCTATCGAGTCCGACCACCATGTCACTGAGCTCAACCCCATTCTGAAAGGCTTTGGCACGCAAGCCATTGAAAAAACTGGTTTCCCTCTCTGAGTTATTTGTGAAGGTGAAACTCACGATAATTGCAGCTTGATCTTGAAAGCCAGTGTCGAATGTGGCATTCAGAATCTCAACTTCAAAATTGCTTTGAGCGCCCAACGAGCCCTCTGGAGCTTTAGCAGGGGTGGTACTTGTTTGCTTGAGTTTTACCGTCCAAGTTTTTCCGAGAGCTCCGACTTCGTAACTGATAATCCCATTTTCGTAGGTGAACGATTTACTCTCAGCATTTGACGCGAGCAAAGCAGCTCGTGTTCTCTTAGAATCATTCACAGAATCCCAGCTGAAGCGATTACTGGAATTTTCTGTGCCAGCAGAATTACCAGCCCAGTAAAGTGACTTAGTCCCATCCTTTGATAACCAATAAATTGAGATTGTGTCATTCTCGATGGTTGCGAGTTGAGAGCCATTATTGCCAGGATCGTTTGATTGCTCCCATTCACCTGTGAGATCGACTGGAATACCCGGCCCAGGTTTTGAATTAAGAGCATTGTCTCCAGGGCCAGTGGCACATCCAACAAGCCCGAGACCTAATAAAGCCAAAATCACTACCGAAATAGATTTTTTAACAATCACGTATTTTTCCCCCATATTTTAATGTTACAAAACTGCCGTGTGGTACCTAGATCCGAGCGAGGAGTTCCGTCTTCTTTTGTGAGAATTCTGCTTCGCTGAGGATGCCTTGGTCGCGTAGGTCTGCGAGTTTTTTGAGCTGATCGCTAAAATCAGGATTCGCATTGAGTGCGGCTACCGGTGCTGGGGCTGCATCCTCATCCAATTCTTCGTCTGATTCTTGCTGCTGATCGCGGAGCACCACACTGAGGTGGGTGTAGAGACCCTCAGGAAATTTGAGTACTGATTGCTCGCCATCAAGCCTATCCACACGCACCATTTTGGTGAGGTCAAAGGTGGCAGTGACTGCGGCGGTGGCCATTTTCCCGACAAAACCGGGAAGAATTCCGGCAACAGCCTGACCGACAGCACCGACACGACCCATTATGTTGCTGATTTGAGCCTCGCTGATGTCGCACCAGTGAGCAACGGTCTCTGGATCAAGTTTGGGAAGTTTCTTCATTCCTGATTGCAGTACGAGTTCACCTTTTCGGTTCGTCGAAACCTTTGCGTTCAGGTACTCTCCACCAATAACTTCGCCATCATTTGCCATATCAATACTCTAGCAATTGTTTCGAGTCCAGCTTTTCTTGGTTGCTCTAGTGTTTATCTCTCTTCTGCGGTAACATATGAGTGCGGCGGGCAGTAGCCCTTAGAACCTAGCAGTCTTCCGGACGGTACGACGAGCTAGGTTCACGCATTTCTAGACTTTGATAATTCGGTTCCCGATTAGCGGATGTGCTCTCTGAGCCCAGTCCTTACCCTTCGAAAAGCTCCATGCTACAGCATCGCTCACCCAGAGAAGTGGGTATTCATGTGGCGAAGCATGCTGGTATTTCAAGTGTGAATGTTTTTCACGACGAAGAACCTCGGCAAGAATTTTTCGGTCTGCATCGATGAGAGATTCATCCCGCTCGATGAATAGATGAGTAACGCCAGAATTGACTGCCTCATCTGCGAGAGCATTCAAGCAAAGTGGTCTGGCTTCTTTATCAGGAAGACCTCTCGAGACCCAAATGGTTGTACGTACATCTAGCTCGCACATTTTTGAAAGTATTTCTCGTCGTCTACTATCACGTTCACTCTTGAAATGGATTCGTCGCTGTCCCGGTAGTAGAAGAGAGCGTAACGCTTTTTCCGAACTGGGTAATGTTTTCGCGGAAGAAGCAGTTGCGACAAGTAAGTAACCACGGTTTTTAGATTCATCTACGAACAAGCGGTCAGCTGTATGGAAGATCATCGATCCACCATAAAGAACATCCAGCTCTCTCCGGTGGTCAAGTAGCGAAGCTGTGAGTAAGTCGTAGGGAATGCGATGTAAAGAAACTAAACAATAATCGGGCCGGTGATGGCTGCCGGCTCACGGTTTTCAGGGCGTTTCAGGTATTGCACTATGGCTTCGATGCAGAGCAGTGCGATAGCCGTCCAGATGAAGATATAGAGCACCCATTCGATGCCGACAATGGTTTCACCAAGGAAAAGTGCAACAAAGACAAGCAGCACCGGTTCGACATAACTGAGCAATCCAAAGAGGCTCATTGGCAGTGCCTGGTTTGAAGTGATGTAGAACATCATTGCCAGCGTGCTAACCAGCCCGAGTCCGAGAGCTTCCCATCCCAGACCACCGGCGACTACCTGTGATCCACCCTCGTAACTAAAGACAAAATAGATGGCAACGGGGACGAGCATGGCAAAATCCAGCCAGAGACCAAAGATGCCAATGGTGCCGAGTTCCCGTCGAATCACAAAATAAATCGGATAGGTCAGGCAGACCAGTGCAGTCACCCAGGAGAATGCTCCGGTGCGAATCAGTTCAAAACCCACACCGCTGGCTGCAATAATGGATGCCCAGATCTGGAACCGGCTCAAGCGCTCTCGGTAGACGAAGCGTCCAATGAGTACCAGAGAAAGCGGCAACAAGAAATATCCCATAGAGACTTCAAGACCGGCGCCATTCACCGGGCCCCACATGAACAACCACTGCTGTGAGCCGATCAGGATGGCCGAAAGAATGAGCAAAAAGACGACCCAGGGACGCTTCCGAATCATTTTGAAGAGCGGAAATATCTCGCGATACTCCTTGGTGACCAGTAAATAAGCACTCACCGGCAGGATCGAAATCAGCACTCGCCAGCCAAAAACCTCCTCGGGGGAGACACCGGGAAAGAGTGTCGAAAAGAAGAACATAACGGCGAATCCGGCCGATGCGAGTACAGAAGCAACTACCCCTCTAAACACACATGTTCCTTATCTCTTCGGTGGCACCAGCAATCAGCACTGAACACCAAGCACCTGCCCGCATGGCACCCGTCATCACACTCAGACCATTAAAGCATTTGAAGGTGAACGGATGGCTGAGCGTTTGCAATGCTAGAGGGTAATAACCTTCTTCCACATGCCTCCGTAACTCGCCGGAGTGAATCCCATCGCCACATTGACTCCAAGCATGTAGCTATTTTCTTCAGCATTGTAGGTGTAAATCAGATCCGATTCAGGGTGCAGCTCTCGCCAGCGCAGCATGTTTTCGGTCTTAGCCAGCATGCCTAAAGCATGACCTCGATGCGCATTCAGCACAAAAGTGTCCTGCTGGTTGGTGGCGGCACTCGGATCCGTTCCCAATTCGAGTTCGGTGTAGGCAACCAAATCTCCAGAAGGGATGTGTCGAATCACGCCGGTGAGGCGGGTGCGACCGTGGTCAATGACCTTGGCATCGTAGGCGAGTACTCGGGCCTCGTCCCAAATTTCTTCATCAAATTCGACATCCCCGGTAGGTGCATCCACACTCATCTGCCGCTTCATGGCTGCGAAATCGGCGATATATTCCGATGGGATGGGGGAGAGCCAGTGCAGATATTCGTAGTCTGGGCCGGCCTTGTCGAGCGCGGCTTTATGCAATGGCGACAAGAGTTCTGCCGATTCACGATAGTCGAAAATGCTCATTCGTTCCACCTGGCCCAGGGAGTAACCGTGAGCAAGCATGAAAAGGGTGCTCACATCTTTGGGTACGGAACCAAAACCGGTACTGGCTACCAGCGGTTCAAAATCCGAACTGCGGTGGGAGGTCCATCCTTCAAGAACAGTGCGTCCCGCTTCACGAGCCTTCTGTTCCAGCATGGGAAGCACAATTCTGCCGATGCCCTGCCCACGAAACTCAGGAAGCAATTCGATAGTCAGATAGGAGAGCTTGGAGTCTTCTTCAAGTGGAAACTCCAGAAATGCCCGACCGACGAGTCGATCCGAATAGCGGATATGGTACGCGTGGCGTTCTTGCCACTGAGTTGGGCTCAGATAGCTTTGAACATCGCGTGGGGTAGCATCCTCAATATTTGAGTTGTTATCCCAGCGATAGATTGTTTCTCGCAGGGTGGCATGCTCAACCAATTCGGGGGTGATTTCGCCGCTGCTCATGGCAACGAGATCGATTTTCTCGACCTTCAGCAGTTCTGGGTTGAGCTTTGGCAAGCGTGCGGGCTCTGACATGTGGTGGTTGTCCTTGAAGTTTTGCCCAGGATGTTTCCCTGGCTTGGATGCCACAACTTTTTTTGCAGCCTTTCAGAATACTGCTCCAGCGGTTCTGCGTCAATTTTTCGTGGCAAGATTCGGTCAGAAGAATACTTGCCTGTTAAACTGGGCTGAACTGAGATTTCCTTGGTGGTGTTTTGTTGGCGCCTGAATATTTGGGCAGCTCACATTGACGGTCGAAGAGCAAAGATGGTGAAGAATCCATGCACGTAAAGAGTCTGACGCTCAAGGGCTTCAAATCTTTCGCACAGGCGACCACCTTCCAGTTCGAGACCGGGGTGACCTGCATTGTCGGTCCAAACGGCTCCGGCAAATCCAATGTGGTCGATGCCCTTGCCTGGGTTATGGGCGAGCAGGGGGCAAAGACCCTACGCGGCGGCAAAATGGAGGACGTTATTTTTGCCGGCACCACCACCAGGTCCCCTCTTGGGCGCGCTGAAGTTACCCTCACCATCGACAATAGCGATGGCGCCCTGCCCATTGATTACAGCGAAGTCACCATCAGCCGTACCCTCTTTCGAAACGGAGGCAGCGAATACGCCATCAATGGTGATGCCTGTCGCCTGCTCGATGTGCAGGAGTTGCTAAGCGACTCGGGTCTGGGCCGAGAAATGCACGTTATCGTAGGTCAGGGTCAGCTTGATCGGGTCTTGCATGCCAGCCCGGATGAACGACGCGGTTTCATTGAGGAGGCTGCAGGCATCCTGAAGCACCGTCGCCGTAAAGAAAAAACGGTTCGAAAACTCGAAGCGATGGAGGCAAACCTTACCCGTCTGAACGACCTCGCCGGTGAGCTTCGCCGCCAGTTGAAACCGCTTGGACAGCAGGCCGATGTTGCCCGCAAGGCGCAGACTATTGCCGCCATCGTTCGGGATGCGAAGGCCAGATTGTACGCCGATGAGGTACAGCAATTGCGCACCGCGCTCGCCAGTTTTAGCAATAATGAGGAAGAGCGCAGCTCTGAGCGTCAGGTGTTACAAGACAATCTGGAGCAAACCATGGCACGACGCCAGCGCATCGAACAGTTGCAACAACACGATGCGGTTGATCAGGCTAGGCGCACCGCATTCGAACTTGAGCAGAGTGACCAGAAACTGCGTAACCTACTGGCACTGACGAGCCAAAAGATTGCCCTCTACCAAGAGGCCGATGTGAACCAGCTCGATATCAATATTGTCAGCGATGAGTCGATTGAGCATGCCATTGCCGAAGAGGAGCAGATGCTCGCCGAGGTGACAGAGATTGAGCAGTTGGTTGGTCGGGCTGCTGCCCTGGTGGCAACCAGCCAAGCCGAGCTTGCTGCTATCGACGAGCAGATCGCCAGCCAGACGGCACTGGTCTCAAAGGCTGAGCTGGAGACCACCAAACTTACCGGTCTTGCCCATGCAGCCCTTTCGCGTTTGAGAGCCACCCAGGCACAGCTCAGTCGTCAACAATTGTCGATTGCTGAGGCCGAATCCCGAGCACAGGCCGCCACCGAACAGCTCAGCCTGCTGGAGGCAGAAACCGTTGGTGATCAGGAATCGCGTGAACTTTCCGAGCTGCATACGGCTGCACAGGCCGAGGCAGAAGCGGTGCAGCTCAGTTTTGAAACGGTTCGGGATGAGCTCCATCTGGCCGAGCGTCAGCGTGACTCACTTGCCGCCAGAAGCAGCGCACTGAGCCGTGCCCTCGATAGTAAAGACGGCACCCAGGCGCTTCAGGCAGCATCGCTCAACGGCGTTTTGGGCTTGGTTGCCGATAGCGTGCAGGTGAACTCCGGCTTCGAAACGGCTATTGCGGCAGCCCTTGGCACTCTGGCCGATGCGGTGTTGGTTGAGGATCTCGATAGCGGCTACGCTGCGCTCAAGCACGCCAAAGAGCACGATCTCGGTCGGGTCGAGGTGGTTATCGCTGATGCGAATGCTGCCAATGCGAAACTTGCTACTCCGAGTCTCAATGTGGATGCACCTCCCGGCATTACCCCAGCGCACTCGGTTGTGAAGGGCCCATCCGGTGTGCTTGCCGTGTTGCAGCACTTCTTACTTGCCGACAACATCGAGAGCGCTCGCCAAGCCACCAAGGCGCATTCTGAACTGGCGGCGTTTACCCTGGTCACTCGTGCCGGCGAGGTGCTGAGCAGCTACCTCTTGAAGGGCGGTTCTGACTCAAAGCAGAGCCGTATTGAGCTGAGTGCTGAACGGGATGAAGCCCGCGCAGAACTCGAAAAGGTCTCAATTCTGGTCGAGCAATTGAGCTCGAAGCTTGCTGAGCAGCGTGAGGCTCAGGCTCG
>JBARYA010000257.1:0-2190 GCA_049647625.1 Microbacteriaceae bacterium
TTGTACGGTGTTGAGGGCAGCGCCCTTGCGCAGGTTATCATTCGAAATAAAGAGCGCGAGTCCTCGATGTTCTGGGACAGACTGATCTTGGCGGATACGGCCAACAAAGCTTGCATCCTGACCGGCTGCTTTGAGCGGGGTCGGGACATCAGCCAGTTCAACACCCGGGGCTTCCGCCAGGATTGCCTTGGCGGCGTCCGGGGTGATGGAATTCGCAAACTCAGCGTTGACCACTAATGAGTGACCGGAGAATACCGGTACGCGCACACAGGTACCGCTGACCATGAGCCCTGGAAGTTCAAGAATCTTGCGGCTCTCATTGCGCAGCTTCTTCTCTTCATCGGTCTCAAGTTCACCATCGTCAACAATGCTTCCGGCGAGCGGAATCACATTGAATGCGATGGGAGCGACATAGTTTACCGATGCTGGGAAGGTAACGGCAGAGCCGTCCTTGGCCAAGCGGCTTACATCCTGATCACGGGTGGCTTCGACCTGGCTGCGAAGTTCCTCCACACCTGAAACACCGCTGCCGGATACGGCCTGATAGGTCGAGACGATGAGACGGCTGAGACCGGCAACCTTGTCCAGGGCCTTCAACACCGGCATCGCTGCCATGGTGGTGCAGTTCGGGTTGGCGATAATGCCCTTGCGTGCTTCCTGAATGGCGTGCGGGTTGACCTCGCTCACAACGAGGGGAACATCCGGATCCATTCTCCAGGCGCTGGAGTTGTCGATAACGATCGCTCCAGCTGCAGCAAACTTCGGTGCATAATTTTTGGATGCTGCCCCACCGGCCGAGAAGAGGGCAATATCGATGCCGCTGTAGTCGGCAGTGTCAACATCCTCAACCACAACGCTTTCGCCACGGTAGCTGATCTCCTTGCCCGCAGAACGCGCAGAGGAGAAGAGTCGCAGGCTCTTCAGCGGAAAATTCCGCTCTGCCAAGATACCGAGCATGACCTGGCCGACCTGGCCGGTTGCCCCAACTATTGCAAGATTGACGCCACTCATCGACCTGTTCCTCCATAAACTTGTGCTTCTGCCTCGGCATCCAAGCCGAAAGCGGTGTGTACCGCACGAGCAGCCTTCTCAAGCTGATCGACACGAGTCACCACAGAGATGCGGATCTCTGAGGTTGAAATCATTTCAATATTGACACCAGCTTCGCTCAGTGCCGTAAAGAGCTGAGCCGATACGCCGGTGTTGACGCGCATACCTGCACCAATGAGTGCAAGCTTGGCGATCTGGTCATCATAGCGAAGCGCATCAAAGCCAATCTCATCTTTGGCATTTGAGAGCGCCTCAATCACGCGACTGCCCTCATCCATCGGCAGGGTGAAAGAAATATCGGTGAGGCCGGTAGATGCTGCAGAAACGTTTTGAACGATCATGTCGATATTGGCACCCGCTTCGGCAACCACGGTAAAGAGCTTTGCCGCCTTGCCCGGAATATCCGGAATACCAATAACAGAGATTTTCGCCTCAGACTTGTCGGTGGCAATACCCGAGATAATTGGTTCTTCCATGTTCTCATCCTTGTTTTCAATATGGTCTACAACGAGTGTTCCGGGGTCATCACTGAACGATGAACGTGCACGGATGGTCACCCCATGACGGCGAGCAAATTCGACTGCGCGAATGTAGAGCACCTTGGCGCCGGAGGCTGCCATTTCGAGCATCTCTTCGCTGGTGATCACATCGATCTTGCGAGCTTTGGGAACCACGCGAGGATCGGCGGTATAGATGCCGTCAACATCACTATAAATTTCACAAACATCAGCGTTGAGCCCGGCAGCAAGTGCAACTGCAGTGGTATCTGATCCGCCACGACCCAGGGTGGTGATATCTCCGGTATTGCGGTTGAAGCCCTGGAAGCCGGCAACAATGGCAATAGCGCCATCATCGAGTGCCTGCTGGATGCGGGCTGGTTGCAAGTTCACAATGCGCGCATGACCGTGTTGGCCATCCGTCTCCATGCCCGCCTGGCTGCCGGTATATGACCTGGCGTCATAGCCCATCGACTTGATAGTCATGGCTAGCAATGCCACTGCAATGCGCTCGCCAGAGGTGAGCAGCATGTCGAGCTCACGTGGGTCTGGGAGCGGGGTAACCTCGTGCGCTAGGTCGAGTAATTCATCGGTGGTGTCGCCCATTGCGGATACGACAACGACGACCGAATTTCCTGCGGCG
>JBARYA010000258.1:0-6258 GCA_049647625.1 Microbacteriaceae bacterium
CCCTGGAACCCAATCCGACTACCAACAGCTTCGCGAACTTGATAGCGCCCTGATTCAGCAGAGTCCCGTGGAATTTGCAGCGATGGGGACGAGTCTATGACCGCTACCGCAGACGCAATGCGTGCCACCACGAACGAGTTGAACGAGGCTACGACGGCTCAGACGCCGCGACTTCGTACCGTATTGAAACGAAACATCTTTTGGCTCGTCCTCTTGGGTTTTGTCATCGTGGTTGCCCTCTTCAGTGTCGCCATGAGCGGCACCCTCTCCGGCACCGACCGGCTCGGTCACGATAACCCGAAACCCTCTGGAGCCCAGGCCGTCTTTGAGGTGCTCTCGCAACAGGGGGTAAAAACCCACGCCGCCTCTAGTTTTGAGGAGGCCCTGGCCCAGCTTCAGCAGTTCGGCCCGGAAAAAACCACCCTGGTGCTCTTTGATAGCAATCAGGTGTTGAGCGAAAAGCAGATCAAAACCCTCAATGAGACCTCAGCCCACCGCGTCTTTATTGAGCCAGGTCATCGCATATTGCAGGCGCTGCTTCCGGATGTTGGCCAAGCCGGATATGCAACCTCGGGAAGCAAAGCTGCTTCCTGCCAATGGCCCGGAGCTACTCGGGCCGGCACTATTTCTGAGGGTGGCCGAGCCTATCGTGATCTTAAGCACCAGAGTGTGCCCTGCTTTCCCGGCAGCGATGGTGACTCATACTCACTGCTCATGTTCGGCGATGGTGACTCTGACACTACTGTCCTCGGAGCCAGTCAGGTCCTCGCAAATGGCACCATCCTCGAAGAAGGCAATGCCGCTCTCGCGTTGAACCTGCTTGGCCAACATGAGCATCTTGTCTGGTATCTCCCCAACTTCAAGGATGCGGAAAACGCTACCGTCACCCTGGCCGATTTGGTGCCAAAATGGTTGACCCCGTTCATGATGCTGAGTTTTGTGGTGGTTATTGCCGCAGGATTCTGGCGTGGTCGACGCCAAGGTCGGCTCGTTATGGAGAACCTCCCGGTCACCGTTCCTGCCAGCGAAACCTTTGAGGGTCGGGCCAGACTCTACCAAAAGGCACAGGCGCTAAACCGATCCCTCGACTATTTGCGGATGGGCTCACTCAAGCGCATCGGCAGCGCACTCGGACTCCCTAAAACGGCCTCGGTGCACGAGGTTCTGCTCAATATTTCGGCTCTCACCGCCTGGGATCAACCGAGCTTAACAGAGCTCTATCTCAATAAACGGGCAGCAAATGAGGCGGAATTGGTAGCCCTATCCGACCAATTAGCCTTAAACGAGGCTGAAATTCTGAAACGACTCAAACTTTGACCCAGCAGGAATCATCAACGTCCGTGAACGACAATTGCACCAAAGCATCCAGAACAATAGTGGATAGTGCAGATCAAGCAGGAGGAAAACTCACATGGTAGACAATGAATTGCGCGACAAGCTCAACCAGGTTCGCGCCGAGGTTGGCAAAGCTGTTGTGGGTCAGGATGGCGCCGTTACCGGCCTGATTATCGCCCTGCTTGCCCGTGGTCATGTACTGCTCGAGGGAGTTCCCGGGGTTGCGAAAACTCTTTTGGTGCGCTCTCTCAGCCATGCGCTCAGCCTTGACACCAAGCGCGTGCAGTTCACACCTGACCTGATGCCGGGTGATGTGACCGGTTCGCTGATTTACGATAGCAAAAAGGGCGAGTTCGACTTTCGTGCCGGGCCGGTGTTCACCAATATCCTGCTCGCCGATGAAATCAACCGCACCCCGCCAAAGACTCAATCGGCGCTCCTGGAGGCGATGGAAGAGCGTCAGGTTTCGGTGGATGGGCAAAGTCGGCTGCTCCCGGATCCATTCCTGGTTGCTGCGACCCAGAACCCGATTGAGTATGAGGGAACCTATTCCCTCCCCGAGGCCCAACTCGACCGTTTTCTCCTGAAGCTCGTCCTCGAATTGCCACCACGAGAGGTAGAACTTGAGGTGCTCCATCGGCACAATAGCGGCTTCAACCCGAGCAAATTGAGCGCTGCTGGCCTTGAGCCGGTGATGACCGCAGAAGAAATTCTGGCCGCTCAGCAGGCGGTCGGTAAAGTCACCGCAACCGCCGATGTGATGGGCTACGCTGTCGATTTGGCACGGGCCACCCGCCAAAGCCCCTCAATTCGTCTCGGGATTAGTCCCCGTGGAAGTGTCGCGCTCCTGAACACCGCGAAAGCCTGGGCATGGCTGAACGGCTATGACGCGATCACACCCGACCACCTGCAGGCAATGATTCTTCCCGTTTTCCGCCATCGTATCCAGCTCCGGCCAGAAGCCGAACTTGAGGGGGTCTCTGCCGATGCACTGCTCCAGTCCATCCTCACCCAAGTTCGGGTACCCATCTAAATGATCATCACCGGCTGGTTCGTTCTGCTCTTGGCACTTGGCGCGATTCCTCTCGTGCTGAGTGACGGTGAGCTGCTGATTTGGTGGCTCTTGCTCTGTGTGGTGTTGGCGCTATTCGATCTCTTTTTGGCTGCCAGCCCCCGCAAGCTCCGCCTCGAACGTAACCTTCTCAAAAAACTCCGCTTGAACGAACAGGCTCAAAGCGAGCTCTTACTCAGCAATCTCAGCTCCCGCAATATGCGATTAAGCATTCGGGATGCGTGGCAACCGAGCGCCCAGAGCAGCCCCAGCCGGGTCATGCTTAGCCTGCCGGCAAAAGAGCGCCGCAGAGCGCTCTGGCAACTGGCACCAAGCAGGCGCGGAATGGTGCGGAGCGCTTTTGTCACCATCCGCTCATTCGGTCCCCTGCGTTTAACGGCCCGACAGGTGACCATGGAAAGCCTCGGCGAGCTCAAGGTCTTGCCCCCATTCAATGCCAGAAAACACCTTCCCAGCAGAATCGCCAGGCTTCGCGAGCTTGAGGGCCAAACCGTGGTGATGGTACGCGGTCAGGGCACCGAGTTTGATAGCCTGCGTGACTATGTTCGGGGCGATGATGTGCGCTCCATCGATTGGCGCTCCACCGCACGACGTCAAGAAGTGACGGTGCGCACTTGGCGTCCAGAGCGTGATCGAAAAGTCATCGTGGTGATTGATAGCGGACGCACCTCCGCAGCCAGAATTGAGGACGAAACCCGACTCGATAGCTATTTCGAGTCTGCACTGCTGCTTTCGGCGCTCACCTCCCACGCCGGTGACCACACCCAGGTTCTGGCCTATGATCGCAGACTCCGTTTGCGGGTGGCTGGTCTCAGTGGTCCGGAACAGCTCAGCCGACTAATGAACGATATGGCCGAGGTGCAGCCAGAACTGACCGAAACCGATTGGTCGGCAATTCCTGCGCAAATAGCCCAATTGAGCAATACCAAGAGCCTGCTCGTTTTGCTCACCACGATTGACTCGATTGGCGCCTCCCGTGGTCTCTTGGCCGTTCTGCCCCAGCTGACTCAGAAGCACACCGTGGTTATTGCGACCGTTACGGATCCGGATATTGCGCTCGCTATCCACGAACGAGCAAACCGTGATGAGGTCTACCGTGCCGCTGCCGCAGAAAAAGCGTTACAGGATCAGGACCAATTGACCGCAGTGTTTAACCGTCTCGGAGCCGAAGTGGTCACCGCCACCCCAAAGGAGCTGCCACCAGCACTGGCCGACTATTATCTGGCCTTGAAGGCTGCTGGTCGGCTCTAGACTCCGTAAATATTAGAAGAAGAGCCTGAGCTCTCCCCATTTACGAAGTCTTTTTAAGATCGTGACTATTCAGTACGCGGAAGGCAATACCTGCAAGTAACGCTCCAACAAGTGGCGCAAGGACGTAAAGCCAGATATTGCCCCAGGAGAACTGACCACTGACGGCAAGACCGAGAGCCACAGCCGGGTTAAAGCCGCCGCCAGATATGCCGCCGACGGTTACTGCACCTACAAAAACAGTTGTTCCAATTGCCAAGCCATAGAAAGAGTTGTTTGGATGATCCTTTGAGGTTGCAACGTTGAGGACCACAAACACAAGGACAAAAGTAAAAATGAGTTCGACCATGAATGACGGTGCTACTTGAATTTCAAGAGAAGATGCTGCGCGATCAAATATTATCATCGACAATAGCGCCCCTAGGGTTCCACCGACCAATTGTGCAGAAACATACCAGATCAATTCAGCGAGATTGATGGCTCCCCGCACATATGCTCCAAAAGAAACAGCAGGATTCAAATGTCCACCTGAAATATGTCCCACCGTATAGACCATGACCATCAGCATGAAACCAATTGCCAGAGGAGCAAAATCGCCGGCATTATTAATCGCAGCAACGATTGCAAAAACAAAAAGTAGAGTAGCAATTGCCTCTGCTGTTGCTTTACGAAGAATTCCGGTCATTATTATTCCTTTCAAAGAAAATTTGAACACTTGAGAGCCATCCACAATCCTTAACACCATCACGCATGACGAGAGGTGGAAGAAGGAAGGTACAAACAGATTACGTTATCTTGGAACGTTTGTGTCCTCACTGACACGCAATACACCCCGATAATAAGTAATAAACAGCACAATCAGCCCGATAACCGCAAATACAACCGCAATACCTGTGACTGTTATGCTCAGTCCCCATGTTCCCTGAGCCGGGTCGAGGAACGGATACGGCACCCAGCCGTCTGTGGCGCCGCGATACAGTACCACGCCTGCCCAGACCACGGGATAAATCAAAATGAGAGCAACCCTGTTCAGAGGCATAAGCGCCCGGTCTCCGACGAGAATCCAATCAAGAATGGCGTAAATTGGAGTTACGATGTGTAGCACCGTATTGGCCCAGGCCACCGGAACGCCCCCAGCCTCCCCGAGTGGCGCCAGCAGCGTTGCATAGATAAGTCCGACGATTACGATATAGGTGGTCGCCGCGGCACGCACCATTTGGATGGCTGGCCCCTGGCGGCCGAGCAAGCCGAGGATTCCGGATGCGGCAAAAACCAGCACGAAAATCACATTTGATTGAACCGTAAAGTAGCCAAAGAAGTTGAAGGGATTGATCGGCCCCCTACTCAATGCATCGAGCATCGTTGCGGTAATCGCAGCACCGGCAAGGATCGCTATACCGAGTCGGATGAAATATATTGCTGGCCGCATGGAACCCCTTTGTTAGGAAACGTTACTGTTCTTGTTTCTAGAATAGTGCCAGGATGCCGCTCTGCTCCGAATTTAGGTGCAGAAATATTATTCCCCGCACCGGCAAACACAAGTGTCTCTCCGATCTCATTAGGCGCTATCAGTCAGTATTGTGGTTCTGAACTCAGCCCGCCATAACGAGGGAATAACTCAATTTGGGGCTTATCCGGCCACAATTTTCGAGACGCCGGCATCAAAGCGGTTCAAATCCCCGGTGAAACCGGCCCGCCAAGCACGCCGACCCAACCAAAACTGATAGAGCAGGAATCCAAGAAAAGCGATAGCACCGATGGCTATTTTCAGCTGCCACGGCCAGGGCTGCGGGGTCACAAAGCCCTCGATGATTCCCGAAATGAGCAGGGCTATGACCAAGCCGATCACGATTGTGAACGCGGAACGGGCCGCCTCTGCCAGCGACTCCGCACGTGAACGGTGTCCGGGAGCAATCCAAGACCAGAAAATAAACAGTCCGGTGCCACCCGCGACAAAAATTGCGTACAGTTCGAGCATTCCGTGCGGCAGGATGTACTGGAAGAAAACATCGCCCTTTTCGTAAGAAAACATAATTGCCCCGGTAATGCCCACATTCAGCGCATTCTGCAACATGACATAGGGAACCCAAACGCCAACAATTCCGAAGGCGACACACTGTGCCGCGATCCACGCATTATTGGTCCAAACCAGACCCATAAAGGAGGCGGCAGGATTATCCGAGTAATAGTTCACGAAATCCTCATTGACCAATTTTTCGAGAGCTGCTTTGTCACCGAAACTGTTCAGCACCTCGGGATTACTCAGAGCCCAGAGAGCACAGGTGAGCGCCGCCAAAATGCTGACACCGGTTACGGCAAGACTCAACCAGCGCACCCGATACAGGGCAGCCGGGAGTTGGGCGGCGAAAAACTCAGGTAATTGACTGAACAGATTTCTCGAGGTGCCGGTAAAGGTGATTCTGGCCCGAGAAAGAACCAGACTGAGCCAATCGCCCAGAACCGAGGAGGCTTCATTTGCCTTAATTTCTGAGAGATCCGCTGCACTACGCTGGTAGAGTTCTATTAGCTCATCGGCCTCAGAACCATTGAGGTTTGACGCTTTTGAAAGCTGGTCCAAACGGTCCCAGTCTTTCCGGCGAGCT
>JBARYA010000259.1:0-2789 GCA_049647625.1 Microbacteriaceae bacterium
GACCTACACAACTAAGGTGCAACCCTCTGGTGTCGATTTCATCGCCAAGAAACTTGGACTGGTGATGTCGTCATGAACCGTTTAGAGGAGGAGGAATATCTGACCCCAGTGCAGGTGTCCTTGATTACGAAGCTTTCTGTTCAGGCTCTCGCGCAGATGCGGTATCGCCGTATTGGTCCGAGCTTTTTGAAGCCGACCCGCCGAAAGGTCTTGTACTTAGAGGCTGACGTTCGTCAGTGGCTTGATGGTTCACGCGTAGAGGTGCGGTCATGAGTTTTGATGTTGCCCATAAACGGGTTATCAGTCTTACAGGCGATAGGGACCAAAAGCTACTTCATGTTCAAGTTGATGATCTGCTCTTGTGGTTGCCCGAGTCCGGTGTGCCATATGACGGTGATTGTGAGCTTCTTGCTCCAACCCCTAAAGCCGATGACGATTCCGCTATCAATGGAGCGCCGATGGGTCTCGACCTTGCGCTCATTTTCAGCTCTACGTTCCTCAAGAAACTCAGGGAACGCGATACTGATCTGCTCACCTCTAGGCACATCATCGAGCCCATCTTTGAATTGGTCGATGTCTCGACCTTTGATCAGCACGGTGGGGTTGTGCGCGGTGTCTCGGCCCGTATTTTTGAGAATGAGGGAGAGAGTGTCTGCATCCCACTCGGGCACCCACTCGACAAGCCATTTTTCAATCTTCTGAGCGGCTTGAGTGCTGATGACACGGTTCGCCTCGCGGCTGAGCTCATTCGCATCTTCGGCAATATTGTTCGATTCGGCAGCTTGCCGGAGAGCTTCCGCAGCAATGTCATTTGCGGCTTGCGCTATCTCGTTAGCTTGTTTCACTCGGTAGTCGCTGTAGAACGCGACACAGATCGTGCCGATGGCGCTCAAGATGGCGACGACCAGTCCCCAGACCCCTATATCTCCCATACCCCGATTCTAGGCGGTGTCTCATGATCTTGTTTTTTCGTCTGAATGGCTCTCTGGTGGTCGGGGCTTTGATGCTCGCACTGCTGCCGTTCGTATTAGCTTCCGGCGTCTTCAATGGCCTCTCTTTGATTGAGGTCGGACTCGGGATTATCTTTGTCCTCCTGGCCGCTAGTGAAGGCCGTTTCGCCGATGAGCTCGATGTGGAGTTGCTCGAGTAACAACTATATTTTTCGATGCCGATGGGCGGGCGAGCGTTCCCCTAGAAGAATCCTGAGGCAGGTGAATAACTCAATAACATTAGTCCTCTCGCGAGAGTACATACGGCCACAAAATTCGGGTGGCTAGGTAGGCGGCGGGGTAAGGATGATATCTGGCAAAGGGCGAGAGCCGACGGAGCCGGTGTGTGGTGTGAAAACAATTTTGGTCTAGGGATGTGATGCGGCTTGCGCGCCGTCACGATCCAACCGGCAGCTATATCGAGGCAAGGCGATGGCTGTTTGGTATGACGCTAGAGGTAGCGGGCTTTAGGGCTGCGCACCAATACCCAGCTTCGGCTGGTGTTGTCCTGAGCATGACGTTATGAAACGGCTCAGCCCTGTGCGTAAAAGCGACTTCCCGGTGCAAGTCCGGGCAGGGCACTAGAGGCTGACACTGAACCCCCCTTCAGGATTCCCCCCAATCCGGTCAGCCTCTTCTTTTTATTAGCAGTCGCAAAGTGACGCTTGCGCAAGAGTCGGGTGGTGAATAGTCCTGCCCGGCTCCACAAATCAAAGGGGATAGCTATGGATGATTTGATTCCTGAAGTGCAATTCACAGATTTTCGCGAGGGTGAACTCGGCGCGATTCTGCTCGATGGCAAGCCCATTCCAGTTACGGAAATCGGGGCGATTCCGGTTGTACCAGGACAAGAAGTATTTCATCTAAATCTGACGATTGTTTGCAAAATTCCCTCAATGAAAGTGGTGAAGATATGAGCATGGTTTTGGATGGGGTGAATCCCCGCAGCCGTTCCAGCGATCCAGTCACCAGTGTTGATGCTGGCAGGCTGGCTAATCTCAGCCGGTCACAGGAAGCGGTTTACGCGACTATGCAGGAGGTCGGCTACCCGGTCGCTGACATTGTTCTCGAGAAGATTCTCGCGGACGACTGGTCGCCGTCAAGGGTGCGTTCTGCTCGCTCTGAGCTTGTCGCGCAGGGCTTGGTGAAGCATCACGACTATATGGACGGGCCGCGTGGTCGACGCATGCAGACATGGAAACTCGTTCCGGTCGAAACAGATTGGAGCTTGTTTTGATATTTCGTAAGAAGAAGCGCCGTGCGTCGTGGACCGCGGCTGAGCTCACCTTTTGGGAGCATTTGCGCCTGCGCTGGTTCGGTGGGCTGTGATGGATAAGAAAGACACCCAACTTTTCGTCGCCCTTGTCGGCGGCGTTTTTTGTTTCTGCGTCATTATTTTAGGAGTGTTCGCTAATGCCTTCAACGCTTATTGAGCAGGTGAAAGACGCGCTCGATAACCACAAGTTTGCTGGTGTCGATTCCTACACACGCACGGACGTGACACTAGTCCTATGCTCCTGTGGATGGTCAGGGTCAAAGTCTTTACGCAGCGAAGCGTCCAGCCAGCAAATGATAGCTAATCACCAGTTACAGCTTGTCCGAGAGGCGGTCGAAGCATATGAGCTTCAGCAATGATCTTTTCGGGGCGCTTCACGACGCACAGGCGGAGGCATACAACAAACCCAACAAGCGAATCATTCTTACCTCAGGCGATCGTGTCGTTCATGGCATTTTGTTCACCGAGGTGGAGGACTTCTGGTTCGTGTATGTGCAGGGCGATGATCCGATAAAGCCGTTTGG
>JBARYA010000260.1:0-2300 GCA_049647625.1 Microbacteriaceae bacterium
TCGAGCTTCGTACCCCAAAACGATCGTCGGGTAGAGCATCCGGGTCGAACCCAGGGCCGCGATCGCGTATATAGAGGTCAATGTTTTTTCCAGCGGCAACTTCTAAATAGACCGAAACATTGCCGCCAGCATGACGGGCAGCGTTGAGCATTGCTTCTCTCGCCGCTGCAACCAGCTCGGCACTCACATCGTTTTCGCCGCTTTCTTCGTCGGCAGAGATCCCGACTGCCACCAGTTCAAACGTCACCTCATGCTCAAGCTCAAGCTCGCTGGCGATATCACGCAATTCTGCAGCCAGATTTTGTGTGACCGGAGCGCTTCCCGAGTAAAGCCAATCGCGTAGCTCTCGTTCCTGTGCCCGAGCGATTCTGCCAACCTCTGAGGCGTTTCCAGCACGGTTCTGAATCAGTGCCAAAGTCTGCAAGACCGAGTCGTGTAAGTGGGCAGCGATTTCAGCGCGCTGTTCCGTTTGAGCGAGTGAGGCTTGTTCATCAAACCGTTCACGGATCCGTGCACTTATTGGTGGAACCAACAGGATGATTGCACTCAAAATAATAGTGAGGTATCCCAGCACGAGCTCAATCGTCTGGATGCTGTTTCCGCGGAGTGCTACTGACAGACCGAATGCCATTAAAAAGATTGGAACGAAGAGCAGCACAAGACGTTGCTGTTGTTGAGTGCGGGCGGGATCGGTTTTGTCGACGCGGATCGTCCAGAGAACGGCACCGACACTCGTGGCCCATAGCACGGCCCAGAGAATCGGGAGGGAGTTTCCAAGAGTAAAGATCACGCTGAGTCCGGCAAGGAATGTCACGAAAACCATGAATATGGCAAAGGGAAAACTCCGCCGAATTGCTATGGGGTGGCCCTGTGCTGAGGTTTTCTCATTTGGGGTGAATGCCCAGAGCCAGAGGTAGAGCAGTAGTCCGGCACCCATCGCTAGGTTGCTGAGAACGAAAAATAGGCGCACCTTCGTTTCCGATATGCCTAAGTGCTTTGCCAACCCGGATGAAACACCTGAGAGAATACGATTTCTTGGGCGGACAATGGGCTGCCGCTGTTTTGGGGCATGCCAAAATCGCGCGTAGTCGAAAGGGTTTTGTGAAGTGTCCACAGCTAAATTCAAACAGAAAAATAGCTACACCCCTATCCTTATGACATTTCTCAGGGATAAGTCAGGGTGAACCCCCATATCGCTGCGCGAACTCTGATTGCAAGATTGATATATGAACGATCAAACCGAATCATCAAAAGTTTCTGAACCCATTGGGCAGGGCGCGGATATCCCACCTGTTATTCCTGATTCTCAGGGAGCCTCTGAGCAGTCAGCATCTGGGCAGGGTCCATCTTCTCCGCAGTCACCATATGCTGGGCAGCTGCGGTTCTTTGATTGGATGAGGAGTCTCGGAATCGTTCGTCAGCCGGGCTGGATCGGTGGCGTCAGCGCTGGCCTGGCATACAAGTTTGGCATCGATGTGGCGCTGATGCGCGGTATTCTGGTTGTTCTGGCCCTGCTTGGCACCCCCGCACTCCTTGCCTATGCGATTGCTTGGGCCCTCTTGCCAGATACCACCGGCAAGATTCATCTCGAGGAGCTGTTCCGAGGGAACCCGGAACTGCCATTGTTGGGTATTGGTTTGACCCTCCTCCTTGGCCTCTCTGCCTTTGGCCGAGGGATTTGGCCGGGATTTCTTGGCTTTAATTTCAGCTTCTTTGGAGGGTTTTGGTCCACCATCGCCTCATTAACGGTCATTGCAGGTGTCATTGTCGGGGTCTATTTTCTTTCACGATCTCTCGGACAAGGGGGAGGGGCACCAAACAATTATTCGGGACCTGCCGCAGCAGCATCCGGTGCTTCCTGGATAGTTGGAGAAACGGTGACCACTGGAACCGCAACCTCTGCTCCCGGGCAATCTCCGCCTCAGCATCCGGCAAACGCGAACCCCGATCAAATGGCCGAGTGGCGTATTCAACAGGAGGCTTGGCGCACCGAGCATAACGCTTGGAAGGAAGCGCAGAACCGGGATCGGGAAGTCTGGAATCAAGCCCGTCGCGCTGAGGCACAGGAGCGCCGTCGCGCTACGATGGAGCACCACCGGCAGATGAAGGAAGCATATCGCTTACGGAATCCTCGGCTACCGGCCGCACTGATCTTCATCATTCTGGGCATAGCCCTCATTAGCGGTGCATTGGTAAGTTTTGTTATTCACGGTCCGGAACGCATTGTGCTTGGTATAGCTGTTTCAGCTGCGGTCCTGGCCCTCGGGATGGTGATCGCTGCACTTTGTGGAGGAAAGAGA
>JBARYA010000261.1:0-10866 GCA_049647625.1 Microbacteriaceae bacterium
GATCAAAGGTGCGCTGCCACAGGGTTCCGGCGTAAACCAGCACATTGGTTTTGTGCACCAGGGTCAACTTTTGACGACGCTTTGATGCCTGCTCAAAAGCAAAACGAACGGTCCGCTCAACGCCAAACGCGGTATTGACCGAAACCTCGTTCGCAACCTCCTGTGGGGTATCTTTACGGATGCTGCCACCATTGCCCACATACGGGCCCTCTGTGCCCTCCCGCACTACCAGGAAATCGATGGTACCAGGATTCGCCAGTGTCGAGGTGGTGCCCGCAAATAGGGTGGACGGGCGAAGATTAATATAGTGGTCGAATGCAAAACGGAGCTTCAGCAACAAACCGCGTTCGATGATCCCACCGGCAAGTTTCGGCTCGGTTGGATTCCCCCCAACAGCTCCAAAGAGGATGACATCATTGCTGGCAAGCTCAGCCAAATCAGCCTCATCTAGGATGTGTCCGGTCTCAAGATAGTGCTCAGCCCCAAAAGGATACTCGGTGCTGACAAGCTCAATATCTTCGTTTTCGGTTACGGCTTTCAGCACCCGCAGGGACTGTTCTGTAACCTCTTTACCGATTCCATCGCCGGGAATAATGCCTAGTTTTACCGTGGTAGTCATATGCTCATTTCACAATCGTGTTCTCTTCTAAGACTATCGAGTTTTTGCCCTCGATTGCAGCGCTCAAACGGGTAGACTACTTCTCAAGAAACGTCGAACAAAGGCTCAAAATGTCACTTGAAATGTCCATACCTGAACTCGCTGAAGCACTTCTCACCGGTGAATATGTGCTGGATGTGCGTGAAGAATCAGAGTTTAGTCGTGGACACGTTCCAGGTGCGGTGAATATCCCACTCGGCCAATTGAGCCGTCGCCTCAAAGAGCTTCCGGCAGAAGGCCACCTGAACGTGATTTGCCAATCTGGCGTCAGAAGCTTGCGCGCAGCGGAATATCTGCTTGAAGAGGGCCGTGAAGCTCACTCAATTGCCGGCGGGACCGCCGAATGGATTGCATCCGGCGGCGCCATCGAATAACCCGGCGTTGCTGGAAAGGGTCTAGCCCTCGGTGATATTAATCTGACGGATTACGTCAGCATTCACCAATTCACCAAGGCGTTCCACCAACTCATCGCTGAGCGGTGAATCAATGGTCAGGATGCTGAGAGCCTGTCCCCCAAGTGCGCGACGGGCAATCTGCATGCCGGCAATATTGATGCCAGCTTCACCGAGCAACTTGCCATAGAGCGCGACCACACCCGGACGATCCGTGTAGCTAAAGACAATGAGGTGCGGAGCGAAAGGCATTTCAACGTCATACCCGTTCATCCCAACAATCTTCTGAGCGAACTTGGTACCGGTGAGGGTACCGGAGACCGAAATCTGCTGACCATCGCTCAGTACACCACGCAGGGTAACCAGGTTACGATACTCTTCGCTGACCGGATTGCTGATCATGCGCACTTCGAGTCCACGCTGCTCGGCGAAGAGCGGCGCGTTCACATACGAAACATTTTCGCTCACCAGATTGGTGAAAATTCCCTTGAGGGATGCGAGCTTGAGCACGCTGACATCAAATTCCGCGATTTCTCCGCTGACCTCAACATCGACACTGACCAATGGCAGGTGGGCTAGTCCGGCAAAGACCTGACCCAGCTTTTCGGCCAATGGGATGCCCGGGCGAACCAGCGGATTGATAACGCCACCGGCGACATTCACCGCATCCGGAACCAGCTCACCAGAAAGAGCAAGACGTACAGACTTTGCGACCGCGATTCCAGCCTTCTCTTGGGCCTCATCGGTCGAAGCACCCAGGTGTGGGGTCACGATAATATTTGGCAGGCTGAGAAGTGGTGATTCGCTCGGTGGTTCCTGATTGAACACATCGAGACCAGCACCGGCAATGACATTGTTCTTGAGCGCATCGTAGAGGGCGTCCTCATCGATAATGCCGCCACGGCTGGCGTTCACAATACGCAGATTCGGCTTCGCCTTTGCAAATTCGGCTGCACCAATCAGACCGACGGTCTCCGGGGTCTTTGGAATGTGAATCGTAATAAAATCGCTCTCGGCCAAAAGCTCATCCAGGCTCACCGAACGCACACCCATTTGCTGTGCACGAGCCGCTGTGAGGTACGGGTCGTAGGCAATAATTTCGGTTCCGAATGCTGCCAACCGGCTTGCCACCAGGCTGCCGATACGGCCGAGACCAATAATGCCAACGGTCTTCTCAAAGAGTTCAACACCGTTGAAGCTCGAGCGCTTCCACTGGCCACTTTTGAGGGAGTCGTTTGCTGCCGGGATCTGACGGGCAAGCGAAAGCAGGTGTCCAATAGCCAATTCAGCTGCCGAAGTAATGTTCGAAGTCGGGGCGTTTACCACCATGACACCGGCTGCAGTGGCAGCCTTGATATCAACGTTATCGAGGCCGACACCGGCGCGTGCGATCACCTTGAGCTTCTTGGCAACCGAGAGCGCTTCAGCATCCATTTTGGTTGCGCTACGGACCAGAACTGCATCAACATCTACCAGTGCAGGCAGGAGGGCTGAACGGTCTGCTCCATCAACTGAGCGGACCTCAAAATCTGGCCCCAATGCGGCAATAGTGGCGGGAGAAAGCTCTTCGGCGATAAGAACGACCGGTTTAGACACAGAAAAATTCCTTAGCTATGAGAAGTGGCACCCCAGACCTCGGGCACACTATCAACTGTAGTTGTAGCCCTTGCCCTTTTTGAAATTATTTCGCAAAGTGATGTAACAATTTTGCCGCATTTTCTCCGCCTGAGAAGGATGCACAGCTCCAAACACGAAGAGGGCTTAGAGCAAGCCCATAATCAGCGCCTGAAGCAGGTAATTCAGGTTTGAAAATACCAGGGATGAGGTACACAATGCCACAAAGAGCAGCAGCGCAAAATGATGAGCTCTGAGTTTTCGCCCGAGCAAATTTGCCAGAACCCACAAGATCATCGGGGCCACCATGAGCACTGCTAAAAGAGCCCAGTGCAGTGGTTCAAGTGTGAGGAATTTTGTCAGCTCAAGTGCGCTTTCGATAACTTCCCACACATCATAGGCAAAGAAGAGAAAGAAGAGCAGGCTCATGCTGATCTTCAACACACCAAACTTGGCCGCTGGATACCCGGCAACAGTTTCCACCGTTTCCTGAACAATGTGAGTATTCACTGGGTGAGTATTCATTGGCCCCTGCTCGCTCATGAACGCCCCTCGATCACGGTTGCCAACACGAATGGCCAAGGAATCAGCACGATAACCCCGGCAATGAGCCAGAAAAGCCGCCAAAAACTGCGCTCGGCACGAATCAGTAGGAAAACGGCGAGGAACCAGAAGATAGGTAACACAATGGTGAGCGCTTCGCCCAGCTCAAACATGAGTGCGGGAAGCAGCTCGCCGGTGTGTACCACCTCGTGGGTGTTAATGAAGATTGTCCAGCCCACAAGGTACAGCAGGTAGATGCCACCAAAAATACCGTAACTCACTAAGAGCGCAGCAGAGAGCGGCTTCTGAACAACAGGCTCAGTTTGGATAGCCGGAATCGTGGTCTCTGCAGGTTGAACCGCATCCGGATCAAATTCGGCCAAACCTGACTCGGCGTCTCCTGCCCAGCTCAGCGCCTCGTGATCTTCTTTATCTACCGTCATGGGGTGTGGGGTCCGCGAACGCGAACTATCCTTGAGTCTCTTCTTCAGGGGCCGGGGTTTCTTCAACAGGAGGCGCTGGATGATGGGCATTCGAAATCACAAAGACGCCGGCTTCAGGAATAGCGCAGCCTTCAGGAATCTTCTCAAACCATGGAGCATCCCGAACAAAAGTACCAGCGATCACAACAGGATCATTCAGATTCAGGCGGGTACGGACTGGGTCACCCTCCCAATCCTTCGCATCAAATTCGATACCGGCCTTTTGGGTCAGCGCGAGGGTGTCGGTGGGCCAAACTACGGTCAAATCACCCTGTTCAGTTCCGGCCATACCGAGGCACAGACCAACGGCAGAGAAGACACCGTTCAATTCGGTATCGGTCACCTTTTCGCCATCCGGTGCGGACATCGCAAGCAAACCGCCTGCGGTCTCCAAAACGTGGAAGTCCTGAGGCACAATTGGTGCAACGGTCACTTCTTCATCAGTTTCCAAAGGCGCACATCCGGCCAGGGTCATAGCAAGTATGGCCGCTGCGCCGAGTGCCATAAGGGGAACCCGAGAACTCTTCATTTGATTTGAAACCTCACTGTACGATTTGCTCCTAAAAAACCGAGCCTGCCCAATTCTAGTAAATATGGGCAGGCTCGGCTTTAGATTTTGCTGAATGTCAGCTGAACGTTAGCAATAATGCTTAGCGTGTAGCAGTACCTTCGGTGTAATCATCATCGGTCTTGGTCCAGGCAAAGAGTGCGCGGAGTTCACGACCGGTTGATTCGATTGGATGTGCTTCACCAGCTGCACGCAGCTTCTTGAACTCTGGTGCTCCTGCATCCTGATCTTCGATGAAGCGCTTTGCGAATGCGCCGTTCTGGATATCTGCGAGAACTTCACGCATATTGTCCTTCACCCGTGGGTCAATTACGCGTGGGCCTGAAACATAGTCACCGTATTCAGCGGTGTCAGAGATGCTCCAACGCTGCTTGGCAATGCCACCCTCCCACATCAGGTCAACGATGAGCTTGAGCTCGTGCAGAACCTCAAAGTAGGCGATTTCTGGCTGGTAACCGGCCTCGGTGAGAACCTCAAAACCGTACTGAACCAGCTGTGAAGTACCACCGCAGAGCACAGCCTGCTCGCCGAAGAGATCGGTTTCGGTTTCTTCGGTGAAGGTGGTCTGAATGCCGCCGGCACGGAGTCCGCCAATAGCCTTAGCGTAGCTCCAGGTCAGGTCCCAGGCTGAGCCTGAAGCGTCCTTCTCAACAGCTGCGATAACTGGAACGCCGCGTCCTGCTTCGTACTCGCGACGAACGGTGTGACCCGGTCCCTTGGGAGCAACCATAACAACGTCGATGCCCTCTGGAGCGTCAATGTATCCGAAACGGATGTTGAAGCCGTGGCTGAAGAGCAGGGTCTTGCCTGTTACCAGCTGAGCCTTGATTGAGTCATTATAGATATGACGCTGGTACTGATCTGGTGCGAGGATAACGATAACATCGGCCCAAGCTGCAGCATCTGCTACATTCTTAACCTCAAAGCCAGCTTCCTGAGCCTTGGCGATAGATTTTGAACCCTCCTTGAGGCCGATAACGACCTCTACACCGGAATCGCGCAGGTTGAGCGCATGAGCATGGCCCTGTGAGCCGTAGCCAACAACAGCAACCTTCTTGCCCTGGATGAGGCTCAGATCAGCATCGTTGTCGTAGAAAATTTTTGCCACAATATTCTCCTTATAGTGGTTGCAAAAGCGAAAGTTTAATTACTTATACAGTTTGTCGGTTATTGATTTGGGGCCACGGCTAATGGCGAGAAGACCTGATTGTGCGATCTCTTTAATGCCATAGGGCTCAAGCACACCCAGAAGTGCCTGAGTCTTTGAGGTGTCCCCGGTTACTTCCACCACCAGTGAGTCGCTTCCAACGTCGACTACTTTGGCCCGGAAAAGGTTTACCGCCTCAAGAATTTGCGAACGGGATGTCCCGTCAACACGCACTTTAATCAGGAGGTGTTCGCGCTGTACAGATTGTGTCTGATCCAACTCGACAATTTTGATTACATTGACCAGCTTGTTGAGCTGTTTTGTAACCTGTTCTAACGGTAAAATTTCGACGTCAACGACGACGGTAATGCGACTGAGTCCTTCGATTTCAGTCGGCCCAACGGCAAGGCTTTCAATATTGAAGCCACGACGGGCAAAAAGCCCAGCCACTCGGGTTAGCAAGCCTGGTTTGTTTTCAACCAGCATAGAAAGTACGTGTCTGCTCATTATTCAGCCTCATAGCTTGGGGAATGATCACGGGCATATTGAACGTAGCTATTGCTGACGCCCTGCGGAACCATCGGCCAAACCATGGCATCCGCTGATACAACGAAGTCGATAACGACCGGTCGATCATTGGTTTCGAGCGCAAGCTTAATTGCTGCGTCAACTTCTTCTTCTTTGGTCACCCGGATACCCAAGCAGCCATACGCTTCGGCCAGCTTCAGGAAGTCAGGGATTCTCTCGGTACCGGATCCGGTGTTCAGATCGGTGTTTGAATAGCGTCCGTCATAGAACAGGGTCTGCCATTGACGAACCATTCCCAGCGAAGAGTTGTTAATAATGGCAACCTTGATCGGGATGTTATTGATGCGGCAGGTGGCCAACTCTTGATTGGTCATCTGGAAGCATCCATCACCGTCGATTGCCCACACATGGCGATCCGGTTCGGCAACCTTGGCACCCATGGCCGCTGGAACCGCATAGCCCATGGTTCCGGCACCGCCAGAGTTCAGCCAAGAATTCGGGCGCTCATACTTGATGAACTGGGCAGCCCACATCTGGTGCTGACCAACACCGGCGGCGTAGACCGCTTCAGGGCCGGTGAGCTCACCAATGCGCTGAATAACGTGCTGCGGAGCCAGAAGGCCATCGCTGGTGGCTTGGTAGCCCAGTGGATACTCGGTGCGCAATGCTTTCAAGCGGGTCATCCACTCGGAATAATCACGATTGTCTGCACCCTCAGCCTGCTCAAATGCCTGAATCAGGTCGAGAAGAACATCCTTGGCGTCACCAACAATGGGGACATCGGCGTGACGAATCTTGGAGATTTCAGCCGGATCCACATCGATATGAACCACCTTGGATAGCGGTGAGAACAGTGCAGCTTTACCGGTTACGCGATCATCAAATCGGGCACCAATGGTAAAGAGCAGGTCTGCTTCTTGAAGCGCGAGAACGGCGGGAACAGTTCCGTGCATTCCGGGCATACCGAAGTGCAGGTCATGTGAGTCCGGGAACGCACCGCGAGCCATTAGCGTGGTGACCACCGGGGCTCCGATGAGCTCTGCGAACTTCAATAATTCTTCGCTGGCACCAGAGCGGATAACTCCGCCACCGATGTAGAACACCGGCTTCTTCGCTTCGAGCAACATGCTCAGCGCCGCACTAATCTGCTTGCCATGCGCCTTGGTTACCGGACGATAGCCTGGCAGTTCGACCTGCGGTGGCCAGTTAAAGACCATCTTGTTCTGCTGCGCATCCTTGGTAATATCTACCAGAACCGGGCCTGGGCGGCCGGTGGTGGCAATATGGTAGGCCGCAGCCAGGGTTGCCGGAATGTCTTCAGCCTTGGTCACCAAGAACGAATGCTTTGTGATTGGCATGGTAATACCGACAATGTCTGCTTCTTGGAAAGCATCGGTACCCATGAGGTGCGAGAACACCTGACCGGTAATAGAAAGCATTGGAACCGAGTCCATATAGGCATCGGAAATGGCCGTCACGAGGTTGGTTGCTCCGGGACCGGACGTTGCAATTGCAACACCCACCCGACCGCTTGAGGAGGCGTAGCCTTCGGCAGCGTGTCCAGCACCCTGCTCGTGGCGAACCAGGATGTGACGAATCTTTTTCTCGTCCATGAGCGTGTCATAGATAGGCAGAATTGCGCCACCTGGCAGGCCAAAGACGTCGGTGATGCCCAGTTCGCCGAGGGCGCGGAGCACCGCTTCGGCACCGGTCATTACTTCGCCGTTTGTAGCATCAGCAGTATTTGCCATTATTGAAAGCTCACCCTTCTTCTGGTAATACCAATCACTTGGATATCTTAACGTGAATATTGTCTAACGCGAAAAAATCAACCTCGCGCAGCATCACACTGATAAAACAATCAGCCATTATGCCGCTGAGATCACGATTCATGCGTGAAATTAGCTATAGCCAACTCTAACCGGTAATAGCGCCTTCTGAGGCAGAATGTACGAGTTTAGAATATTTGGCAAGAACGCCTCGGGTATAGCGTGGAGGGAGTGGTTCCCAGCCTTCACGCCGGGCAACCAGCTCAGCCGGATCAACAAGTAAGTCAATCGAACGAGCGGCAATATCAACCCGTATCAGGTCGCCATCACGAACAAAAGCGATTGGACCTGCGTCCACTGCTTCTGGTGCAATATGTCCGATACACAGGCCAGTTGTGCCGCCTGAGAATCGACCATCCGTCAATAGTAGCACATCCTTGCCGAGCCCAGCGCCCTTAATGGCCGCCGTAATGGCCAGCATCTCGCGCATACCAGGGCCGCCCTTCGGACCCTCGTAGCGGATAATGACCACATCGCCCTTGCCCACTTTGCCCTCGGTAAGCGCATCCATTGCGG
Source organism: Microbacteriaceae bacterium (assembly GCA_049647625.1). Classification (GTDB taxonomy): domain Bacteria; phylum Actinomycetota; class Actinomycetes; order Actinomycetales; family Microbacteriaceae; genus JBARYA01. The sequence goes on from JBARYA010000261.1 coordinate 8,278, forward strand.
CCCGTTCACGTTCAAACACGCGGGCCGGACCCTCAAAGACCTCGAGATCAAAACCAGCAGTCTTGACGACGGCACCTTCCGGAGCCATGGTTCCGTGCAGAACACTGATTCCACCGGTCTTGTGGATGGGGTTATCGAGCGTGCGAATAACCTCTCCATCAATCGGTTCAGGATTCAGCTCGGCCAGGTTCTCTGCCAGAGTCTTTCCGGTAACGGTCATTGCATCACCGTGCATCAGACCGGCATCAAGCAAGGCCTTCATGACAACAGGGATACCGCCGTGGCGATCAACATCATTCATCACGTACTGACCGAATGGCTTGAGGTCGCCCAAGTGCGGCACCTTCTCACCAATGCGGTTGAAGTCAGCCAGAGTCAGCGGAACATCGGCTTCGCGGGCAATAGCCAAAAGGTGCAGCACCACGTTGGTTGAGCCCCCCAGAGCCATTGCAAGCGCAATAGCGTTTTCAAAAGCCTTCATGGTGAGAATATCGCGAGCACGAATCCCCTTGCGGAGCAACTCCACAACAGCTTCGCCACTCTTGTGTGCGAAATAGTCACGACGACGGCTTGCTGATGGTGGGGCTGCTGAACCTGGAAGAGACATGCCCAGGGCCTCAGCTACCGAAGCCATGGTGTTGGCGGTGTACATACCGCCACAAGCTCCTTCGCCCGGTGCAATTGCGCACTCAATACGATGGAGATCCTCCTGGCTCATGGTGCCGGCTTTGCAGGCGCCCACAGCTTCGAAGGAGTCAATAATGGTGACCTCTTTTTCGGTGCCATCGCTGAGCTTGACCCAGCCCGGAGCGATAGAGCCGGCGTACAAAAAGACGCTTGAAAGATTGAGGCGGGCAGCAGCCATGAGCATGCCCGGAATTGATTTATCGCAACCGGCCAAGAGCACAGAGCCGTCGAGGCGTTCCGCCATCATGACCGTCTCTACCGAGTCTGCGATAACCTCGCGTGAAACCAGCGAGAAGTGCATGCCCTCATGGCCCATAGAGATGCCATCGGAAACGCTAATGGTTCCGAATTGGAGCGGATATCCCCCACCACCGTGGACGCCCTCTTTTGCGCCCTGCGCCAAACGATCGAGCGAGAGGTTACACGGAGTGATTTCGTTCCAGGAACTGGCAATACCAATCTGCGGCTTATCCCAATCATCATCACCCATCCCGACAGCGCGGAGCATGCCACGCGAGGTGGTTGCTTCGATTCCATCGGTGACAACACGGGACTGTGGTTTGATATCAATCTCAGACATGGTACTAGCCTACCTATTTTATGGATGCGAAAAACGTGCCCTGCGGACGGTCATAACAGAAACGAACCAACATTTCCTACACGGAGTCTGCTGGATTTGTGAGGCCGTATTGCGGGCGTAATGTGCGGAGTTCGTCAAGCCGCGACAAGATGTAGGGCAATTGCTCCAGCGTTTCTAAACGGTATCTGGCCCGAGTATCGCCCAATCCAATCTTGATACCAAGATGAATCGGACTCAGCTCAGGCAAAACCTGAAAAACGTCTTCATCGGTAAGATCATCACCGGCAAAGAATAGAGCGGCACCGGGGTATTGTGCGCTCAGCATCCGAAGAGAGTCACCCTTATCGGCATGACTCGAAGAAAACTCCAAAACCATCTTAGCGGTTCTGGTCATCAGCATCGGATATACCAGCACATGCTCAGCTAGTATTGCCTGAACCTCAGCCTGATGATCCGGGTCGACATTTCGAAAATGTACCGCAACACCGTAAGGCTTCTGCTCGATAAAAATCCCCGGAAACTCAACCAGGGCGCTCTGCAATGAAGCGATCAGCTCGGTCAGAACGCCCTCAGCAGGCAGAACTGCCTGCTCGGCTGACTCGAACTCAGCCCCGTGTGAGCCAATCAACACGATGCGCGGATCGGGATTGGCAACCTGCTTCAAGCTCGTAATTGCACGACCTGATACCAATGCCACCACGGTATTGTGCGAGTTCAATAAGGCGGTAATCGCGTTCCTCGCTGCGGGATGCATCCGGGCATCTTCCGGGTGCTGCACAATTGGTGCCAGTGTGCCATCAAAGTCGAGCGCCACAATCAACCATTCGGCTTCGGCCAGCAGCGTCAAGTCTGATTCGATAGCCAGCTCATCTCTAGGATCGTCGAAGAGATATGGCATTGATCGATCATTCATTTGGAACCTCCAGTGAACTGGCGCAACGACTCAAGCTCTCCAAGAATTCTGCAGACCATTTGCTGACGCTATTGAAGCGCACACTAGAACGCATCGTTTTCATGCGCTCAGCCTGTTCAGCCTCCGGCATTTCTAAGGCCAGCAGAATAGATTTTTTTAGCCCCTCAATATCGTGTGGATTCACCAGAACAGCATCTCGCAGCTCATCCGAAGCGCCGGCAAATTCGCTGAGTACCAGCACTCCCCGATCATCAATCCGTGTTGCCACATATTCCTTGGCGACCAGGTTCATCCCGTCACGGAGGGCCGTCACTAAGAGCACATCAGCGGCCAAATACAGGGCCACCATTTCTTCGAGCGGATAACTGTGGTGCAAATAGGTCAATGGAGCATGTTCGAGGGTGCCAAA
>JBARYA010000262.1:0-2357 GCA_049647625.1 Microbacteriaceae bacterium
ACCACCTTTGAATCTGAACTTATGGGCGGCGAGCACGAAGGCAAGAAGGCTTTGGTCAAGGTCAAGGTTCTTGCAGTCAAGGAACGTCAGCTTCCTGAAGCGGATGACGATTTTGCTCAGGTTGCTAGCCAGTTCGACACCCTTGCCGAGCTGAAGGCCGACCTGAAGAACACTGTTCTCGAGTCGAAGAAGTTTGAGCAGTTCTCAAGTGCTCGCACTCAGCTCGTTGACACACTGATCGAGAAGACCAAGCTGGAAATCTCTGACAAGATTATCGAGGACGAGGTTCATCGTCACCTTGAGCAGGAAGGCCGTCTCGAAGACGAAGCCCACCGCGCCGAGGTTACCGAGTCAAGCCAGAAGATGCTCCGCCAGCAGCTTATCCTCGACAAGATTGCTGAAACACGCGATGTCAAGGTCAGTCAGGATGATTTCGGCCGCTATGTGATGCAGAATGCTGCACAGTACGGCATCGATCCAAACGAGTACGTCAAACTGCTCGATCAGCAGGGTCAGGTTTCTTCTGTTGTGGCAGATCTTGCACGCAGCAAGGCAATCTCACAGCTTCTCGGTGAAATCAAGGTCACTGACAAGTCAGGAACCGTTCTGGATTTCAGCCAGTTCTTGCCAAAGGACGATGAAAGCAGCCCATTGATTGATATCTTGGGTGGGCCAGCCGGTCACGATCATGACCATGATCACGATCACTAAGGTTCACGAAAACCGTTACGAAACCCTCGAATTCTTTCGGGGGTTTCGTGCTTTAAGCGGCCCAGATACCGCTTGGAGTTTTTATTTGCCCTCGGCGAACATCCGACATCGACTGTCTCAACTCAAGTAGATTCGTAGTAGCAAAACTCTCAAAGAAAGGTGGAGTATGTCTGATCCAATTATGCAGCCGAATGTTTTTGACCGGTTGCTCAAGGACCGTATTATCTGGCTCGGCAGTGAAGTCCGTGACGATAATGCCAATGAGATTTGTGCGAAAATTTTGTTGTTGGCAGCCGAAGATTCCGAAAAAGATATCTTCCTCTACATCAATTCACCCGGTGGATCGATTACCGCAGGTATGGCCATCTATGACACCATGCAGTTCGTTCCGAACGATATCGTAACCGTGGGAATTGGTATGGCCGCATCAATGGGGCAGCTTTTGCTCACATCCGGCACCAAGGGCAAGCGCTACATCACCCCAAATGCTCGGGTGCTCTTGCACCAGCCACACGGTGGTTATGGTGGAACCGCCTCTGATATTCAAACCCAGGCTCTGCTCATCGGTGATATGAAGAAGCGTTTGGCACAGATTACGGCTGATCAGACCGGCAAGCCGCTTGCCCAGGTGATCGAAGATAGCGATCGGGACAATTGGTTCAATGCTGATGAGGCCCTGGCTTACGGCTTTGTCGATCATATTCGCGAAACTGCAACCGATGTTATCGGTGGCGGTGGAACCAAAAAAGACTAAGTCTTCGGTTCCGGACATATTTTAGCGACAACGAAAATTTTTAAGGATGGATATGCAAACTCCGAATTTCAGAGCAGCAGGTAATCTGGCCATGCCGAATTCTCGGTATATTTTGCCAACATTTGAGGAGCGCACGGCCTACGGCTTCAAGCGCCAAGACCCATACGCAAAACTCTTTGAGGATCGTATTATTTTCCTCGGCGTACAGGTTGACGATGCTTCGGCTGATGATGTGATGGCTCAACTTCTGGTTCTTGAGAGCCAGGATCCTGACCGCGATATCATCATGTACATTAACTCTCCCGGTGGTTCTTTCACCGCGATGACGGCAATCTACGACACTATGCAGTACATCCGCCCGGATGTTCAGACGGTCTGCCTCGGGCAGGCAGCCTCAGCTGCTGCAGTGCTTTTGGCTGCGGGTGCACCTGGAAAGCGTTTGGCACTGCCGAATGCCCGTATTCTGATTCATCAGCCGGCAATGGGTGGCAGTGGTCAGGGCCAGGCTTCGGATATTGAAATCCAGGCTGCAGAAATCCTGCGGATGCGTGAATGGCTCGAAGAGACCCTTGCGCACCATTCGAAGAAGGATGTCAAGCAGGTCCATAAGGATATTGACCGCGACAAGATTCTGAGTGCTGCTGAGGCAGTTGAGTACGGTCTGATTGACCAGATTCTGACCAGCCGCAAGAGCTAATTTTTCTCGTCCGAGGCGTCTGACACGGTGGGCTGAATATCCCGCATTATGTCGGCGCCTCGGGCTAAACTCAGGTGAGACAGATTTTGTCAACGAGTGAGGGAGGCAACACATGGCACGTTTAGGCGAGTCAAGTGACCTGGTGAAGTGCTCTTTTTGCGGAAAGAGCCAGAAGCAGGTTGTGCAATTAATTGC
>JBARYA010000263.1:0-1953 GCA_049647625.1 Microbacteriaceae bacterium
TTATCCAGGATGAAATGCGGATGTTCGTTCAGGCCATATCCAGGGCCTCAGAGTCGGTGCTGATTACCGCAATCAATGATGAAGAGAACGGTCCTTCACTTTTCTTGAATCGTCTCGTCGATGCGGTTCCAAACAACCCCCTGCGGGATGAACATCCGAAGATCATTGCTGAACACGAGCTTGAGCATTTCTCGTTACGAAAATTGGTGGGCACCCTTCGTCGTCAGCTCACTCGAGAGAAGTATGAACACGAGATGCTCCATGGCGCCGGTATTGATTACGCTCCGGGCCAGGAGCCGGGGCAGAAGCCTGGTCAGGAGCCGGGTCACGAGCCTAGCCACGACTCGCCAAGCGGCGTATCAAGCAGCTCGCTTTCTGAAGCATCCGAACAGGCGCTGGCAGCCCTTCGGGTGCTGAGCGAGCACGGAGTTTCGGGTGCGCATCCTGACGGCTGGTACGGCCTTCAAGAGATCAGTTCGGTTGAACCGCTGGTTGATCTAGAAAATCCGGAAACTTCGGTACATGTTTCCCCATCACAGCTCAATCAATTCCTCAAAAATGAGTTGCCGTGGGTTATTTCAAAGCTCGGTGGCGACACGCTCAGTAATCATCTGGCATTGGGAAATATTTTTCACAAAATCCTTGAAGAGGAAGATGATATTTCCTTTGCGGCACTCTGGCAGGGGATCGAAGCCCAGTGGGGGCAGCTCTCCTTTGAAGCAGAATGGCTCTCAGAGAAAGAGAAAAAGCGGATTTACCCTATGGTTCGTCGGCTCGCCCATTATTTGAATGAATTCTCAGAGAGTGGTGCCAAGGTGGTCGCCAAAGAGACACCGTTCCGCTTACCGATTGCGCGAGCCGTTTTGAGCGGTACGGTCGACCGTATTGAACAAGACGCCGAGGGCAAGATTTGGGTTGTTGACCTGAAAACTGGCAATTCTACTCCGACCACTGATGCCAAAATCGCGGATGATCTGCAATTGCGCGCCTATCAATACGCCATCACACAGGGGGCGCTCGATGATCTGGTTCAGGGTGAGCTGGGTGGCGCGAAATTTATCGTCTTGGCCAGCCATAAGGCATACGCAAAGAATGATGATATTCCAGCGCAGCCTGAACAGCCTCCAATTTCAGCAGAAACCGGTGCCGAATTTGCCCTCATTGTGAGTGAAGCGGCAATTCGGATGGCCGGAGCGGCTTTCGAAGGAAAAATCGATAACGCGGCAATCGCTGAGACGAGTTTCAAGATTGCCAGAATACACATTATTGGGGCGGTGAGCGACTAGTGGCCGAGATTGCAAAAAATTCCTTTGAACTTTCAGAACTCCTCGGGGAGCAGTATCGACCAACGGCACAGCAGCAGCGGGTGATCGAGGCCGGGCTTTCGCCGGCTCTGGTTGTTGCCGGCGCCGGCTCCGGGAAAACCACGACCATGGCTGACCGGGTTGCCTGGTTGGTCTATCAGGGAGTGAACCCCGAAGAGATCCTCGGCCTCACCTTCACGCGTAAGGCCACCCAAGAGCTGAGTGCCAGGGTTCACCTCAAGTTGAAACTGCTCCGTGAGAAACAGCCCTCCCGTTTTGCCCCGGGTACGGAATACTTCGAACCGGCTATTTTCACCTACAACTCTTTTGCGAATAGCATTTTCCGCGACAATGCTCTGATGGTCGGGCGTGAACCGGAGTCTTTGTTGCTCGATGAGATTGCCGCTTGGACGCTGGCCCGTCGGGTCGTGATTGAATTCGGTGGCGAGTTCCTCGGTGAAGAAGAGAGAGCTCTTTCGACAATCACCACCGCCGTTGTCGGACTCAGCCAAGCGGCGAGCCAAAATCAGGTCCAATCTTCAGAGCTTCGGGCCTATGCCGAAGAGTTTTTGCAGGTGTTGGAGCTTCCAGCAAATCTCCAACGGCCAAAAGCCGCACCGACCAAGAAATTTCACGATGCAATGGCTCC
>JBARYA010000264.1:0-4729 GCA_049647625.1 Microbacteriaceae bacterium
GAATCTTGAGAAAAAGGAAACCTGAACCCCAGATGAGTGCAATGCCAAAGAACTGTAGCCAGATCAATCCCGGGCTCTGCGGGCGAACGCCTTCTGCCAACACTCGTATTCCACTATTCTCTTCAGCCGGCGCAATAGGAGCGCTGTGTCTATCTTATGCCCGGATGAAGACTATGGAATGGTCACCGGATATGCCGGTCCCGGACCAACCCAGGTGGGGAGGCCATCATATGAGGCATAAAACTCTACGAGACCATTTACACCTATCGCACTAAATGGCACAGTAAGGCTTAGCGTTCCGCTTGCCGGGATAGGCTCAGAACTACTCAAAACGGTGTGCCCCGGACCTGGGCTCGCAACCTTGGTAATCAACATCTTCGACCCAATCCAGCCGGTGACCTCAAAAGTGATTGTTTGTGCCCCGAGGTCAATACTGTGATTCAGCACGTATCCTCGGTGGTTCAGGATATTGCCGTTCACCGGGTCTTCAGCTGCGGGAGCAGATTCATTTCCTGCAGCATCGATTTGGACGATTTCGAAGGCCAGGTTGACCGGATTGGCGCCACGAAGGGTCTCTTCAGTAACCCAAGTCCCATCTGCCAGAACGGTGGCCCTACCCAGCACGATGCCGCCATTGACTGTTCGAACTTCAATCTGGGCACCAGGTTCGCCGTTGCCTCGCATCAGCACGCGTGTGGTGAGCGGGTCCTCCTCAACCAGGAATGTTGGCGGGAGGGGAGCTTCTGTATCCGGCTGTACAATCGGCGGGGTGGTGATGACCGGAGGTTTTGGCCGTGGTCTTACCGGAGCTTTGTCCGTGATAACAGGAGATTCTTCAACGACTTCAACCACAGGCTCTTCGGGTTCTGGACTTGCCGTTGGCGTCGGCGCTGGAGTTTTCGGCGGGGTGATTGATGGTTGCACTGTCGGTGTCGGTGTCGGCGTGGGACTCATCGCATCAATGACCAGAGGAACGGCAATAGCAGCACCGGCTACAGCTAGGGCAACAACGGTAGCGATTGCCGCAACTTGCGTTGCTTTTTGAGAAGCTTTTGGTACGTTACCTTCCGCAAAAATACCGGATGAAGCGGCACTTGCTGAAAACGTTGACATTGGGAAAACCAGTTGGGATGCAGCCCCGGTTCCGAGCAGCAAGGGGAGTAAGAGCGCGCCGAGACGATGTTTGGCATCTTCGCTTTCTTCAGCAACAAATTGACAGTGCGTGCAGTATTCCAAATGGCTTTCAAGAGCGCTGGTTCGGGCCGCATTCAGTGTCTTGCGGGAGCGCAATTCGATGAGCGAGACTGCCTCAGCACACGATTGTGGCAGGGTAGAACCACCGTAGCTTGCCTTAAACCAGGCCTGACGAAGCCCTTCACGAGCCCGAAAAACCAATGCCGATACGGCATTCGCTTTCAATCCGAGTAGTGGACCCATCTCCCGGGGTTTCATTCCTTCAACTTCTGCGTACCAGAGTGCGGCCTGCCAGCGCTCAGGGAGTGCGGCGAAGGCCTTACCGGTGATTGACTGTTCGAGAGCTGCAACCAGCGGATCTGGCTGTTCATCTGCCGCAATTTCCGAGAACTCAATTGGATCCACATTATCTACCGGGCTTGTCTGTGCAATGCTCAAATTCTTGATAACCGTGTAGAGGTATGGACGGAATGAGTCTGTTGGACCTTTTCCGGAACGCAATGTTCGTAAAATTTCAGTGAAGGCATCACTGAGAAGATCTTCAGGGTCGACTCGATCACCGGCAATGGTTCTGGCCACACGCAACCCAGCTGCTTGATGGCGCCGCCAGAGTTCTGCATAGGATTCTCCACTACCGTTTCGTGATTGCTCTATGAGCTCCGAATCGGAATAGTCCTGTCCGGTCCTCTTCAATAGCCTCCCCTTGGTCGATTGTCCTCGAAAGATGATTCGCGTTTGATGCGAAGTTCAATCTGTCCCCCGAGTTTACCGTGTAGACCAAGTGTTTTGAGTGAATATCCCGGTTCAGTTAGGGGGACCGCGACCGGGATATTCACTCTTCCCGTTGACCAAAGATGAAGTGGGTGCAAAATATTGCATTCATCTGAAGTTTTCGGAGCACTCCAGCACTGTGCAGAGCCGAAGCGAGAATAACTACCTACACGTCGTTGGCAATTGGAGGAAAATCTTGGGGAATTCTTCTCCGACGCTTCTGCCGCATAGTGAGAGACAAGTTTTGCCTTTCACTTATTAAGAGTGCCTTTTGGCGATTTCCTTACGCGAAAAGTGAAAGATTTTTTAAGATCTTTTTTGTCGGTGTTATTCTGCGAGGCCTTCTTGGTCAATGAAACGATCCAGTGCAGCAAAATTGAGCTGTGGAAATACCCGATGAAACTCTGCTTCTCGGCCGCTCAGAGCCTCTGCTTGGCGGGACGCCCGGTTCCAGGTCCCCACAACTTGCCCAGCAGAGACAATTGTGGGTTTGAACACTCCATTTTTTCCCGGAACAATTTCAGCAAAGTGGGCCGCATCAATAGCGAGATCTCGAATCTTATACCCGAGAAGATGTTCATCAAAAGCACCGAGAAGGAGTGGAGCGTGCGAATCGCTAACCCTCTGCTCAAAAGTCTCAAGATTTGCCGGCTGTACGAAATGCGGGATTCCTTGAATGAGTACCGTTTGGAATTCGGCCAGGGCAAAAGCCTTTTTTGCCTCGCTTTGGGTCAAACCGGCCCACCAAGCGAAGTCGGCTGTGGTGACCGGTCCACGTCCACGTTGATAGCCCAGAGCCAGCTCGACGAGAGCAGCCTCACCCTCAAGTCTGCGTGGGTTTCTAATCCATTCTGAGGCCAGCACGATAGAGTGTTTCCCCTCGATAATTGGTCCCATAGTGATGAGACCGATCTGACTCAGATACCAAATCAGATGATATCGCCAAGCATTATTGGGCTCCGCTCCGCCGGCTACCCAGACGGCAGAAAGTTCGTCCCTCGTGGCAGCAACGCCAGCCCGAAGGTATTCCTCGGTGAGAGAAGCTACCAGCTCTACCTGCCGATCGGGCAAGCCAATGAACTCTCGACGTTTCGGCACATTTGCCAGCACCCGATGATTTGTGAGCCCCTGCATCCAGCCAATGTCTTCCGCAGCTACCGCATGGACCGTACCCCGCATTGGCCAGGAGCGAACGAGGAGGCCAGCATTGAATGCGGCATCAATCTCGAACAAGCGTGAATCTGGAATTCTGACCCCGAGAGCGTAACGGCTGGCGCCGAAATCTTGCCCCTGAAGCGCTTGGAGGTGCTTCACCGTACGATACGCAGATTGCGCCGGGCTTTCATCGAGGTGTGGATTGCCAGCGAGCAGGAGGGCTTCCATCCGCAATTGGCGTGCCTGATCAGCGCTGAGTTCTCGGATATCCATCACAGTGTTTAGCCTAGTGCCGGCTATAGCCGAAGAGTATCCTGAAGCTATGCCGCTCGCATTCAGCACCATTGACACCCCGGTGGGAACCCTCCTGCTTGTTAGCTTTCAAGATCGTTTGGTTCGGGTGAGCTATATTGACAGCGATTCAGACGTTAATGACGAATTGATGTTCTTATCGCACTATTTTCGTACCGAGCCGGTCGAATATTCTCGTGTTCTGATGCGGGCCATTTCTGAATTCGACGAATACTTCAGCGGGGAGCGGATGCACTTCACAGTGCCACACGAGCTCAGTCTCGTGCACGGTTTTCAACGTGAAGTTCTGAAACAGGTCATCGATGTTCCCTATGGAGAAACTGCCAGCTACAAGGAATTGGCGATTGCCAGCGGGAGACCAAATGCGTTTCGTGCCGCTGGTTCTGCCTGTGGGGCAAACCCGCTCCTCTTGGTGATTCCTTGCCACCGTATTGTGAAGTCCGATGGCAGCATTGGAAGCTATGGAACTGCAGGGGTCTGGCGGAAGCAGTTCTTACTCGAGCTTGAGCAACGCGTATCAGATTAGCGGCTAGTACCACCCTTTGCAATTTACTCGGCTGAGGGCTTCAAAAAGTCGCGGAGCACCTGTGCTTGATTGTGTTCTTCATCTTTTGCGCCGTAAACCAGGGTCACGACCGGGTGATTGCGCAGCAGCGCGCTGAGCTCCACCGCTGCAGGATTTTGGGCCAGTTCGGCCAAATACTTTTGTTCAAATTCGGGATACTTTTCCGGGATGTGCCCGAACCATTCCCGCAGTTCCGTGCTGGGGCCGACCTCTTTCAGCCACATGTCAACGGCAGCCTTCTCTTTACTCACGCCTCGGGGCCAGAGCCGATCAACCAGTACTCGAAAGCCATCGGAGGATTCTGCGGGTTCGTACACTCGCTTCAAGAAGAGCGTCATAGCTTGATTCTGCTCCGCACAACCCGGAATTGCAAGAAAATACCCGGGCTCACATAACTCAAATTCACGGTACAGAGATTACCGTTCACGCTCAGAGGGTATCGGGTACGCCCTGCGAGCGCTTGGTCTCCGTTTCCATGCCCACATGTGCAGCAGTGTTCGGTGGACGTTCTTCATCACTTTCCACCTGCAGCGTTGGCAGTGTGGCGGTCAGTAATGAGCCATCTTCACGACGAATATTGGATGCGGTCTGCTGCTCGAGGTTATGCCGCTCACCCTGGTCTGCCAAGGGCACGGTCACTTCTTCGCCCAGGCTCAAGGAATAATCAACATCGCGCACTGTGAACGAGAATGGCTTTCCTTCTGCACTATCCTCAACGGTCACTTTCAAGCC
>JBARYA010000265.1:0-2241 GCA_049647625.1 Microbacteriaceae bacterium
GCTCTACTATTTGGTCACCAATATTGCCGCATTCACCCAGCCTGCGGCAGATCGTCGCTATCCCAAATTCATGCAGCTCTTCGGCACACTTGCCTGTATCGCTCTGGTCATTACTTTGCCGCTGCAATCGGTGCTGCTCGGTCTTGCCATGTTCGCAGTGGGGATTGTGTTGCGGGTGGTTCGACTGGGTGTTCGGCATCATCACGCCTGAGGTAGCTTTCAATCAGATTGAGTGATGGGTCCGGTATTGAGCAGTGCGGTGCGTGATTAACGTCTGCCGGTGAATTTGTCCATGGTCTGGTTAATCCCCAGCAGGTCCGCAAGTGCATCAAAAAGGGGTACCGGTAATAGGCGCATTGCTGGGATGAGGCGGACAATCCACGGGAGGACCAGCATCCGGTCATTATTCTGGATGCTTCGGATAACTCTTCGCACCACCCTCTTCTGATCCAGGATGGGCAGAATCAGCGGAAAGCGTGTCCGTACACCCTCGAACATTCCAGTGTTGATGTAGTAGGGGCAAAAGGTCAGGGTGGTGACCTTGGATTTCAGGGTGCGTAACTCAGCACGGAGCGATTCACTAAAACCAACGGCAGCGTGCTTGCTCGCGGAATAGTCGCTCTGTTTTGCCACCCCAATCAGCCCGGCAGCACTTGCAACGGTAACGACTTTGCCGTGATTACGCTCAATCATGCCGCCCAAGAAAGCCTGGGTGGTCCAGTAGAGACTGAGAGTGTTCACCGCATAGGTCTTTTGGATTTCTTCGGGGCTGCTTTCGAGCAAGTGTTTTCCAGTAACGATGCCGGCGTTGTTCACCAGAACATCGATTTCTCCGGCGACACTGGCGGCTGCGCTCACTGCTTTCGGGTCAGAGATGTCGACCTGTTGAGCGCTGGCTTTACCGCCCCTGCGAACGATATGTTCTGAAACACCTTTAGCCGCCTCGAGATTGAGATCCCAAAGGATGATTTCTGCGCCTTGAGAAGCAGCAGCGATAGCTAAAAGTTTGCCAATTCCGCTTCCTGCACCGGTAATCAGGACGCGTGCGCCATTGAGCTCGAATTTCGTCATCAGCCTGCCTTTCGTTTGGGAGTTCTCCAATCCTATTCATATTGCTCGAAAGCCATCCAAGCGCCTCAGAGCTCTCGTGTTTTTTACTTCGCCATGGGGTGTATTCTTGTGCTCTCTACCGGCCCGTTCTTAGCCTCTGAGCTTTCCAAACTGCTTGTAATCGGGCAGATTCGGCCCAAGCGCCGGTTTTCGAACCGAGGTATCGACTCCTCCAACACGGTTGCTGCGTTCATTGAGGTCAATGAGTGCGAGATGTTTATCGGCTGTCCAGCAGACGAGTCGTCCCTTATGGTCCTTGGAGCGCCCCAGAATACCGGCTTCTGCAAGTTGAGTCAGCGCCCTGGTGGCAGCAGTCGGGGAGATGTTGAATTTCTGAGTGACGGTTTCGACCGTGAGAACTGGCTCGCTGGATAGTGTGTCGAGGATGCTCCAGACCACTGCATCCCTTCGTGGGGTGACCGGCGATAACCCTTGTTCCCTCCGGTAGGCGATGAGTTCTTCTTTCAGCTGAGCGTCAAGGGTAGTCACATATTCAGCCAGTCGGATGGCGTTTTCGGCAGCGAGCTTGGTTGCTTCGGCAAAGCGAATCACCCACTCGTCAACTCTTGCGGGAATGGCTCGGTATGAGGTGAGTCCAGAAATATAGCTCTTTGTGTCGCCAGCGAAGACGGTGCTGATCGGGATAAGCGTATTGCGCACAGCATCCGCTCGTCGCAGTGTGGTGTGGATGAGCGCTCTGCCGGTGCGACCATTGCCATCTTCGAAAGGGTGAATGGTTTCAAACTGAGCGTGCGCAATTGCTGCCCGAACAATCGGGTTCCCGCTAGTTTCAGAGATGAATGCAGCGAGGTTGTGGAGCAGACGGGGTACATCTTCTGGAGGCGGTGGAACAAATTCTGCTCGGAGTGGGCTCCAGCCAGAACCACCGACCCAGTTCTGTTCGGTGCGGATTCCCCGAGCAAGTGATGGTTCGATGACGTGTTGCAGCTCTTCGATATCGCCCAAGGTAATCTCGCGCTCAGGGTCCGCTAGGAGCGCGATAGCTTCCTCGGTGGCTCGCACATTTGCGACCACGTCTAATGCGGTGCGAGTTCCGCTGCCGAGGAGCTCGGCAATCGCGAGCCGTTTTGCATTGATTCGATTGCCTTCAATCCAGGATGATGAGATGCT
>JBARYA010000266.1:0-2725 GCA_049647625.1 Microbacteriaceae bacterium
ACCTACAACCTGTTCAAGTACACCCTGCCAAAGCTCGGCGTTCAGGTGACCTTCGTTGAGGATCAGGATAACCTCGAAGAGTGGAAGGCTGCTATTCAGCCGAATACCAAACTCTTCTTCGCCGAGACCATTGGCAACCCAAAGATCAATGTGCTCGATATTTCCGCCGTTGCCGAAGTTGCCCATGCGAATGGTTTGCCACTCGTGGTCGATAACACCATTGCTACCCCGTATCTGATTCAGCCCCTGCAGCACGGCGCAGATATTGTGACCTACTCGGCAACCAAGTTCCTCAGTGGTCACGGTACCGTGATTGCTGGCGCTATTGTCGATGGCGGTAAGTTCGACTGGGCCGCCCACGCAGATCGCTTCCCGGGCCTCACCGAACCGGATCCTTCCTACCACGGGGTCAGCTACACCGGAGCCCTCGGCAACGGAGTCGCCTACATCATCAAGGCCCGCGTACAGCTGTTGCGCGACCTCGGAGCCGCTGTTGCCCCGGATAACGCCTGGCAGGTTATCCAGGGTCTTGAAACCCTCTCGCTGCGCATGGAACGTCATACCCAGAACGCTCAGGCAATCGCTGAGTGGCTGGAAGCCCATCCTGATGTTGCTTCGGTCAGCTATGCCGGCCTGCCAAGCAGCCCATGGTTTGGTGCAGCAAACACCTACGCCAAGAAGGGTGCCGGCGCTGTACTGAGTTTTGAGCTCAAGGGCGGTGTTGATGCGGGCAAGCGCCTGGTCGATAGCGTGAAGCTGTTCAGCCACGTAGCCAATATTGGTGATGTGCGAAGCCTGATTATTCATCCGGCCTCAACCACCCACTCACAGCTCACCCCGGAACAACAGCTGGCAACCGGAACCACCCCGGGTCTGGTCCGCCTCTCGATCGGTCTCGAACATATCGATGACATTAAGGCCGATCTCGAGCAGGCTCTCGCCGCTGCGCGAGCCTAAAGACTCAAGCGTTCGATTAGGCTATTTGCCAAGGGAAAACTTTCTCTTGGCAAATAGCCTTTTACCCATATCATCGTGATAACCCACCCAAACGAGGAAAACTGAATGGACTGGCAAACTCCTGAGGACACCGTTCCCAGTGATTTTGTGACGGATGCGAACATTCGTTCCCTGCTCGGTAAGCCCCCGGCAAGCGGGGCCTGGCGCGAGGGTGACCCTATCGGTAATCGAATGTTTCTGAAGCTCGATGAACTTCAGCTCGAACGCGGCGGAATCCTGCCCAAAGTCTCGATTGCCTTCGAAACCTTTGGCACACTGAACGCGAGTGCCAGCAATGCGGTGCTCATCCCCCATGCCCTCACCGGTGATAGTCACATTATTGGCAAGGCCGGTAGCGGTCACGCCACTGCTGGCTGGTGGAGCGAAGTTGTCGGGCCGGGGAAAGCCGTAGATACCGATCAGTGGTTTGTGGTTGTGCCGAATATGCTGGGTGGTTGTCAGGGCAGCACCGGACCGGCGCATCTGGCACCCGATAATCAGGAATGGGCCAGCCGATTTCCTTTTGTGACCATCCGTGATCAGGTTGAAAGCCAGCGGGCTCTGCTCGACTATCTCGGCATTCCCAAATGGGCTGCGGTTATTGGCGGCTCTGTTGGTGGAATGCAATCGCTTGAGTGGGCAGCAACGTACCCGGAACTGGTCGAACGGGTCGCCGTTATCGCAGCCCCTCCGGTCACCACCGCTGACCAGATTGCCTTCACCTCACTCCAGGTGGCCGCAATCAAAACCGATCCGGCCTTCAACGACGGCTTCTACTACGATGCTGCTGATGGCGAAGGCCCTCACCAGGGTATCTCGCTGGCTCGGAAGGTTGCCCTTCTCACCTACCGCGGTGCTGCTGAACTCAATGAACGATTCGGCCGAAGCTGGCAGAGTGGGGTCTCCCCCCTGGGCGGCGGCGGAGTCTATGCGGTCGAGTCCTACCTCGATTTTCACGGCAATAAGTTTGCCCGACGATTTGATGCCAACTCATACATCACCCTGGTCACCGCAATGGATGCCCATGATATTGGGCGCGATCGGGGCGGATACCTCGAAGTACTGCAATCCATCCGCGTACCGCTACTCGTAATCGGCATCGATAGTGATCGCCTATTTCCACTCGAGGGGCAGCGAGAAATTGCCAAGCACGTGCCGAGTAGTATCAGCGGAACTGAACCGGTTACGCTCGAAACACCGTATGGTCACGATGGCTTTCTCATTGAATCGGATGCTGTCGGCGCCCAATTACGCGCATTGCTGGGCTAAATGGTCGGCACTCTCCTGATCCACCCCCAAGCGAATCACCGGTGGTGACCATCCCAATCGCTTGGCCACGTCAGCGATACGCCCCGAAAAAGAAGTTTGGCGGCTTGGTAGAGCCCGGTCTGCGACACAAGCCCTGCCAAACCGCCATTTGCGATTCCCCAAGTACTAAACTTCCTATTACAAAGCTATTGCCAAGAATGAAGATTTCCAAGGATATGGCATTCCCCAAAACGGGGGGTCTCAGAAAAGAAGCAGGGTCAGCTCGTTGAAGAACATCCCCGACCATTGGCAGCAACTGGTCATCACTGTAGCCAAGACCATGATTCTTGTTGGCACTATTCCCGCAATGGTCTTTATCGGTGCCTTCGGAACGCAAAATCCTTGGGTGAGTTTTTTTATGGTTATTCTGCTGGCACTCTGTATTTTTTCTGCGCTCACATCGCTGAGCAATCCACAGAGC
>JBARYA010000267.1:0-6035 GCA_049647625.1 Microbacteriaceae bacterium
GTGAGGAATTGCTGGATTTGATGGAGCCCGAAGAGGCTGAGGACATCCGGATGCTACTCACCTATGGACAAGATACGGCCGGTGGTTTGATGACCTCGGATCCGATTATTCTCTCGGCGAGCACCACGGTTGCCGAAGGTCTAGCCATGATTCGTCGTGCCGAACTCGCCCCAGCCCTTGCGGCCATGATCTGTGTCACACTCCCCCCACTCGAAACCCCAACCGGGCGTTTCTTGGGAGTGGTATCCTTTCAACGGATGCTTCGCCACCCACCCGGAGAAAAGCTGGGCACCCTGCTCGACACTTCAGTTCAACCGGTTTCTGTTGACACTCCAGCCGATGAGGTGAGCAGAATTTTGGCCAGTTATGACCTGATTTCCGTTCCGGTGATTGATAAATCGAAACGTCTGGTTGGTCTGGTGACCGTGGATGATGTGCTCGATTACCTGATGCCAAGCGATTGGCGCAAGGCCGGTGTTGATCAAGCTCGCGAAGCTAAACGGAAGCGTTTAAGCAAGCTCGCAAAATAGCCGGTGCATTGAGCTGAGCAAGCAGTAGCGCACGAAAACATTCAGAAGGAGGAATCATGGCACAGAAGAAAACTGTGAACGAGAATTTTGGTCAATTGACCGAAACAATAGCCCGCGGCATGGGAACACCGTGGTTTCTACTCGGACTGACACTCATGTGTATTGCCTGGCTCGCCTTCAACACCCTCGCACCTGATCACCTTCGTTTTGACTCGGCAGCGCTCGGTTTTACCGCCCTCACCCTCATCCTTTCGGTGCAGGCCTCCTATGCTGCCCCGATGATTCTGTTGGCTCAGAACCGGCAGGATGACCGCGACCGCGTCCAGATGGAGCACGATCGCCAACGCGCAGAACGCAATATCTCGGATACCGAATACTTGGCTCGGGAGATCGCTGACCTGCGGACCAGAATTGACTCCCTAGCAGATCGCGAATTTATTAAGGATGAACTCCGAGCACTGATTGCCGAACTCGATACCAAGAATTCTGAAAATTCGTGACCCGTTTCCTCAGTATCAGCAGCGGTAAGGGTGGGGTTGGAAAATCAACGATCACGGTCAACCTCGCCGCAGCCTTAACCAGCCTCGGTTACCGAACTGCAATACTTGATGCCGATATTCACGGTTTTTCCATTCCTGCACTGATGGGGCTCAGTGGGGGAAACGCCCCGGTGCTCAGCAAAGTGAATGGCATGATTCAGGCACCAGAAAGCTTCGGCATTCCCATCATTTCGATCGGGATGTTTCTGGAGAAGGATGAACCGGTAGCCTGGCGGGGTCCAATGCTGCATCGAACCCTCGAACAATTTTTGGGTGAGGTGAACTTTGGTGAACCCGACTATGTCCTCCTCGACCTCCCGCCCGGTACCGGAGATATGATCATCTCGATTGGGCAACTCCTCCCCCAGGCACAATCGATTGTGGTTACCACACCCCAGCCTTCGGCAAGCACAATTGCCTGGCGCAGTGCCTCAGTGATGAGAAAAAGCGGTCAGGAAATTCTGGGTGTGATTGAGAATATGTCCGCTGCAGATATCGCGGGACAGCGCATCGATCTCTTTGGTTCTGGGGGCGGCGAGGCTCTGAGCCAGCAGCTGAGCGAAAGCACCGGAACCCTTGTTCCCCTGCTCGGTTCGGTTCCGCTCGACCCGGCACTTCGTGTTTCGGGTGATGTGGGTATTCCGCTCGTGTTTGAGCATCCTGACTCCGCTGCAGCCAGAGAACTCATGGCTATTGCCGAGCGAATTGTCGCGCTCTCACCAGTACGCTAAGCGTTCATCGGGCGATTCTTCACATCCTGCGGTAGATTGAGCACATGCCGATTCTCACCATCGATGATGATTTTCTTGCCCAATTGTGCAGCGCAATTGTGATTGACTCCCAGCCGGTCAAAACACTTAAGACTGTGCCACTGATTGAGTGTTTCAGCGGCGAAGAACTGGGGCAATTGCCGCAGAGCACACTCTCGGATGTTTCCCTTGCCTTTGAGCGAGCCCGAATAGCCCAGGAAATTTGGCAGAAGACCTCCTATGACCTGCGCCGACGAGTCTTCTTGCGCGCCCATGATGCGATCCTGCGCGAACAATCATCCCTGATTGACCTGGTGCAGGCAGAAACCGGCAAGTCACGCGGTCAAGCCTATGAGGAGCTCTTCTCGAGCGCTGCCACCACCCGGTACCTGGCATTTAAGGCCCGTTCGGTGTTGGCTCCAAAGCGGAAGCGCAGCCCGATTCCGGTGCTTATCGGAACCGAAGTTTTTCAGCATCCAAAAGGCACGATCGGCGTCATCACCCCGTGGAATTATCCGCTCAGTATCGCAGCTTTCGATGTGCTGCCAGCGCTCATCTCGGGCAATGCTGTGGTGCAAAAGATTGACAACCAAGCCGGTCTCGCGGTTCTGCAATTGCGTCAGATTTTTGTCGAAGCTGGACTCCCTCCAGCGCTTTGGCAGGTGGTGGCCGGAGCCGGTGCAACCATTGGACAGGCCGTTGTTGAAGCTGCCGACTATGTGGCCTTTACCGGATCAACCCCAACCGGCATCGGGGTCGCCAAAACCAGCGCCGAGCGATTGGTCGGGGTCTCGCTTGAATTGGGCGGCAAGAATGCGCTCCTCGTGCTCCCGGATGCTGATCCGAAACGGGCAGCAAAGATTGCCGCCTATTCGTGCTTCAGCTCACAGGGGCAACTCTGCGTCTCAACGGAACGTATCTATCTTGTCGGTGATGTCGCGGATGCTTTTGAAGCAGCGTTCGTCGAGGAATTATCCAGGCTCAAAATTGGAGCGGGCTACCATTTCGATACCGATTATGGCTCCCTCGCTTCCGCAGCCCAGTTGAAACGCCTTGAAGAACACGTGAAAGACGCCGTCTCGAAGGGCGCCACCCTGCTCTCTGGTGGAGTTGCTCTACCTGAGCTTGGCCCCTTCTTCTTTGCCCCTACAGTGCTCAAAAATGTTTCTGAGGATATGGAATGCTTCCGTACTGAAACATTTGGACCATTGGTCTCGCTCTATCGGGTTAACAGCGTCAATGAAGCAATCACTGCAGCCAACGATAGTGAGCTCGGGCTGAATGCCTCGATTCTTACCGACCGACCTGCGCGGGCAAAAAACATCGCCCAGCAGCTCGTCTCCGGCAGCGTCAATATTAATGAAGGATACCGAGCGTCATTTTCTTCCAGTTCGGCGCCAATGGGCGGGGTGAAAAAGTCTGGCCTGGGTCGTCGTAATGGTCCCGAAGGAATCCTGCGCTATACCAATTCGCAAACCGTTTCGGTGGCTCGTCGTGTGATTTCGCTACCGACCACTGGGCGTGAGTTCCGGGTGTTAGCGCCGGTGATGACCCTGCTATTGCGCATCCTCAAAGGAATTTCTCGGGCCTAAGCTACCGCTCAGAACACATGGTGCTAACCGAGACCAGAGATGTTGTCTTTAGGTAGCCTCATTGTCGAATGGAACTGATAAACCGGCTGCCGCCGCTAATTGACGCGCTGCCGCAGCACTGGGAGGACGTTTTCTTGGCCCTTCCTCTGCGTGTTCCGCATCATCTTCGAACCAGGCGTTCATAATAATACGTCGCGGGTCGTACTTTCGTGGGTCAAACTTTTTGAGTTCGTCGATCGCAAAATCTTCACCCAGCTCATCGCTGAAACGACTGCCGGTATCGCTCACCCAGCCCTTTACCCGCTTCACCAGATTTGCCAAGCCCGCCGCAGCGGCCGGGAGCCGTTCTGGGCCGACCAAAAACGCTGCGAGTACGGCGACTAGCAGCAGCTTTTCAAAGGTCAAACCACCCAAAATACTCCATCTCTCATCCCACAATAAGCATAGTCACTGGTTTAGGCTGGAGGGCAAGGAGAAACCACGTGACCGAGATTATTAACAACTACAAGTTTAGCGAAGAGCTACCCACCGAAACCGAGCCTATGCAGAACGCTCGTCGGGCAGCACTCGAACTTGCCCAATCCCCTATTTCTGCCGCCCTCGGCCAGCAATTGGCGATTATGGTTGCGGCGAGTGGTGCTCAGAATGTGGTCGAAATCGGTACCGGCACCGGCCTGACCGGTTTGTGGATCCTTGCTGGAAACCCGAGTGCGAGCCTCAGCAGCATTGATTCGGATGCAACCAATCACGATCTTGCCCGTCAAGCATTTGCTCAGGGTGCTCCAGAAAGTAACGCGCAGCGTCTCATCACCGGAAATCCTGACGAGGTACTCCCTCGCCTCAATGACGCCTCTTACGATGTTGCCCTCTTTGACGCTCAATCACCACAATTGGCCAGCTACCTGATGCACGCCCTCCGCTTGGTCAAGCCAGGTGGAATGGTCTTGGCCTATCATCCACTTCGCGGTGGAAAATTGGCGGCGCCAACGGCTCGGGATGAGCAAACCGGCAAGATTCGAGAATTGCTGGCATCATTGCCAGACCTGAATGTGCAGTGGAATTTGCTGGCGGTGGGCACTGGCCTGCTCCAGATCATTAAACGCTAACAAGGATGTTGAGAAAAGCGCCCGACTAAGACCCGGGCGCTTTCGCAATGCGGCTGAACACCGATGCTTGTTCTACAACCACGGTCTTAAACATTTGAGCGGGTGCATAACCGCAGAATATCTGCCGTCACACACCCGCTCAAGAAGTAAGAAATACTCTTGGTCAGTTAAGCCTTAGGCTTTGACCAGAACTTTTCCAAGGGCATCATGAAGTTCCTGTGCCTCTGCGTCATTGACTGAAACTACCATGCGTCCGCCACCCTCAAGTGGAACACGAACAATGATTAGCCGTCCTTCTTTAACTGCTTCCATTGGTCCATCACCAGTTCTTGGTTTCTGGGCTGCCATCTGCGACCTACCTTCCTTGGGATCATGTCCTGTATCAATTATAGCTGAGCCAGTGTAGTAAACCCTTTTTGCATTGGTACAGCTCCGAAATCTTCAAGGCTTCGTCGTCTGCATGTGCACGGCTTGGATCCCCTGGACCATAATTTACCGCCGGAATTCCGAGTTCCCAGAACCGTGCAACATCGGTCCAACCGTACTTTGCGGCCACCGGTGTTCCGAGAGCACTCACAAAGGCTTGAGCGAGTTCATGGTCTAGCCCAGGTCGCGCTCCCGCGCTGGAATCCAAGAGCTCAAATGCATATCCGGCAAACAGCTCCTGCATCGACTCCACGGCCTTAGCAACAGTTTTATCTGGTGCGAAGCGATAGTTGATAACCACTGCCGCGTAATCAGGAATAACATTCCCGGCGATTCCGCCCTCAATTGCTACCGCATTCAAACCTTCGTGGTATTTCAGCCCATCAACAATCGGTTCAGCCGCCTGATAATTGTTCAAAATTTCCAGGGCGCCCTGAAGGCGATGGATTGCATTTTCACCCATCCAGGATCTGGCTGAATGAGCCCGAACTCCGCTGGTGCTGATGCGGAACCTCAGCGTCCCCTGGCATCCGCCCTCAATCTGTGCGCTGGTCGGTTCACACAGCACCGCAAAATCGCCCAGGAGCAACTCTGGTCGGGCGGCGGCGAGTAGGCCCAAACCGTTCAGACTGGCCGCAACCTCCTCATTGTCATAAAAGATCCAGCTCAGATCAACCCGTGGCGCGATAAGTTCTGCAGCCAGGCTCAATTGCACCGCAACTCCGCCCTTCATATCGACAGAGCCCCGGGCAAAGAGGTACGGCTCCCCCTGCTCTTCTATGATTTGCGAAGGGAGATTCTTGTTGATGGGCACGGTATCAATGTGTCCGGCAATCACCACACGTTGGCTGAGACCCAGCTCGGTACGCGCAATAACGGTATTCCCATGGCGCTCGACCCGAAGATGTTCGTACCCCAGAAGAGCCGCCTCAATCGCATCGGCAAGCGGTGCCTCATGTCCGGACTCGGAGGGAATATCGCAGAGCGTGCGGGTCAATTCGAGCAAATCACTCTGCAGATCGAGGGGGTTAGTGTGATTAGGCTCTGAATTCATAGCACCAGTTTATCTTTTTTGCGGTTTTCACTGTGATTC
>JBARYA010000268.1:0-4434 GCA_049647625.1 Microbacteriaceae bacterium
TGGCCGGTCTATTGTGGCGAATTTATAGGGATTGAGCTGCCGATGCCGACAGCGCCAGTATTAGCCGTGCTTGCGCGCTAAGACATCACCATAGGGGCTACTCACCCGGAGCCAGGGACCATTCTCAAACACCGTCAGGCGTTCCGTTTTGTCGAGGAATCCGAGTGACAGGGCTGCGAAACTAATGCCAGCACAGAGTGCCATATCTTCACTGAGTCCGAGCTGGTCTGCGATATTTCGTCCCCACACTTCACCGCGCACTTTGCGCACTCTGGCTTCTCCCAACTCACCGGGAATTACCGCCGCAATCTCTGCGATACCTTCCTCAGCAATCTGTTTCAATGCTGCTGGTTGAACATCAACGACTCGGAGCCACCCTGCTCGTGGCGGCGTGATGCCGCCCCAGCTGACCATCACGGACTCTGCAGGTATTGCCAGTTCAGTTCGAGAGTGTTCTCCCTCGGCATCCAAGCGGGCAATTCGATCAAGAATTGCCCGTTGTTTGACCACAATATCCAGCTCGGCACTCTCGGCAAGAGGGAAAGTCCGAACCCCAAGCACGGTAGGCATCCTGCGCTCGATCAGGCCTGTGGGGTAGAGCACCGCAATCGTTGCCACCAAAACCCTATCGACTGCCAGAAGGTGCACCGCTCCAAGTTCGACTCTGGCAGCACGCACCAAAAAACTCTTCAGATCAAGAATGGAGGAGGAATCAGTAAATTTCAGCAGGTCAGTCATCTCTCTTCTAAGCTACCTAAGGTTAGGCTGGATGTATACCGCATATCCCGTTTATCGATTTTTGAGGAGACAGCCCACTCATGCCTGAAGAGGATGCGAAACGCCTAAAAGAATCGTTGCGTGCACAAGCCCGACTCGAATCGCTACACGATATGCTCGATGCTCTCGATTTGAGTGATGATGAGACCCGCACTCAGGATGATGTCTTTATTGGGAAAAGTTTATGGATGCCTCAGGGACGAATTTTTGGTGGGCAAGTTTTAGCACAATCTCTGATGGCCGCAATCAAAACTATGCCGGATGATCGCTCAGTCCACTCGATGCACGCCTATTTTCTGCGGCCCGGAAATATTGACAAGTCCATCACCTTTGCCGTTGAACGTATTCACGATGGGCGCTCATTCTCAACCCGACGAACCGAAGCTTTTCAGGATGGGAAACCCATTCTTTCGATGATTGCTTCATTCCAAACCGAGGATCGCGGTCTCGACCATCAGATCGACATGCCGGAGGGTATCCCGCTCCCTGAGGATCTTCCTAATGACTCTGAACAATTGGGTGATATCAACCATCCGGTTGCCGAGTATTGGGCCTCAAAGCGTCCATTCGAGATGCGGCATATTGATAAACCGGTCTATCTCAAAGTTGAGGGTGAGCGAGTAGCGCATCAGGCCGTTTGGCTCAAAACCGTCGATGCGATGCCGGATGATCCAAATATTCACCGCGCTGCCCTGGCCTATGCCAGTGACTACACGATTCTTGAACCGGTGCTCCGTCGCCACGGTATTGCCTGGGCTACCCCGGGACTCAAAGGCGCCAGTCTTGATCATGCCATGTGGTGGCACCGTTTTGCACGGGTCGACCAATGGTTGCTCTATTTACAGGAATCACCGAGCGCTACTGGAGGACGCGGCCTCAGCACCGGAAAGATCTATACCAAAGATGGAATTCTCATTGCCACCGTTGCTCAAGAAGGGATGATCAGAATCCCAGAGCACGAGTAGAACACCACTCTCGAGTCAAAAACACTGTATCAAGAACCCTCGCTCTAAACCTTGAATCCCGCGCGCGAGCAAACAAAGCTTAGTGTTAAGAGCGACGGAAAGTGAGCGCTTCGCCGAGGTATGGCTCCCACGATGCTCGTTCAGCCGGGTTAATTCTGCGTGGAGCTTGGGTGGAGCTATCCACCAGAACCAGCGTAGTTTGTGCCTTATAGTGGAGCACTTGCTCTGAGCCGTGAGGTGAATATACCTCATAACAAATGTCAATGCTTGCTCCACCGATTTTGCTGAACCAGGCTTGCACATCCACCGGTGCGGTGAAGTACGGCATTGGCACCAGATACTCGAGCTCTTGGCGCGCAATCAGCGTCCAGGTGGATGCTGTCGGGCCGGAATCGACCACGGCTGTTGGGAAAGCATCCGTGGATTCATCCTTCCAAAACGCTCGCACACGCGCCTCTTCAAGGAGCCTGGCCACCTGAACATTGTTGACGTGCCCGAAGGCATCCAAATCGGCCCAGCGCAGGTGGATGGGAATATGGAGTCTCTGAGTCATTGGGCCGCTTCCTTAGTCGCGGGTGAGCTTGCGATAGGTTGAGCGGTGCGGACGAGCTGCGTCGATCCCGAGGCGGTCAATTTTGTTGGCTTCATACGATTCAAAGTTGCCCTCGAACCAGTGCCAATTCGATGGGTTTTCATCGGTGCCCTCATACGCCAAAATGTGAGTCGCAATCCGGTCGAGGAACCAACGATCGTGGGTAATCACCACGGCACAACCGGGGAACTCGAGCAGAGCATTTTCGAGACTTGAGAGTGTTTCTACGTCAAGGTCGTTAGTTGGCTCATCGAGAAGCAACATGTTGCCACCCTGTTTGAGGGTGAGTGCCAGGTTTAGGCGGTTACGCTCACCACCGGAAAGGATGCCAGCACGCTTCTGCTGATCCTGGCCCTTGAACCCGAAGGTTGAAACATAGGCTCGGGAAGGAATCTCAACATTTCCGACCTGGATGTGATCCAGACCATCAGAAACGACCTCCCAAACCGTTTTTTGTGGATCGATCCCGCCACGTGACTGGTCTACATAAGAAATCTTGACCGTTTCGCCAATCTTCAGCACACCGGCGTCAAGGGGCTCCAAACCAACAATGGTCTTGAAGAGGGTAGTTTTTCCCACACCGTTCGGACCGATAATTCCCACGATGCCGTTTCGAGGCAGGCTGAAGCTCAGGTTGTCGATCAGGATTCGATCGCCAAAGCCCTTTTGCAGTTTGTCGGCTTCCAAAACCAGCTGGCCCAAACGGGGTCCCGGTGGAATCTGGATCTCCTCGAAATCGAGCTTTCTGGTACGCTCAGCCTCGGTTGCCATCTCCTCGTAACGAGCCAGACGGGCTTTTGACTTGGCCTGTCGGCCCTTGGCGTTTGAACGGACCCATTCGAGTTCTTCGCTCAGACGCTTGGCAAGTTTTGCATCTTTTTTGCCCTGAACGTTGAGACGCTCGGCCTTCTTCTCCAAATAGGTGGAGTAGTTACCCTGATATGGGTAAAGACGTCCGCGATCGATTTCTGCGATCCATTCCGCAACATGGTCAAGGAAGTAACGATCGTGGGTGATGGCAATAACCGCACCCGGATACTTCGAGAGGTGCTGTTCCAGCCAAAGCACACTCTCAGCATCAAGGTGGTTGGTTGGCTCATCAAGGAGCAGCAGATCTGGCTTCTCTAAGAGGAGTTTGCAGAGTGCCACGCGACGACGTTCTCCGCCCGAAAGAACGCTCACATCGGCGTCTGAGGGAGGCAGGCGAAGAGCATCCATTGCCTGCTCTAATTGGCTGTCGAGATCCCAGGCCTCAAGGGCATCAATTTCTTCTTGCAGCTTGCCCATCTCGCTGAGGAGGGTATCAAAGTCTGCATCTGGATCAGCCAGTTCAGCCGAAATCTGGTTAAAGCGATCGAGCTTATCCTTGGTGTCTTTGACGGCCAATTGCACATTTTCGAGAACGTTCTTGGTCTCGTCCAGAACCGGTTCTTGCATGAGGATGCCAACGGTGTAGCCAGGGCTGAGCATGGCATCACCATTGCTCGGGGTATCAAGCCCAGCCATAATCTTGAGGATGGTTGATTTACCAGCACCGTTGGGACCGACCATACCGATCTTCGCACCGGGGATGAAGGACATCGTCACATCATCAAGAATTAACTTATCGCCGACTGTTTTTCGAGCGCGGACCATCTGGTAAATGTATTCAGCCATGCCCTCTAGTCTAGCCGTTTGCTCAGCCAGCCCAGGCGACCTCGGTGGGGCTTTCCGCAGCTGCAGGCTCATCCGGGTTTGGATATTCAGCTACGCCCTGAGCCTCAGTGTTCTGGGCCCCAGCACTGGTTCGTTGATAGCTTGAGACACCCCAAGAAATATCGTGGCCAAGAGCATCAGCCTCAATTTCGATGGTGGTACCACTGCGCTCCCCCGACTCCCAATCGCGGATACGCAAGCGGCCGCTCACCAGAATTCGGTCACCCTTATTGATGGACTGTGCTGAATTCAACGCCAGTTGCCGAAAACTGGTCACGGTGTACCAATTTGTGTCTCCTTCAACCCATTTCTCCTGCGTGCGATCGTACCGCCGCTGATTTGAAGCCAGGCGAAAACTGGTGATGGCCAAGCCCTCACTGGTAACAATATGGCGTGGTGTTGTGG
>JBARYA010000269.1:0-5378 GCA_049647625.1 Microbacteriaceae bacterium
GACAATCGACCGATCCTCGCTGGCGTATGGCTCATAGCCTGTTCAAGGCGTTCCCAGCCGAAATCATAGTCCTGCATTGCTGTTCTTACCACGGGTAGGGCCGTTTCGAGCCCGACCATGCCCATAGCCGCATAGTTCCACTCGCAACACTTCGCCTCAGATTTGTGCGGAGCGTGGTCGGTGGCAACAATATCAATCACACCGTCAGCCAGCGCTTGACGCAGTGCAAGAATATCTTCTTGGCTACGAAGCGGTGGATTCACCTTATAGACACTGTCATAACCTCGTACCAGTTCTTCACTCAGCATGAGGTGGTGTGGGGTAACCTCTGCGGTGACAGCTATACCGCGAGACTTTGCCCAACGGATGACCTCAACCGAGCCGGCAGTCGACACATGGCAAACATGCAATCTGGCGCCAACATGCTTGGCGAGGAGAACATCCCGAGCAATAATGCTTTCTTCTGCGACACTCGGCCAACCGCTGAGGCCCAGAGTGCTTGACAGTGCGCTCTCATTCATTTGCGCGTCAAGAGTCAGTTGTGGATCTTGTGAATGCTGTGCGATCACACCATTGAAACCCTTAACATATTCGAGAGCCCGACGCATGAGCAGTGAATCAGAGACACATTTTCCATCATCAGAAAAGACGGTCACCTTGGCTCTGGACTTTGCCATGGCACCAATCTCAGCAAGCTGTTTGCCTTCAAGACCCTGTGTAACAGCCCCAATTGGGCGTACGGTAACGAAACCGGCTTCCTCACCCAAGGAGAGCACCTGTTCAACCACACCGGCTGTATCGGCAACTGGAGAAGTATTCGCCATTGCGAATGTGGTCGTATATCCACCGGCAGCAGCGGCTCGAGTACCACTGAGGACAGTTTCGCTGCCCTCACCACCCGGGTCGCGCAGGTGGGTGTGCAAATCAACCAAACCGCTCAGCGCAATCAGGCCATCAGCATCAATTTTGGTGCTGCCAGCACGACTCAATGAACTCCCGGCCTCGACAATGATGCCGTCTTCGAGCACGAGATCCTGCTTTTGCCCATTGGACATGGTTGCACCGCTAATTAGGAAAACTCCATTGTGCATTATGCAACCGCCTCGTCTGGTCCGGAAAGAGCTTGATAGAGTGCTGCCATCCGAATAAATACCCCGTTTTTGACCTGGTCAAGCACGGTTGATTCGGCAGAATCTGCTGCGAGGGCTGAGATCTCTAAGCCGCGATTCATTGGTCCCGGATGCATCACTAAACATCCTTTTGGCAATCGGGCAAAGCGATCATTACCGAGTCCCCAATTTTTGCCATATTCACTCGCGTTCGGGAAGAATGCATCGTGCATCCGTTCCTGTTGAATGCGCAGCAACATGACAGCATCAGGCTGAACCGTAGCAATTGCCTCATCGAAATCATAAAAAACCTGTGCAGGCCAACTCTCGACGCCAAAGGGCATCAGGGTTGGAGGCGCAACGAGTGAAACACTCGCGCCTAGGGTATTGAGTAACCAAATATTTGAGCGTGCAACCCGAGAATGTAGGATATCGCCAACTATTATGACCTTGATTCCGGACAAGTCTTTTCCGGTACTCTCAGCACCGCGGATGCGCTGGCGCAGCGTGAATGCATCCAGAAGTGCTTGGGTTGGATGCTCGTTCATGCCGTCCCCGGCATTGATCACGCCACCGGGGATCCAGTTTTGCGATGCTAAGAAATGGGCAGCGCCACTGGCAGGATGGCGGATCACAATGCCATCGGCACCGAGAGCTTCAAGGGTTTGTGCAGTATCTTGCAGCGACTCACCCTTTGAAACCGAAGAACTTGCAGCACTGAAATTAATAACATCAGCGCTGAGACGATTTGCGGCAGCTTCAAAAGAAATACGGGTTCTCGTAGAATTTTCGTAAAACAAATTCACCACGGTCTTGCCCCGAAGTGTCGGAAGTTTCCGCATCCGATTGTTTGCGGTCTCAGCCATGTACTCGGCAATGTCTAAAAGGCTCATGGCACGTTCAAGACTTAAATCTTTGGTCGAGAGCAGATTAGTCATTTACTTTGCTCCAAACTGACCTTGTCTTCGTCATCTCGTTCGCTCAGGTGAACAAATACTCGCTCTTGGCGAGAGGTTGGGAGATTTTTCCCAACAAAATCGGCTCGTATCGGAAGTTCACGATGCCCGCGATCGATGAGTACTGCGAGTTTGATCTTCAAGGGGCGACCGATATCGCTGATTGCATCAAGTGCTGCCCTGATGGTTCGTCCGGAATACAGAACATCATCAACCAGAATCACTGTTGAGCCATCAAGGCTTGAAGGAATATGGGTTTCAGCAGGAACTCTCAGCGGGTTCTGATCGAGGTCATCGCGGTACATGGTTACATCCAAGGAACCAGCGAGTGCACTGCCCGCTTCGATTTCATTAATCTTGTCAGCAAGCCGACGTGCCAAAAATACCCCTCGGGATGGAATTCCAAGAAGAATTATTCGCCCCTCACCACGGTTATTTTCCATAATCTCGTGGGAGATACGAGTGAGTACTCTGGCTATGTCAGTGTCGCTCAGCACAATACGCTCAGCCATCTGACTCCCTTCCCCGTCTCTCTGTACGGTCATTAAAGGTTGTCTTCTTTCAGTGTTGCGGTGTCAAACTTCAAAAGTTTTAGACGAAACGCTCTGTTACCAGTCTAGCGTTTCTAACGCG
Organism: Microbacteriaceae bacterium; assembly: GCA_049647625.1. Taxonomy (GTDB): domain Bacteria; phylum Actinomycetota; class Actinomycetes; order Actinomycetales; family Microbacteriaceae; genus JBARYA01. The sequence goes on from JBARYA010000269.1 coordinate 2,699, forward strand.
CTATTTTTGCCAAAATTGCGTTCACAAACTTGGCTGATTCCTCGGTGCTATATTCCTTAGCTAAGAGAATCGCTTCACTAATAACAATCGCGCGATCTAAATCTTCACGATAGAGCAGTTCCCAGCTTGAGAGCCGCAAAATATTTCTATCAACAACCGGCATCCGGTGCAGTGGCCAATCATAAGAGAACATTTCGATCTTTTCATCGATTTCATCCGTATGATCCAGAACACCCTGAACGATTTGTCGTGCATAAGCCCAAGATTCGGCACGATCAGGTTCTTTTCTTGCCCTGACTGCCTCTGCCTCAAGAACTTCTTCGAGAGGCTTTTGAATCAAATCTGATGCATACAAGAGATCGAGTGCTCGTTTACGAGCTTTCTGAACAGCGCTCATTAATCGGTTACACGCCCGAGATAATCGCCGCTACGGGTATCAACCTTTACCCGGGTACCAACTTCGAGGAAGAGTGGAACCTGGATCTGATAGCCGGTTTCAATAGTTGCAGGCTTGGTCCCACCGGTTGAACGGTCACCCTGAAGTCCCGGTTCGGTGTAGGTAATAACCGTCACAATTGATAGAGGCAAATCCAGATACAGAGGGGTTCCCTCGTTCAGTGCAATGGTAACCTGAGCGTTCTCGAGGAGGAAGTTTGCTGCATCCCCCACAATATTCTCCCCCAGTGTGATCTGGTCATAGTCTGCCAGATCCATGAAGACGAATCCCTCGCCATCCTTGTAGAGGTACTGAAAATCGCGTCGATCAACATTTGAGGTTTCGATTTTTGCACCGGCATTGAAGGTGCGGTCTACGGTTTTCCCGGTGACTACGTTCTTGAGCTTGGTGCGAACAAAGGCTCCACCTTTACCAGGCTTGACGTGTTGGAATTCAATGACATTCCAGAGTTGTCCATCAATATTCAGAACCGTGCCATTTTTAATATCGTTCGTACTCGCCATAATCTTCGTCCTTTAAGCTCTAATCGACTGCCGTTGCCGGCGCCTTGGATATTTTAGCATCACTGCCTGCTGTAAAAGGGCTAAGCTGTGATTTCTTGATAGGCAGCGAAGATCAGCGATGGTTCCGGAGCGGCCAAAATAGTGGGCCTGGCGAGATCATCAAGCACCACGAAACGGAGCATATTCCCCCGGGACTTCTTATCGCGTTTCATGACAGCAAGAAGACTATCCCAGCGTTTTGCCCCATAGCTTGTTGGCAGTCCCAAGAGTTCCAACACTGTACGGTGGCGATCGGCAACTTCGTCAGAGAGACGTCCGCTCAAACGTCCGAGCTCAGCGGCATACATTAAGCCGATGGAAATCGCGGCACCGTGGCGCCATTGATAACGTTCAACATACTCAATGGCATGTCCCAGTGTGTGGCCATAGTTGAGGTACTCACGCTCGCCGGTTTCTTTATAGTCTGCGCTGACGATATCTGCTTTGGTCTGAATAGAAAGCTGGATAACACGCAACATTTCAGCGCTATCCGGATTCAAAACGGTAGCAACATCTGCTTCGATGAGATCAAGAATTTCAGGCTCTCGAATAAACCCACACTTCACGACCTCGGCAAAACCAGCTTTAAGTTCCATCTCTGGCAGACTCTGCAAAAACTCAAGGTCGACAACTACTGCATGTGGAGCATGGAATGAACCAACAAGATTTTTACCCTCGGAGGTGTTAATACCGGTTTTTCCGCCGATTCCGGCGTCGACCATAGCCAAAACCGTTGTTGGGACTTGAATGATCTTGAGACCACGTAACCAGGTGGCCGCAACGAAACCGGCAATATCGGTGATCGCTCCCCCGCCGAGGCCGATTATCAGATCGCTACGGGTGAAATCACTTTGTCCAAGGAGTTGCCAGCAGAATGACGCAACCTCAATGCGTTTTGCTGCTTCAGCATCCGGCAGTTCAGCGGTCATTACCTCGTATTGGCCCATCATGCTTTCGCGAAGTTCCGCAGCAACCTTCCCCATTGTTGGCGCATGCAAGATCATGATCTTTTTAACGCCTGCGGGTACTAACTCAGCGATGTTCATGCGATTGCCGCGACCGATGAGGATGTCGTAATTGCTTTCACCGCTGACCGTGACGGTCTGCACTGCTTCTGGATTCATTTCTGTCATAGACTTTCACGCCATTCATAAATTTGGGTTGCGATGCTTTCCATCGTCCCGGATGAGGTATCAAATTCTGCGCTTGCCAGACTGCGATACAGTGGCATCCGGCGCTCGGTAATCTCGGCCCAGGCATCGATTCCACCGTGTTTGAGCAGTGGCCTCTCATGGGAGAGAGCCAGCCTATGCTGAGCTGCCTGAACTGTGAGAGTCAGCAAGACGACCTGTTCTTTGCGGAGCAATTGTTGATTTGCTTCTGCAAGTACCGCGCCCCCACCGAGAGAAACAATGGCATCATCGTGGGCCAGAGCCCAGCTCACAGCCTCTTGTTCGACTTCTCGCATGTAAGGCTCGCCCTTTTCAACAAAAATATCGGAAATATTCCCGTGTCGAGCGGTAATTACTTTATCGGTATCAATAAATTCTCGAGACGATAGTTTCGCTATCCGCTTGCCCAGCTTGGTCTTTCCGGCCATCATCGGGCCCATCAACACCAAATACGCCACGTGCTATCGTTCCTGGGCTTTCATTTCTTTGGTCCGCTGGAACTCAGGAAC
>JBARYA010000270.1:0-3550 GCA_049647625.1 Microbacteriaceae bacterium
CTTGAATACAGCCGGAAGTTCAAAGCTTGGGGTGCTCGAAATATATCTCAGAAAATTGGGCTCGAATCCCCTCGTCTCCCTTTGCAGGAATTTTGGTTCGAATCCCGCTCACTTATTCTGAAATATCCCCAGCAGCAACATCCGTTTCAAAACTGGAGAGCTGTCGCACAAACAGCGTGAACCACACGAAGACAATGCCGGCTGCAATGAGCTCGAAAGCGGTGATGTTGAGGTATCCCACCGGTGCAACCAGAACGAGTGCGGCCACGAGCCCACCCAACATGGCAAAGGATACGGCGTAAAACACCCAGGGCAGCCCGGGCAGCAGGTAGGGGAGCGCCGCAATCAGCACAATAAAGAGTATCCCAAGACCGTAGGCTCCAATATTGTGCACGAATACGCTCATGGCAACATCCACCAGCCCAAGAAGCACGAGGCTCAGGCCCATCATGGCCAGGATGCTACGGATGATTTTGATTTTCCATCGTTTGCCGAGTCGGTGGATGGGGGCCAAAGCAATCAGCTCATCGGCCAAATAGTTGCTCATTGTGGTCAAAATAATTCCCGCAATGATCATGGTGATATTGAAGGTCGAGGCAGAGACGCCGCTGCCACCACCCAGGGCCGAGAAATTGTCCTGCCACCATTCTTTGTTATCAGCGGTGAGCATGCTGGTCATTGCACCAAAAAGCATCAGGGTAATCAGCAGTATCGGAATCGTACTGGTACGAATATTGCCCCCGCTGGAATACAGAATATAGCTGACCGTGGCAACGATGCCCGCCACCACCGCTGAGGAAGCAATATTATCGAGGGAGAGCCCGTCAAAAGCCATTTGGAAGACGCTGGCTGTGCCGAAAAGGGCCAAGAAAACGATGGCGACATGGGCAAAAGTCATGGCAAAGACATCGATGACCCGCACCGTTCTAGCAAACCAGCCGCCAGCGACTTTTGGCAATGTGGGGAGATAAGCCAGAAGGAAGGCGATGCTACCGCAGAATGTTGCGGCGAGTCCGGCCACAAGACCAATAGAGAGGCCTCCGAAAATAGGGGCGTCGCGTCCTTGGAACACAATTATCCCGATGAGAAATCCAAGCACGAGTCCTGAAATTCCGACGTAGAGCGAGAACGATTCCTGTCGTTGTGAGGCTTGCATGTTTCTATTGTCTCACTCGGGAACTTCTTTCATTAGAGTTGAGCTATGACTCGGAAGCCCTCATATGTAGCCTTAGTGTTTTTTCCGTATTTTTTGGTGATGCTGCTACAGCTCATTGCACAATGGTTTGATCTCGCTCTGCTTTACCAGCTCACAAAACCTGCGCTGCTTCCGCTGCTCATCCTTCCACTGGTGCTGCTGGTTCGCTCCCGCGAGAGAGCCTTCTTCTTAGCGCTCCTGGGGCTATTCTTCTCCTGGCTGGGCGACCTCGCACTGATGGTGCCGGGTGAGTTGTGGTTCATGGTGGGTCTCGGGATGTTCCTGCTTGCCCATATTTTCTACATCTGGCTGTTCGTCAAGTATTTGGCGGTCAATCGCCCCCACAGCCTCTCCTCGCTCTACCTCATTTGGTACGCAGCGCTGCTTTATCTTCTCTATCCGGTTCTTGGGGGGATGTTCATTCCGGTAGCTATCTATGGCCTAGTTCTCGGGGCTATGGGTTTCTTTGCGACCAGAGGAAATGTCTTCATTCTTCTGGGTGGACTGCTCTTCGTCTGCTCCGATAGCCTCCTCGCGCTGAACAAATTTCTCCCCACCGAGGTTTATCACTTAGAACACAACGGCTTCTGGGTGATGCTGAGCTATTGTCTGGCCCAAGTGTGCATTGCCTACGGCGTTTCTCGGGAGTTGAATAAGACGTCCGTACAAAAAAGCTGATACGATATCTAGGTCGAAGGGGAGTATCCCACAATCGTGTATCTCGTCAGTACAATTCCTGAAGTCAACAAACCAATTCCGGTTTGCTGCCCAGGAGTTCGGGGACACAGCGTATTGTTTGCGCGGGAGAGACTTTCGGCGGAGTGAAGTAACGCTTCCCCGACGAAAGGTTTGTTGTGTTTTTCTCCTCTCTTAGCCAAAGCATCCAGTCGCTTGCCGCCACCAACACACCGGTGGTCACCACCATTGCTGATGGCTCCGGTAATGCTTGGTTCATTTTCGAGGCGGTGAGTTTGACCGTTCTGGGGCTGATCCTTCTTGCAGACCTGCTTCTGGTGGCGAAGCGTCCACATGCTCCATCGATGAAGGAAGCCAGTCTCTGGGTCGCCCTCTATGTTGCGCTTGCTCTGGTATTTGCCGTGATTATTTGGCAACTCTTCGGCTTTGATCGGGGGATGGAGTTCACCGCGGGCTGGCTTACGGAATACAGCCTCTCCATTGATAATCTCTTCGTCTTTGTGATCATTATGAGCCGTTTCGCGGTTCCGAAGAAGTACCAGCAAATGGTGCTTATGGTGGGCATTATTTTGGCACTGATTTTCCGTGGTGTCTTCATTTTGCTCGGAGCACAGCTCATCGAAAGCTTCAGTTGGATCTTCTTCATTTTTGGCGCTTTCCTGCTCTATACCGCATGGGCGCAAGCTTTTAATAACGATGACGAAATTTCTGAGCATGCCGATGACGTGAAAGATAACTTCCTCGTGCGTCTGATGAAGAAGCGCGTGAACTTTACCAAGGAATATCACGGCACCAAGCTCGTTACCCGGGTTGCCGGGGTTAAGCATTTCACCCCAATGCTCATTGTGTTCATTGCCATCGGCTCTACTGATGTCATGTTCGCACTTGACTCAATTCCGGCGATCTTTGGTATAACCCAAGACCCTTTCATCGTCTTTACCGCGAATATTTTTGCCCTCATGGGCCTCCGCCAGCTGTACTTCCTCCTCGGTGGTTTGCTTGAGCGATTGGTCTACCTGCACTACGGTATTGCGGCGATTCTGGCATTTATCGGCATCAAACTGATCTTCCACGCTCTGCACGTGAACGAACTTCCGTTCATCAACGGTGGACAGCCGGTACTCTGGGTTCCAGATATCACCACCACCATGTCTTTGGCTGTTATTGCCGGCTGTTTGATTATTGCCACCATCGCCAGCCTGATCAAGATGCGCGGTGTTGAGGTCCAGGATTACACCGAGTCAGAAGATACTGCGATCGACCTCGGTGATCAGGATGCTGCAGATTCTGGTGCAGAAATTTCACAGCCAGAACAGAGTACTGCTGAGAACACGGACGGGACCAACTCCTAGAAACGTGGAGTAGCCTCACGGCTTTAGGTGTTATTCTAGAGGTTATGATTTACGGCGCTCAACTGCTTCTTAGACGCCGCGACAGGTACTAGATATTCTCTTGGCCATACCCGTCGCGGTGCATCCTCATGGCCGAAGTTATCAGCGCTATGAAATGTGAAAGAAGTTTTAGATACTATGAGCCCCGCAGCAGAAACCATGAGTTCGGCAGTTGAATCACAGCCATTGACCCTGGCCCAGAAGGTTTGGAATAAACATCTGGTCAAGAAGGGCGAGAATGGCGCCCCAGATTTGCTCTATATTGATC
>JBARYA010000271.1:0-5316 GCA_049647625.1 Microbacteriaceae bacterium
GGTGACACTATTGTTGGCAAGCAGAGTAAGGTTTTGAGCATGAAGCGTGGAATACGGGCGACCATTATGCGCGGGGGCACCAGCAAGGGTGTCTTCATGCAGCGCTCATTACTGCCCGATTTTGGTCCTGAACTGGATGCGCTGCTGCTCGATATCATGGGCAGCCCCGATGCAATGCAGATTGATGGTTTGGGTGGAACACACTCCAGCACCAGCAAGGTGGTTTTGGTCGAGGCTGTCAATGAGAGCACGGTTCGTTATTGGTTTGCTCAGATTGGCGTCGCCGAGGCCATCGTTGATTGGGATGGCAATTGTGGCAACCTGACGACCGCCGTTGGCCCCTATGCCATTGACGAGGGTTTGGTGACGGCGGTCGAGCCGTTGACGATTCTCACCCTAATCAACGAGAACACCGGGGTTTCGATCATCGCTGAGGTGCAGCTTTCTGATGGCGAATCGGCTGTTATGGGTGAGTTACACATTGCCGGTGTCCCGAATCCAGGCTCACCGGTGATGACCCGCTATTTGGATCCATCGGGTTCGGTCATCAATGGTGAGGTTTTCCCGAGTGGGAATCGCATTGATTTGCTGGAGAGTGATTTTGGTGTGGTGCCGGTCACGATTGCGGATATTACCCACCCCTATGTCTTTATTTCCGCAGCCTCCCTTGGGCTCAATCTTGAAACTCTGACTCAGGTCGAGGCCAATGCTGACCCGGAACTTCTGCAAAAAATCGAGTCAATCCGTGGCGCAGCAGCCGTTCTTATTGGCCAAGCTACAGATCTGGATGATGCCAAGGTGAACGTGCCGAGTGTGCCCCGAATTGTCGTGGTCGCGACAGATGCTGAGGCGACCCTGCGTACCTTTTCTTTCGCGATGCTGGTGGCACATCACGCTATCCCGATGACCGCAGCACTCTGTCTCGCTGGGACCAGTCACTATGAGGGAACAGTCTTGAGCGAACACCTTCGTGGACTTGGCGAGCGGGTAACCCTCCGACATCCCAAAGGTATAGCCGAAGTAGCGGTACAGATGAATAGTGACGGTAGCGTTCGCTCCCTTGGTGTGCTCCGCACCGCCCGCAAGCTCATGGTTGGTGAAGTGTTTCCGCGTGCGCTCTATCGCAAGTAGGAATCGGTTGAGTGGTTTCTGAGTGTGCCGTTATTCCGCAGTTGCTGCGTTCTTAGCAGCAAGGTAACCCTGTACCAGACCGGGCCCGAGATTCGAACCAAAACCTGGATAACCGCCACCCCAAACACTCACGGCTGCAGTTCCACCAGCATAGAGTCCGTCGATTGGTTGATGTTGGGCATCGAGCACTTGGCCTTTTCCATTGACTGAGAGACCGGCAAAGGTGCCGAGATCTCCCATGACAATTTTGACCGCATAATAGGGAGCTTTGCTAAGAGGTTCGAGGTTTGGGTTGGGTTTGTGCGACATATCACCCTTGAAGTGATGGAATTTCGTTGTTCCGCGCTTGAATTTTGGATCTTCACCCTTGGCTGCACCAGCATTGAATTCGCTAATGGTGGCTCGAAGATTTTCTGCAGGAACCCCGATCTTCAACGCTAAATCTTCGATGGTCTTGCCCTTAATAAGGTAACCAATTTTTTCGAAATACCAGGTGGGTACCGGGAACGGTTTGGCATAACCGATGCCGTAGCGCCGCATTGCCCGCTTGTCGGCAACAATGTATGAGTGAAAGTGCGTGCTGCCGGCATTCTGTTTCAGTACTTCACGTGAAAAGTCGTGGTAGGAGAAGGACTCGTTGGCGAATCTTTCGCCGTTTTCGTTCACCGAGATCAGACCCGGAAGCCCGAAGGCACGCAGGTGCGGGAATGCCTTCTTTTGGCCACGAAGATTCGTGATTGGCGTCACCGGAGCCCAGGGTGCGGGCTGGTGTGGGGTCGCATCCACGATAGCGCCAACTTTTTCGGCCAGCGCAATGCTATTGCCATCCTGTCCGATGGTAGGAGTGACGTGGTTGTCGCCCTGGGCGTCATGTGGGAAGTACTTCTTGCGCAATTCTGTGTTGTTCGAGAAGCCGCCAGATGCGAGAATGACTGCTGAATTTGCGTGGATCTTGTGCTTTCCATTGACAACAACACCGCTGACGCGCTGTGCATTATCGAGCAGCAGCTCGGTGACTTTTACGCCGTTGAGTACGGGAATGCCTAATTTTTGGGCGGTACTGAGCAGGCGGGTAATGAGCGCATTTCCATTGGTACGGCGAAGGCTCCGTCCGAAGAATACGGTTTGGAACCAGGTCCGCATGATGCGGTATGTCAGGTAAACGAATGCACGGAATTCGTAGCTTGCTTTGACCACGGTGGCGAGGTCTTTGCCAATTTCTGGCATATAGCCGAAGACGGTGATGGGGTAGAGGTAGTTTTCAACCCGAAGTCGATCCTTACCAAGGGTGCGCCCATCAACCGGTGTGATGGTTACCGCACGGCCCGATTCTTTGGCACCTGGAGCATCCATTTGATAGTCCGGCGCCATATCGGCGTATACGAATTCGAGGTCAGTGTGTTGTTCGTAGAAGTCCATGACTTCGGGCACCGAGTCGAGGAATGATTTGACCAGGTCTTCATTGTATGAGCTACCAGCAATAGCTTTGACATAGGCAATAATGTCTTCACGGGTGTCCCCCTGTGCGACACCTTGCTTGTTACCGGGGAGCCAGAGCCAGCCACCAGATATGGCGCTGGTGCCACCGAGATGTTTTCTTTCCTCAAGAAGCACTACAGATTTTCCGTGCGTTGCGGCACTGATTGCTGCAGACATTCCGGTTACCCCTGAACCGACAACAATAATGTCAACGTTCTCTGGAATGCTGTGTACTGAAACTTTTGACACCCTCAATTACTCCCTTGTCTTCGTATAATCATTATAGTTTATTGCCTTAAGTCAGAAATACGGTGAAACCAAGCACTGCAGGGAGCGATACCGCAGTGCTGATCAGGACCACATCCCGAATCTCAGTGGAGAGATAGTCATAGGTGATCGCGTAATTGTAGATGGTTTGTCCGGCAGGGAACGAGGCCACAAGCGCGAGGGCAAAGAGCTCTGTGCCCTGTAAATCAAAGAGAAAAATCCCGATTAACACCGTGATCAATGGCATGAAAATCGCTTTGACCGATACCACCAGCAGGATTTCTTTTATGCTTGCCCTGGTGTTCACGAGTGGTTTCGCGCCTGACATTGAGACGCCGAAGGCGAGGAGAAGTGTTGGAATCGCAGCATAGCCAAGCAGTTCCAGGGGGTTAAAGAGAGCCGCTGGCAGCTGAATGTCGAGGAGTAGGAGCAGTGTTCCGAGCAATGATGAAAGAATCAGCGGGTTCTTGAATGGCTTACTGATTGTCTTGGCAAAACTTTGTTTCGGGCCGTAGATCAATTCGATAATAATCAGGATAATCGGCGAGAAAACCACGAGTTGCAAGAGAATAATGGGGGCAACGTAGGATGTGGTTCCGAGAACGTATAACGATATTGGAATACCAATATTGCTTGAGTTATTGAACACCGTTGATCCGGTATAAAACAGGATGCCTACGGCAGTGTGTTTCTTTTGTAGGTAGAGAAGTATTGCTGTAAAAATGACCGTAATGATGATGCCGAGGATCGAGGCATACATGTAACCGGAGAAAATAATGTCAATATCAGCGGTGGTAATCACCACAATGAAGAGGGCTGGAGACATCAAATAGAAGGCCGCCACATTGAGCACCTTCTCGGCTGAACCATCAATTACGTCCCAGCGGCGGGCCAGGTATCCGATCAGGATGACGATACCGACCACAAAAAATCCAAGCAATACACCCGGGACGCTATTAAAGTTCATGACGCATCCCTCCTAACTCACAAATGCGGCAAAGCCGAGAATAACGGGGAGCGAACCCAGGGTGGTGTACAGCACGATGGTGCGAGTGGTTCCGGTAAAGATTTGGTACTGACTGGAGAAGTTATAGATATTCTGCGCACTTGGGAGCGAAGAGATGAGCACCAGGGCGAGGAGTTGGATACCTTCAAGCCCGTAGACAAATGCTCCGAGCAAGTAGGAGACCAGGGGAAAACCGATGAGCTTCATGAGGACAACAAACCAGAAACCACGGAACTTTTCTGGCTCGCTTCCGGGAAGTTTTGCGGTGCCAATTCCAATGCCGAAAGAGAGCAGCATCAGCGGGATTGCAGCAGTGCCGAGAATTTCGAAGGGCATGGTAACAAAGTCGGGGAGCTCAATTTGGGTGATGGCTACTACTAGGCCGAGAGCCGAACCAATGGTGATCGGATTCTTGAATGGCTGAGTCATGATGCCCAATACCGAAGTTTTTCCCTTGGTTGCCATGTCAAGAATAAAGAGAAGCACCGGAGAGAAGATCAGAATTTGATACAGAATTGTTGAGGCAACATAAGACCCGTCACCGAGAACATAGATAGACATTGGCAGTCCAATATTGTTCGCATTCACCCACACCGTGGATCCGGCAGCGAGCGCAATTGGTCCGAGAGAGAGCCCGCTGAATGCTTTTAGGACTATCACCGTGATGATGAGACAGATCGCAATAGTGATGAACTGGATGATGAGAGCATCAGAGAGCAGCACACTCAGGTCGGCCTGAGAGATGACCCCAAAAAGCAGTGCCGGTGTTGCAATATTGAAGGCGACGCGATTCAGTACGCGTTCTGAAGTGTGGTCAACGATTTTGGTTTTCGCCCCAATAAAACCAACAACAATGATGACTGCGATGAGGAAAAAACCGAGAAGCACACCCTGCATGCTTTCGATGTTCACTGGGGGATGAGTTCTTTCTACTGTGGAAGAATTGGCTATCTAATAAAACAGCTCAATGAGTGCGGATCTTTCCTCCCACGAGAGTAGCAGGAAAAGTGTTGCGGTTATTAACTATAATCATTAGACATGTTCTTTGCATTGCCCGAGGAGGGGTCATTTTGAATTCCGCACTATTCAGCCCAATTATGGTTCGCAATCTTGAGGTGCGTAATCGACTCTGGGTACCACCGATGTGCCAGTTCTCCTGTGAAAACCAGGACGGTCTTGCCAATGATTGGCACTTGGTGCACCAGGGTGCTTTTGCCTCAGGCGGTGCAGGGATGATCATCACCGAAGCGACTGCTATCGTCCCGGAAGGACGTATCTCCCCGGTTGATTTGGGAATTTGGTCGGAAGAGCACATCGCCCCGCTGAAGAGAGTCACCGACTTTATTCACTCTCAGGGCGCATTGGCCGGTATTCAACTTGCCCACGCCGGCCGCAAAGCATCGGCGAGCTGGCCCTGGGCAGATACCCGTGGA
>JBARYA010000272.1:0-4603 GCA_049647625.1 Microbacteriaceae bacterium
GACCAGGATGGTCTCCTCAGCGAGTAGCGGCTGAGCTTCCAGTAGGTTCTGCCGCAGACTCTGGCTGGGGACAGCCAAGAAAACAATTTCTGCGTCTTTCAACACCCGTGAAAGATCGGAGTCAGCACTGAGTGTTTGCGGAAGATTGATCCCGGGAAGGTAGTCGGAGTTGCGTTTGGCAATGGTAATTTCCCGAGCGAGTTCTTTACGTCGCGCCCAAATGGTGACCTCGGATCCGCCATCAGCCAAAACTTTCGCAAATGTCGTACCCCAGCTCCCAGCACCGAGAACAGCAAGTTTTGTCAAAACTTTCCCGTCTCGCTTTGCCCGTGTTCAGCAGGATCCCAACGCTTTGCCGGTGGTTCTTCTTGACGCAGTTCTGCCAGAATATTGGTAATCTGGGCCATCACAAAGTCGGTGCTGGCGCGAAGTCCACTGGCATCCGAGGTTCCCTCAGCGACGGTTTCAGAGGCTTCAAGAGCGCCCGATTCGCTCGAAATGTCGCTCAGCTTATACGGATCACCAAATTTGACGGTAATAGTTTTTCGCGGGAGAAGCTTGATCTTATTGGTATAGCGTGGCATCAGATCTTGAGTGCCCCAATGCGCCACCGGAATGATAGGGATATCCGCAGCCCGAGCCAAACGAACCGCACCGGTCTTGCCCCGCATCGGCCAAAGATCTGGATCACGAGTTAGTGTTCCCTCAGGGTACACGATGACAACACTCTGCTGATCGGTGATTTGTTTTGCTTCAATCAGCGGTTCACTCGCGGCGCTACGATTTTTACGATTGACCTTGATCTGTCCGGTTACCCGAAGCACCCAGCTCACCACAGGAACCTTGAATAGTGAATCCTTGGCCAAAAAGCGGGGTGCTCTGCCAAGTTTGTAAACAACAATCGCGATGACCAGCGGATCAATATTGCTGAAATGGTTCGGTGTAATCACGTAGGCACCGGTTTTCGGGAGCTTCTCGCCCCCGACTACCTCATAGCGAGCCAGGAGGTGCATTATGGGTAGAACGAATGCTGCAATAAAGCGAAAACTCAGCGTTTTTTCTCGGCGTGGTTTCACCTTTTGGCTAGAACCACTCTTCGACTGTTTTGTCATCTGGCTTATTCCGCGAGTTCGAACTCGGCTCCAAGGAGTCTCAATTTATCGATGAAGTGCTCATAGCCCCGGCTAATAATGCCGATATTGCTAATTTTTGAGGTGCCCTCAGCCGCCAGCGCAGCAATCAGGTGACTGAAGCCACCGCGAAGATCAGGAATCTCAACATCAGCGCCGTGAAGAGCAGTTGGACCGGTAATCACGGCTGCCTGCTCTAGAGCTCTGCGGGGAACCCGACGGCTATCGCTCGAGAGGCCATCAGGATGAACCACAATGTTTGCGCCCATCTTGATCAGTGCATCGGTAAAACCAAAACGATTCTCATAGACGGTTTCGTGAACAACCGAAACCCCTTCGGCCTGGGTGAGTGCGACAATCAGCGGTTGCTGCCAATCGGTCATAAAACCGGGATGCACATCCGTCTCAATCATGACCGGCTTCAGTGGAGTACCCGGATGCCAGAAACGGATACCCTCCTCAGAGATATCAAACTCCCCGCCAACCTTGCGGAAAATATTGAGGAAGGTGGTGAGCTCTTTTTGCTGAGCTCCCTCAACAAAAATATCGCCCTTGGTAGCCAAAGCTGCACTGGCCCAGCTAGCAGCCTCGTTCCGATCTGGAAGAGCATTATGTACATAACCACCGAGACGTTCAACGCCCTCAATGAAAATAACCCGATCGGGTTCAACATTGATAATGGCGCCCATCTTCTGCAAAACGGCAATCAAATCAATGATTTCGGGCTCATTCGCCGCATTCCGCAGCTCGGTAACACCCTCGGCAAGAACACCGGTAAGCAGCACTTGTTCAGTGGCGCCAACACTCGGATACGGCAGCTCGATGGTCGTGCCCTTGAGGCCGTTTGGTGCGCTCAAGTGGATACCGCTCGGAAGCTTATCGACCTGGGCACCGAACTTACGCAGGGCATCCAGGTGGAAATCTATCGGGCGATCACCAATGCGGCAGCCACCCAGATCAGGAATAAACGCTTCACCAAGACGGTGCAGCAGCGGGCCACAGAACAGAATTGGGATGCGCGAGGAACCAGCATGAGCGTCAATATCGGCCATATGTGCCTGCTCGACGAAACTTGGGTCAAGCATCAGCTCGCCCTCGACGCTGGCGTCTATGCGCACACCGTGAAGTTCAAGCAATCGGGAGACGACCTGGACATCGCTGATATTGGGAACACCAATGAGACGACTTGGTTTATCTCCCAGCAGGGCCGCAACCATCGCCTTCGTGACCAGGTTCTTTGCTCCCCGAACGTTAATGCGACCAATCAGCGGTTTGCCACCGTGAATGATAATCTCTTCGGCCATCAAGCCGACCCGCTCGGCCGCCTTTTTTGAGTCTTTTGTAAGTGAGTTCAATCTTTCACCGGCAATGTCTTAGGGAGCCATGACTCTCTGAGCTCTTCAAATTGTGTAATGGATGCTTCGTCCTGCAAGGTCAGACCGATATCGTCCAGTCCTTCGAGCAGTCGCCATCTAGTGTAGTCGTCAATCTCGAAATCAACCGTGAGATTTCCCAGTTTCACCTGTTTGGCAAGCAAATCAACAGTGGCTTCGATACCGGGCTGAGCTTCAATCGCAGCCCAGAGTTCTTCGATTTTGTCTTGTTCAATCACACCGGCTAAGAGCCCCTGCTTGCCAGAGTTGCCGCGAAAAATATCGGCAAACTTCGAACTAAACACAGCCTTGAAGCCATAATCGCGCAGCGCACATACGGCATGTTCTCGGCTGGATCCGGTGCCGAATTCAGGACCGGCGATCAAGATTTGTGCACCCTGATATGCAGGCTGATTCAGAATGAAGTCTTCTTCTTTACGCCAGGCATAGAAGAGGGCATCATCGTATCCGGTCTTGGTAACTCGCTTCAAAAATACGGCAGGAATAATCTGATCGGTATCAACATTTGAACGCACTAAGGGCAGTGCTACTCCGGTAACAACCTCAAATTTTTCCACTGTTAGATACCTTCCGGAATGTAGTTTGAGTAGCGCACTAACTCATCAATATCGGCAGCATTGATACCCAGATCTGCAGGTGAGGAGAGTGTGCCACGAATTGCTGTTGCGGCAGCCACCACCGGTGAAACCAGGTGCGTGCGACCGCCCTTGCCCTGACGGCCCTCAAAGTTTCGGTTACTGGTTGAAGCGCAGCGCTCCCCCGGTGCCAATTGATCAGGGTTCATACCCAAGCACATGGAGCATCCGGCGAAACGCCACTCGGCACCAAAATCAATAAAGACCTGGTCAAGACCTTCAGCCTCAGCCTCAAGCCGAACACGGGCAGAACCCGGAACCACCATCACGCGGACCGATTCTGCCTTCTTCTTGCCCTTCACCAAAGACGCTGCAGCACGAAGATCTTCAATGCGGCTATTGGTGCAGGAGCCGATGAATACTGCGTCAACGGCAATATCCTTCATCGGGGTTCCCGGTACAAGGTCCATGTATTCGAGGGCGCGTTCAGCCGAGGCACGC
Source organism: Microbacteriaceae bacterium (assembly GCA_049647625.1). GTDB lineage: Bacteria > Actinomycetota > Actinomycetes > Actinomycetales > Microbacteriaceae > JBARYA01. The sequence goes on from JBARYA010000272.1 coordinate 3,601, forward strand.
TCATTCAGATCGGCAATGTCTTCCGGATGCGGCACAGTATCCTGCAAAGAAACGCCCTGCCCCGGATTGGTCCCCCAGGTGACAAAAGGATCAAGAGTATCGGCGTCAAGGAAAATCTCGGCGTCAAAAACAGCACCCTCATCGGTCTTCAGGGTCTTCCAGTACTCAACGGCAGTATCCCAATCGTCACCGGCTGGAGCGTGTGGTCGACCCTTGAGGAATTCAAAGGTGGTCTCGTCTGGGGCGACCATACCGGCGCGAGCACCGGCCTCAATCGACATATTGCAAATAGTCATCCGACCGGCCATTGAGAGGGATTCGATTGCTGTGCCGCGATATTCGAGCACGAATCCCTGGCCACCGCTGGTGCCAATCTGTGCGATAACAGCCAGAATAATGTCTTTGGCAGTTACACCCGGGCGCAATTGTCCAGAAACATTAATGGCCATAGTTTTGAACGGTTTAAGTGGCAGGGTCTGGGTGGCCAAAACGTGCTCGACTTCGCTGGTGCCAATGCCCATACCCAAAGAGCCGAAAGCCCCGTGAGTGGAGGTGTGTGAATCGCCACAAACCACGGTGATACCGGGCATGGTCAAACCGAGCTGGGGGCCAACCACGTGCACAATGCCCTGCTCTTTATCACCAAGTGAATGCAAACGGATACCGAACTCTTTTGCATTGGTACGCAGAGTGTCGATCTGTGTGCGGCTGGTGAGATCGGCAATCGGCTTGTGAATCTCAAGCGTTGGCGTGTTGTGGTCTTCGGTAGCTATCGTCAAATCTGGACGACGAACCGGACGACCCGCCATCCGTAGCCCGTCAAAGGCCTGCGGACTGGTGACCTCATGAACAAGGTGGAGATCAATGTAGAGCAAATCCGGGGCACCATTCTCACCCTTTTTGACCAGATGTGTATTCCAAACCTTCTGGGCCAGGGTCAATGGCTGTGGTTCGACTGCTGAACTCATGGTTTCTGCTGCGGGGCTCATAGTATCTAAAACTT
>JBARYA010000273.1:0-2060 GCA_049647625.1 Microbacteriaceae bacterium
TGCCGCAATCGGTGAACCATCCGCAGTACTGGCACACGCTACCGAGGCGTCATGGCGATATGGTTCGAACCGGTGGAGGCAGCGCGGCGAACGACCTGATTTCCATGGGAACGCATGTTGGTACCCATATTGATTCTCTTGCCCATGTAAGCCAAGATGGCAAACTCTATGGCGGGGCCAGTGCTGCAGATTCTTGTATCGGCGGCAAATATGTGAGCCACGGAGTGCATACGATTCCGCCATTCTTTGGTCGGGGAGTACTGATCGATGTCGCAACCTTCAAGGGTGTGGACTGCCTCCCCGGTGGCTATGAAATTACTCAGGCAGATCTTGAAGGAGCATTGCAGGCCGCCGGCATCACCCTGGAATCCGGTGATACGGTCATGATTCGTTCCGGATGGGGCGGTCGCTTCGGTGATTATCGGGGCTATATGGGCGCTGAAACCGGTGTACCGGGAATTGGCGAAGCAGCAGCGAAATGGCTGGTGGGTTTCCATCCTTTTGCCATTGGCGCAGATAGCACCGCACTCGAAGTAATCTCGGCTGAAAAGGGGCATGGAGAACTTCCGGTTCACCGGGTGCTTCTGGTTGAACAGGGCATTTACATTATTGAGACCCTCAACCTGGAGGAGCTTTCTCAGTGCGGGCGTGGGGAGTTTGTGCTGAGCTATACACCGCTGAATCTCTATGGAGCAACCGGATCCCCGATTCGGCCACTGGCTTTGATTGAGGAGTGAGTGTGATGACGATGAGTAAAGAACTGACGGCCGCTGAAACCCTGGCGGCCTTCGGCGAGAGTCTTAGCTACCAAGACTTACCGCCAATGATCGCCGAAGATATCAAGTCTCGAATTCTCGACTTTATGGGAATCTGTGTGGCCGCGACGCAGCTTGAAAGCTCACGTGTGGTGCAGGAGTATGTGCGCTCCTTCCCAGCCGGAGGTAGCTCAACAGCGATCGGCATTGCCGGAAATGTGATGGCAGAGTATGCCGCCTTTATGAACGGAGTGCTGGCACACTCATTAGATTATGACGATACGCACTTGCCCTCGGTGCTGCATCCGAGCGCTGTGGTTATCCCGGCGGTTTTGGCGGTTGCTGAAGAGGTTGGGTCAAGCCCCGAGGAGGTCATCGTTGCTATTGCTTTTGGTCTTGAGGTGACCATTCGGCTGGGGATGGCTGGATACGATCGAGAGAAAAATAACTCACTGTTCTTTGAATACGGCCAGCACGCAACCTCAATTTGTGGCTCAATGGGGGCGAGTGCTGCGGTAGCGAAACTTATTGGCAATGCCGAAACGATTCAGCACGCTCTCGGAGTGAACGCTTCAATGGCTGCCGGAATTATTGAGAGCAATCGCACCGGAGGCAATGTGAAGCGCCTGCACTGCGGTTGGGCTGCCCACTCTGCAGTGAGCGCAGCGAAGCTGGCCAAACACGGGATCACCGGCCCACCAACAGTTCTTGAGGGCCGCTTTGGGTTCTTCTGGGCTTGGCTCAAGGGAGAGTTTTTCCCTGAGGAGCTGACCCGAAATTTGGGTACTGATTGGGCTATCCTCGATATTTTCTTCAAACCGTATCCGGCAAACCATTTCACCCATGCGGTGATCGATTGCGGCATTCAATTGCGCGAGATGGGTATCTTGCCTGAACAGATTCAATCGGTTGTGCTGGGCGTGCCCGGGCCGGCAAAACGTACCATTGGCGAACCTCTTGAGGTAAAGCAGAACCCACAAACGGGATATATGGCGCAGTTTTCGGCCCCCTTCGCTTTTGCGAGTGGCTTGATTGGTGGTGGAGGGCTGGGGGTCGGTCTTGACGACTTCACCGATGAGAAAGCGCTTGACCCCAACTATGTGGCGCTGATGGCAAAAGTTGATGTTGTTGAAGATGAAGAGTGCACCCAGATCTTCCCGAACCAATTTCCGGCCAAAGCGCTGGTAACCCTGGTCGGTGGGAAAGAGCTGCGCCTCGAGGTCTTGGTGAATCGTGGCGGGAACAAGAATCCGCTCAGCTTTGAGGAGCTTCGAAAGAAATTCCTCGACAACGCAACGCGTGTAC
>JBARYA010000274.1:0-3267 GCA_049647625.1 Microbacteriaceae bacterium
TTCCAGAAATGTGGGTCTTCGCCCGTGGAATGGTCATGATCTGCATGGTCTTCCTGGGCATGGCCTTCCTCATGACCTGCTTCGCCGTGATCTTCGCCTGATTCGTCTTCATGACTCTCTGCAGAGGTCTCAGCATCGAATCGAATTGGATTAACCAGCTCAGCGATTTCTAGACCGCTGACACCATTGGCAATCACCGCTTCGATATTGTTCAGGAGTCCGCCTTCAAGGCCGAGACCATTGAAGATAACGAGTTCCGCTTTTTCAAGCTGGGCTGCCTGCTGGGCTGAGAGCGCAAAAGAGTGCGGATCTGAACCAGGCGGCATCAATCCGAGCACTTCGGCCTGATCCCCAACAATATTTTGCACCACATCCGTCAAAATATTCGTGGTCACCACAATCTGGACTTTCGAGGGCGGCTGATCAGGGTTGCTGGTGCTACATCCCGCCACGGCGAGAATGGTGAGTCCAATTCCTATGCCAATCGCGGTACGGAGTTTCGTGTTGTTTATTTTATTTTTTTGCAAAATTGGGGCTTTCTAAGCTATTGATTTTTGCAGGGTGTTACGGCGAAAAAGCTGAGTTTTGAGCCAGGCGAATGTTGCCGCCAAGAAAAACATCAGCACTTCCACCGCGACAATTGTGGAGCCAGCGGCTGTGCCGCCATGCCAAGAAATGAGTAGACCAATGAAAGTCGCAAGCGAGCCAAGAATCGCCGCCAAGAGCATCACCAACGGGATTCTGCGCACCAGAAGGAGCGCGGTCGCTGAGGGTGCGATCAGCATCCCAAAAGCAAGCAGCGTTCCTACTGCCTGGAAGGATGCTGCCACGCTGACCACGATGAGTAGCAGCATGACCAAATTCATCAATCCTGGTTTGAGCCCCAAGGTTTGTGCCTTGCGGTAGTCAAAACTGAGCGCCAGGAAGGAACGGTAAGACAGCATAGAGACGATCGCAACAAAACCGAGGGCCAGCCAGAGAGAGGTGAGCTCTGGCTCACGGACACCGAGGATATCGCCAAAGAGGAATGCGGTGAGATCAACGGCAAAGCTCTGAGAATATGAAACGATAATGACGCCCACTGAGAGCATCCCGAGATACAGCAGCCCGATTGCGGTGTCTTGACCGAAGCGGGTATTTTTTCTGAGCAGATTAATGCCAAAGACCATGGCGAGAGCGCTGAGTGCGGCGCCGAAGAGGAGGTTACCGCCCAAAAGCGAAGCTACCGCGACTCCGGGGAGCATCCCGTGGGCCATGGCTTCGCCCAAGAAGGTCATGCCACGGATGACCACCCAGCTGCCAACGAGAGCGGTCATTATCGAAATCAATACGCCCGCAATGAGGGCGCGGCTCATGAATCCTGAGCTCAGGGGTTCGACAAACCATTCAAACATAGAAACACTATACTGGAAATGGTTCCCAATAGTAACTCGAGCAGGAAGGGCAGTGATGAAGGAACAACTCGATATTGCACTGAGTGTTGCTGCACTCGGCTATAGCTATGCAGATCACATTGCCCTCTCAGGAATTCATGCCAACTTTCCTCGCGGAAAAGTGAGCGCAATAGTCGGGGGCAATGGTGCGGGAAAATCTACTCTGCTGCAGCTCATTGCCGGTACTCTTAGCCCATCCACTGGCACAATTCGTAAAACTCTAAAAGGTCGTCCAGCATTCGTGCTGCAACGAAGCCTCTCGAACTCCCAGCTGCCCTTTACCGTCTATGAGTGCGTTGCCATGGGGCGTTGGGCCGATCTTGGTGCCTATCGCAGAATGACTGAGTCAGATAAGAACATTATCCATGAGGCCATGGAGATGCTCGATATACAGAACTTAGCCAAACGACAGCTGAGCGAACTCTCGGGCGGGCAGCAGCAGCGGGCCCTTCTGGCACAGGGGGTTGCACAACAATCAGATCTCTTATTGCTCGACGAACCGGTCACCGGACTGGATATTGAGGCCGAACAGAGAATTTCTGCGGTGATTAAGCAGCTCAGTATCGATGGAAAGACCGTTATCCAAGCAACCCACAGCATGTTGGCTGCGCGTGAATCAGATCACTGTCTTGTGCTGGCCCATGGTCGACTACTTGCCGAGGGAGACCCCGAAGAAGTCCTCAGCGAAAAGAATCTGCTCGAATTCTTTTAGCCGAAGAGCGGTTTGGCCGTCCGACTGGCTGAAACGCTGGGCTCATTGTCGAGCCAGAACCGCCAGGGGAATCGTTCCGGGTTGCCACCCTCGCCGTTGACACCAATCCGAGGACCTTTGAGAATCTCATTTTGGGGAGGGGTTTCGGGGAGCAGAAATTGCCAGGAAGCATAATCTTCAAGCCCAGTTTCAACGGATGATGAAAAAAGGTCATCACCATCATTCTTAAGTGTGACCGCAAAAGACTGGGTGACGTTTCCGGGACCACGCGCAAGACCAGCCTCAGGGATGGGGTGCTTTCGTGGAAGGCGTTCCCGACGTGACCGAGCCAGATCAGCGCCAATCACAATCTCGCCAGCTCGGATGAGGCATCCATAGGGTTGGTCGATATCGGAACAGACCAGGTTGATTGCGTGGTGTAGCCCATAGGTGAAGTAACAGTAAATGTGACCGGCAGCTCCAAACATACTCTGATTTCGTTTGGTCTTGCCACGGTAGCTATGGGCTCCAGGGTCGCGCTCGCCAGCATAGGCTTCGACCTCGGTAATGCGGATTCCAACAGTTCCCTCAGCATCGGTTCGAAGCAAGAGTGCTCCCAAAAGTTCTGGCGCTACCTCAAGAACATCACGCTCAAAAAATGCTCTTGTCGCCCCACGATATCCTCGCAATAGCTCCATAGTTCAAGCATAGACTGGGGTTATGGAGACAGTGACCGTTTTTACCATCGGACATTCCACCCATCCGCTCGAGGAGTTCCTTGGCATCCTTCGAGCCTATGAGATTGAATGCCTGGTGGATGTGCGCTCAATTCCGGGGTCACGTCACAATCCACAATTTGGTGAGCTGGCACTCATGGAGAGCATGCCTGCTGCCGGGATTCAATACCTGCGGCTCAAAAAGTTGGGAGGGCTGAGGCATTCCCCGAAAGATTTTGCAAAGATTAATGGCGCTTGGCGGAATAGGAGTTTTAGGGACTACGCCGACTACATGCAAACACCAGAGTTCGACGAGGGTTTGGATGAGCTGATTGCGCTCGCCGAAAAACAACGAGTCGCAATCATGTGTGCAGAGGCCGTGCCTTGGCGTTGCCATCGCTCCCTCATAGGGGATGCCCTCCTGGTA
>JBARYA010000275.1:0-4576 GCA_049647625.1 Microbacteriaceae bacterium
CTCATGGGTAGATGGATTTACCAGTCCGGCACAGAGCTATGCGGACCTTTTCGCTCAGCCTGGCTGGCAGGCGAGCGAGTTTCGTCGCGCGCTGTGGCGAGCGTGGTTCAGTGTCGATGACTGGTCACGAGCGGAGGTATGAGGTGGCAATTTTTCCCGTCGATGATGAAACCCATCTCGTTGAAGTGCTGGACTATCTTGGCAAAGAACTTGAGCCATCAATCCTCATTGGTGGCTGGGCAACCGTATATCGTGTAGGCGGTGAAATTAGCCACGATATCGATCTCATTATCGGTTCTGATGAAGTCCGCACGAAGGTTGAAGCAACCCTGAGCGAATTATCGAAATCAACCCATTTGCAGGGTACCAAGTGGCGGGGTGAGTATGACGGTATTCACGTCGATGTTTATATCCCGCATCAATCGCAGCTCGGGGGTAAGTTGCGGCTCCGTGTGGAAGAGCTCTCAAAATATACTGAACTCCTCGGGTATGGGGCTTGGCGACTCCTGACTCTGGAAGCCCATACCGTGTCGAAGATCGCTGCCCTCTTAGACCGACCAAACACTGAAAAGGGGTTCAAGGACGCCCGCGAAATCTTGCGCTTGATGGAGCAGGGGATCGATGCCCCTCTGCTGGCAAAGATACTTGTTGAGGCAACCGCGGGACCCATTGGGGATTTGCCGGGCTATCTAGAAGAAATGTTCATACTTCTTGGACCTCGCACTCGGCCGAGCAAGCCCCAACAGAAACGCATCCAGCAATGGCGGAGGGAGTGGAGCTCTGCAATCCAGGCGGCAATTACCCCTGAGACCCGTGATCGCCCGTCACTCATCTAGAGCAAAAAGGGGGTCGAGGTGTGAGGTGGAAGCAAAGAAAACCCCGGTTTCCCGGGGCTTTCTGAGTGTGGTTCCGACGGGCATCGATCCCGTGACCTTTCGATTTTCAGTCGAACGCTCTACCGACTGAGCTACAGAACCTGGCTGCGTCCGCAGAAAGACTGCGTCGGCATCCGCTTGGTAAAAAACCCTTTATTTTCATAAAGGGTTCCTACCTGCGACCCTGACGGGACTTGAACCCGCGACCTCCGCCGTGACAGGGCGGCGCGCTAACCAACTGCGCTACAGGGCCATCTATTTAGTTGTTCTTCTATACTTTAGCGTATTTTGGCTGAAGCCAATACTCGCACAATTGACCGAAATCAATCGTGACCCCAACGGGATTCGAACCCGTGTTACCGCCGTGAAAGGGCAGCGTCCTAGGCCACTAGACGATGGGGCCGTCACATGAGATTGCTCTCAAGCCGACATATAACCTTAATGTTAAAAGGGTGCTTTTAGCAAACTCAGGGCAGAATTTTTTCTCGGTTGTGCTTCAGCACGGCAGGGCAGCGCCGCTTTCTGTGAGTTTCCGGCTAATATCACAGCATCACACAGCAGGATTTGTAACGGATCATCAACGGTTTTTCTTGGATTCATCAGGAAAATACGTACTTAACCGTTGGTGAACACCGATAAAAAACTCTGTGGATGTCCTCGACAAAGTTAAAGTACTTGTTTAGAGTTAAGCAATGTATACGGATGTTACTTGTGTGACAAAAGTGAACACCACTATGGGTCATAGGTGCTCAGTGATATTTGAGGAATGGTTTTGACGGGATTAGAGCAACAGGACATTAATTCGAGCCAGAGCGTGCGAGTGCGCAATATTCCGTCTCGACCCGTAGCATTCCTTGCCGGCCTCGTCCTTTTGCTTGGTGTCTTCTTTGGCTATCAAATCTTGACCATGCAGGGCGCCGCTGCGGATGATTATCCGAGTTGGGCCGATGTGGAGCAGGCACGCAAAGATGAAAAAGCTGCTGCAACAAAAATTAAGCAAATCGAGGGCATCATCGCCAATCTTGAAAAAGAGATTGGTCCCTTGCGTGAAGTTGCTGAGCGAGCGGGAGAAATCTACGCCGCAGCAATGACCAAATTTGATGAGGCCGTCCGTCAAGCAGAATTGCTACAAAGCCACGCCGATGATGCCGCAGCAACTGCGGATGCATCCGCTCACCAGGCCGGACTGCTCGCAAGCCAGATGGCCCGAAGTGGTGGCGGCGACCTCACCCTGAGTCTTTTCTTGAACGGTGAGAAGGCCGATACTCTGCTCTATCAATTGGGCACCATGGGTCAGCTGAGCAATCAGACGGCCATGATTTTTGCGCAAGCAACCGCCGATAAGAACCTAGCGCAATCGCTCTCAGATCAGGCTGTTGTAGCCCAGGATGCCCTCAAAGTTTTGGCCGATGAAGCTGAGGCGGCCCTTGTCGAAGCGCAAAAGGCGCAAAAGGCAGTTGAAGACAAACTCGAAAGTCAGCAGGCCAGCCGGGCAACGCTGAACGCTCAACTCATTACCCTCAAAGAAAACCGTCGTGAGACCGAAGAAGGCTACTTGGCTTGGGTGAAAGCCCAAACCGGTTCAGGCGGTTTCTTGGATACCGGAAAGATTTCTTCACAGGGATGGGTTCGTCCCGTCGTTGGCGGCTACATCACCAGTGATTACGGTAATCGTGGCTGTGCGGGACCGTATTGCGGGTTCCATTCCGGTACCGACTTTGGTGGGCTGAACCCGGCCGGTGGATCCTGTAACGCTCCGATATATGCTGCCGCAGAGGGCACAGTAACCTTTGCCGGCTGGTATGACAGCATGTCGGGCAACCAGATCATTATCAGCCACGGAAACGGAATCGTCACCTGGTACGCACACCTCATGACGGGCAAGATTATCGTCAAGAATGGGCAGAAGGTGCTTCCCGGTCAAAAGATTGCCGAAGCGGGCACCACCGGGGCGTCACTCGGATGCCACCTCCACCTTGAATTCCGTCAGAATGGTCAGCACTACAACCCGAGGGCCAAGTTTGCTGACCGAGGAATCACGCTATAGCTGAGTGACTTCTCGCTGACGATCACTTCGTGAAATGGGCTCGGTAACTTTGGTTACCGGGTCCATTTTCCTTTGCCGGAAATTGCTTCAATAGCTCAGTTGAATCCGTAAATCACAATTTTTTTGATCAATTTTGTCAAAACCCTTGATTAATCTAGTTAGGTTATGCTTACCTAACTAAGGGCATCCTAACTTATTGAGTTACGAGTTCCATTATCTCGAATATTGAGAGCTTTGAACAGTCCTTTTCACGATCAAGAAGCATGAGGAAATCCTTGACAATGACATTCAACGAGTCGTCGCATTCCCCCAACGAACTCGGCAGCCGAACAACTCTGCACAAAGCACTTGCGTGGTTCAGCGCAGCGCTCTTAGCCATCAGCGGTCTCGCGCTGAACGCACTGCCAACACAATCCGCCCGAGCCGAAGGCGCTACACCACAGCTGGTCATCAGCGGCGGATCAGATTTTGACCCCTCTGTCGACAACACAATCACCATCAGCGGCAGTGGATTCGTATCTGAAAACGCTGCGGTTCCTGGCCTGTATCTTTCCTTGGCTGAAAGCGGTCTTTGGACACCGGGCACCGCTCCCGGTGCGAGTGCGGAGTGGATCTTGACCCAGCTGGTGATGAAGTCCGGCGGCAATGCCACCCTCAACACTGATGGCACCTTTGCCCTCTCGCTCAGCATCCCTGCGGGTACCCTGGATGCTGCAAAAAGCTATGAAGTGGTGACCTTCGCGGCACACCAGTATTCAGGATTTGTGCGTGACTTCGATTCATGGACCCCTATCTCGATCAAGCAGGATACAAGCAATCCCGGTGACGGGGAGAATCCTGAGCCTATTGTCCCCAAAGTGACACTCTCAAAGTCGTCAGATCTGAATGCTGCTGGTGACAAAATCGTAGTTTCTGGTTCTGGCTTCTTGCCCAACGAACCGCATACTACCGGCACCCGTCCGCCACTTGCCGGCAAGTTCACCGGTTTCTACCTCGCTTTCGGAAGCTACGCTGATGAGTGGCAGCCTTCAGAAAAGAACCCTGCAGCAACCCGGGTGAACTCAAAGGAAGCAACCTTCTGGTTCATGCCTGCCGAGTCAATTACCGAATCCCTTATTGCCGGTGGAGCGGTACCGCTGAACGCCGATGGAACTTTTGAGATCGAGATTGATGTCAAAGCTGATTTCATCGATAGCTTGAATCCTGACTACAACTACGGGGTCTATAGCTATGCTGCCGGTGGTTCGATTTATGCGCCATTCGAGACCCAAAACCTCGTTACTTTTGCGGATGAGGCTCCGGTTGATCCCGGCACCCCGCCGACTACCGGGCCGACCACTCCGCCGACAACCCCACCAACAACTCCTGCACCATCCACCGGCTCGATGCAATGGGGCCTGAAGTCTAGCTTTGTCAGCTACGTCAACAACATCGCCAAAGGATATTTCAGCACCAGTGGTGTGAGCCTCAGTGGTGGAGTATTTGGTTTCACCCAGACCGGCAGTAATTACCAAGCTGCAGCTGGCACCGGAACGCTCAACTTCGGCGGTACGATCAAGATTTTCGGACACGGTGGTGCACTGAGCTACACGATGAGCAATTTCCGAATCCGGATAGATAGCGCCAATTCGGCGACACTGCTGGTCAATTTTGT
>JBARYA010000276.1:0-3284 GCA_049647625.1 Microbacteriaceae bacterium
CGCCCAGGGTCTTATTCAAATGTGCATGCGCCTTGACCGCCATCTTGGTGAACGGCTGATGGTAGCAGAAGTAATCGAACTCGCTAAAGTCAGAGCCGCCATTCTTGCGATAGTCAGCCCAAGCTTCATCAACGGCGGTGAGATAGGCCTTAATTGAATACTTGCCATCGACAAAGGCGGTTGAGGAGTAATTTGGACGCCAGAAATCCATAATCTCTTCAGTGTAGAGACCGGTTGGAACATCAAATTCAATAATGGCGGGGTTTGCGGTCACCAGAATAGCCACCGCTCCGGCTCCCTGAGTCGGTTCCCCGGCAGAGTCTTGTTCGTATCGAGCGACATCGCTGGCGATAACCAACACCTTTTGCTTCGGGTCGCGGGCAACGATTCCGGCAGCCATTTGCAAGCCGGCAGTAGCGCTATAGCAGGCTTGTTTGAGTTCGACTACGCGACAGTTTTTACTTAAGCCCACCAGTCGGTGCACATAGACACCGGCAGCCTTGGACTGGTCAATGCCGGTCTCGGTTGCAAAGAGGAGTGTGTGGATACCCTCAACTCCGTGTCGATCCACAATACGCTGGGCGGCGTTGGCGGCCATGGTGACAATATCCTCGTCAACCGTAGGGACGCTCATTTCACGCTGGCCAATTCCTAAATAATATTTTTGGACATCAATTTCGTGCTTGATCGCAAGTTCATTGAGATCAAGGGTGTTGGTGCTGCTCGAAAAAGCAATATCGCTGATGCCTACAGGAACTACGGAAATAACAACCACTCCTTTGCACGCTCCGAAGGCAATATCAACCAACGGAGGAATCCTCCATTCAGTTTAGCCCCGCCGGGGCTGAAAATATTCTAGGAAGAGACCAACAAAAAGAGCGTTATTTTTTGTTTCGTTCAAAAACGAAGTGTGCTCGCATGAGCTCACCCGGGTTCGTCTGGGCGGCAAGCAATGACAGCTCACCACAGAGCACTACAGCGGCACAGATGGCGGCAAGACGACGCCCATTGTCACCGGGTTCGCGCTCTTCACGGCAGCCGAGGCGTTGCAAATTTTCTTCGACAAAGGGGAGGCCCTTGCCGTTACCGACGGTGCCAACGATGAGATTGGGAATGGTGCAGCTGAAATAGAGATCACCGTCACGGTCCTCAGCATGGACCAGGCCCTGTGAGCCCTCAACAATATTGGCAGCATCCTGACCGGTGGCCAAATAGAAACCGAGCAACATGTTCGCATAGTGTGCATTGGCGCTCCGCAGACCACCGGCAAGGTTAGTGCCAATCAGATTCTTGCGGATATTGAGCTGCACAATTTTCGCTGCGGTGGTGTGTAAGCGGCGCTCCACAATAGCCTTGGGGATCATGATTTCGGTGACAATGTTTTTTCCGCGTCCAAGGATTCCGTTGACCGCGGTGGCTTTTTTATCGGTGCAGTAGTTTCCAGAGACCGATTCGTAACGGAGACCGGGGATATTCTGTACAATAAAGGCCATCAAATTATCGGCGGCGGCGGTGGCCATATTGTGTCCGGAAGCGTCGCCGGTGGTGAATTCAAAGCGCAAGAAGAGCAGATTTGCAGCGATCTGATGATGCATATCGATGAGTTTTGCGAAATTACTACCGGCAGCGACAATGGCTTCAAGTTCGCTCCAGCGCTGCTTGAGCGTAGCGATTGCCGCCAGGGCAACCTCGGCATTATCAGCCTCAAGCAGGATAGAGCGGGTCATCCGCTCATCAATGAGGGTCGCACGGATACCCAAGTCGGTGAGGGTTGAAATTTTGGCTCCCCGACCTACAGAAGGCCAAAGCGGGAGTTCGTAGGTGGCCAGAGGTACCTCAACCGATTCGTTCAACACATTGCCGCTAATTTTGATGGGGCCGACCCATTTCATTGGGACCGAAGCAAATAATTCGGTGGATTCTCGTGACATGGACTCTTTCTCAGCTCTTTAATCGGTCTTGTGTTCGTGGGCGACCAAGGTCTTAGACCTCGGGTGTGCTCGTATCGCTCCGGCGCGCAAAAAATTGTGGATTCAGGCCACGGAGCTCAGCGAACTCACGTAACGAACCGGTTACCAGAAGGTCAGTGGCTTCGAGGGCAGCCAAGTTTTTTACCCCAAGAACATCCATAATCTGTGCAATCTGTTCGATCCAGTTCGCAATCGTGGATTCCAGCGCCGCTTCACCCTGGTTGATGAGCACCTTCAAAAACTCGCCAGAAACACCCACAGCGCGAGCGCCAAGGGCCAGAGCCTTCACAACATCCAGAGGGTTCCGAACACCGCCTGAAGCCAATAGGGTGACGTTCTGACGGATGTCTTGGGCGTCGAGGAGGCACGCAGCGGTGGATTGTCCCCAATCAGCCAGATAGCTATAGTCGTTCGCTCCGCGACGGGCATTCTCAATCAGGGCAAAATTCGTGCCACCGGAACCGCTGAGGTCAATATGTTCCACCCCAAGAGTTCGAAGAATCTGGATGGTCTTGGCAGACATCCCAAAACCGACCTCTTTGACCACGACCGGAACGTTCACTTCGGTGACAATTGTCGCAATATTGTTCTGCCAAGCGCTAAAGTCCCGATCACCCTCCGGCATCACGATTTCTTGGATGGAGTTCAGGTGGATTTGTAGTGCATCTGCCCCAAGTAGATCGATGGCGCTCTGGGCACGCTCGGGACTGGCAGTAGCGTTCACATTGGCAAAAACGAAGCCGTTTGGGTTCTGCTCGCGAATCACCTGAAATGTTGGGGCCAGCTCGGGATGCTTGAAAAAGACACTCAGCGATCCGGATGCGATAGCGACTCCGGTGCGATTTGCTACCCGGGCCAGCATCCGATTGATTTCACCAGTGCGCTCGCTGCCACCGGTCATGGCGTTGATATACAGCGGGGATGACCAGTTCCGGCCAGCAATACGCGTGCTGGTATCTACGGATTTGGTGTCGCCACCAGCTAGGGCATGGTGCACAAAATGCAGTTCATCGAATTGGTTGGTGCGAGCCGGGTCGTGTTGTTCCCGGGCAAGATCAACATGCTCGTCTTTCCTGCTACTGCTCATCTTCTTGACTCTTCTTTGGGGTGTATATCGAGGGACAAACGCCTGATATCGTTGAGTTCCCAATCGCGGAGCAGGGCCTGTAAATCGGTGCTCGCGTCTGCCAGAACAATACCACAATCGCCCCCGCCAGCTCCCGAAGATTTCGCAGCGGCACCGGCCAATTCAGCCGTCTCACAGAGCCTGGCCAATTCGGCCGTTTCGATCTGCAAACCGGCCAATTCGCTCAG
>JBARYA010000277.1:0-8823 GCA_049647625.1 Microbacteriaceae bacterium
CCACGGTGTTGGCTTCGTCAAGCACATATGGGCCTGATCCTGCTGGATTTGTGGCGATACCTTCTTCATTGGCTGCGAGCGCTGTTGGGTTAACCATCATGCCGATCAGCTGTGAGAAGATGCGCTCGAGGTCGGGGTTTGGTCCGCTCAGATGCACGATCACAGTGTGGTCATCAACAATTTCGGTTGATTCATACTGGTTCGACAGGTCTGAGGTTTGTGGGCCGTTGACAGTCTTGAGGCGATCGAGGTTGGTCTTAACAACCTCGGCATTGAACTTGGTGGTGCCGTCTGAGAAGACCACATCATCGCGAAGTTTCAGCTCGAAGCTGGTGCCATCGATGTACTTCCATTCGGTGGCGAGTGATGGCGAGAAACTACCATCGGCATTCATCTTGATCAGGGTGTCATAGACCGGATCGAGGTGCTGCATATACTGGCCGCCGAGGAAGCTCAGCAGTGGATCAAATGAGTTCGGGCTTCGAGACACACCAATATTCAGCGTGCCCTTCTCGCTTGGGGTTGGTTCCCCTCCGTCATCCGGAGTTGATGCACATCCGGATAAAGCAAGGGCGGCTATTGAAACAACGGCTCCCCACTTTGCCAGATGAGTTCTTCTACGAGAACTTTTCATGTTGTTGTGCTCCTTTGCAGAACATGGTTTCTTTGTGTCGTCTGATTCCCTGGAGAATCTCGCGTATACTGTGTATATAACATATCATACCTGTTACAAGTTTAAGCAAATGTTGCTGGACAAATTGTCTGCCTCGAAGGGTTATGATTTAGCAACAGAGTATTGATGCGAGCAGTGCGACATCGATCAACTGTCCATTTAGGAAGGCAATCAAAATGAGTCTCGGTGCAAAGACGCAGGGAGATACTTTTGAGGCGGTAGTCAGGACGAGTCCGACTCAGCACGTTCAAAAGCAGCTGATTCAGGCGATCCGCTCCGGCGAGCTCTCGCCCGATAAGCCGTTCCCCTCAGAGAAGGAACTCTGCGAAACTTTCGGCGTTAGCCGGGTTAGCATTCGGGAGGCACTGGCAGGCCTGGTGGCTACCGGGCTGATCGAGATTCAGCAGGGCAAGCGCGCCACCGTGCGGCCGAACGTTGACCACGCCTACGCCGGACTCTTTGCCCTCTACATTGATATTAATAAGGAGGGCTTGACCGAACTGCTCGAGATTCGGAGCGCCCTCGACGGTCTGGCTGCCTCGAAAGCCGCCATGCACAAGACCGATGCCTCAATGAAGAAGATTGTGGATGCTCACGAAGCCTTCCAGGCAGCGGTCGAAAACAATGCATCACCCGAAGAGCTTCGCGAGCTAGACATCCGCTTCCACGCCGTGATTGCCGAAGCCGGCGGCGGCGAGCTGCTCCAAGCCCACCTTAAACAGCTCTCCGAGCTGTTCATCGGCTCCCGCGAAATCCTCTTCACCCGCCCCGGCCAACTCCCCCGCTCGATCGCCGGGCACCAGCAGATCGTCGACGGCATCCTCGCCGGTGACGTCGAAGGCGTGCGCCAAGCCGCCTCCGACCACGTGGTCAAAAGGTGGAGTTGGGTCGAGCACTTTAAGAGCTATCACCCGAATACGTAGCCAAAAGTTTCTTGCTTTCATACTCAACAGACTGTGAAGCAAAGGAATTCTGGAGTTGGGTGCATAGAGGAGTTGTAGATTCACTGCTGTTTGCTAAAAATTCAACGAGGCTCAGCTTGGAAAAAGAATCTAACAATACTTCTGTTCAGTTTTTGTGTTTGTTCAGTTATAATGAACAGTAAGAAAAACTGAACGGAAACCATGCGTAAAGAGATCGCAGAGATATTCGAATACCACTTGGACGAAGTGCGTTTATCCATCAGCATGCACGAATTGAGCGCGCTCAAAAAAGATACCCCCCAGCAACTCATGGTTTGCCGCCGAAACTCGCAACATCAATTCACTGTTATATATACGCAACAGATGACTTTTTCTGCGCTCAAGCTCTTAGCTCCCGAGGCGCAAAGCCAACCCTACACGTTGATTTTAGGTCAAAGAATATCTGCAAAAAGTGCAGAAATATTTCGAACCTTAGGAATAAATTTTCTTGATCAAGCTGGAAATATGTTCATGAGATTTGATGATGTTCTCATTGATATCCGAGGCCGAAGATTAGCGAAGTCGCCAGAATCGAATGAATACCAAACTGCGATAAGTAGCTCGAATCTATTCAGTGAGAAACGATCGCAAGTGATCTTTTCTCTACTCAGTTGGCCGGACCTGATGAATAGCCCAATACGAAAAATAGCTGAGACGGCAAGGGTTTCTGTAGGTCAAGTTCAAAGCACTCTAACACTTTTAAGCTCAGCTGGTTTCATAGAAAATACACTTTACAATGAAGGAAAACGATTTCTCCTGCGCAAGAACCTGATTGACCAATGGGTCGCGGCATACCCAATAGGTCTGGGCACAAAACTGAAAATTAACAGTTTTTATGGCGACATTTCTTGGATGAAGAACTCTGCCGATGACGAAATCTTATTCAGTGGCGAGTGGGTCATTCCAGAGCTTATCCGACCAATAACGCTCACCATGTATACGAACCAATCGGTCGCTCATTTGGCACTGAAATACAGGTGGCGTACCGACCACAAGCCAAATATTTTTGTACGAAGACAGTTCTGGAAACACCCCGCTGAGAAGAGCGACTTCCCTGTTCGCTTCGAAACAAACACCGTACCTCCCTTATTGATTTACGCTGATTTACTAGCATCTGGAGAACCTCGCCAAATTTCTGCTGCAAAAGAGTTCAGGCTCCAAAATGATCAACTTTGACGACTGCGATCCCAGGTATCTTGACGATATTTCTTTGGTAGTCGACGCCATTACTTCAAACAGCCTCGTCAAAGCCGAAGACATTATGCTCGTAGGTGCAGCTTGCCGAGATGTGATGCACTCAGCCCTTGGGCATCGGTTTGAGCTCAGGACATCATCAGATTTCGATATTGCTCTCGCATTAAAAGACTGGCAAGCATTCGAGTTCATCTCTCAAGTATTTACATCAATCGGCAATACGAATATTCGCTTTAACATCGCAAGCTTTCCTGTTGATGTCATTCCTTTTGGGGCCGTTGAGGACCCAGATGGCTTGGTTACCCCAAAACATAGAGCAGAAAATATCGTTGTCTTTGGCTTTGAGGACATCTATCAACATGCATCAAAACTCAACCTTCCGAACGGAGTGAATATCCGGATACCCCAAGTGGCTGGCTACGTTATTTCAAAAATGCGTGCCTGGATTGACCGCTCCCCCTATGGTGAATATAAGGATGCTCAAGATATCGCTCTTGCCCTGTACTGGTATCAAAATTCTGAGAAGATAAAGCAGCTTCTTTACGATACGACCGACGGTCAAAAAATTTTGGAAGCCACCGGTTTTGATCTGAATCTCGCGGCAATTCGGGTACTCGCTGCTGATACCCAAAAACAACTAGCTCAAGCACGTTACGAAGATTTGAAAACTCGTTGGGGTAATCAAGATTTTGGTTTACTTGTCCGTCACCTTTCGATTCCGCACTCGAACATCTCCACTCAAAGCAGTGAAAGGCGCCTAGCTTTTATCAACCAGCTGATAAGCAAACAATAATTGCCTCCATGCCACGAGGTAATCAAGATTCATATGAGGTTTGCTGCTGGGAAGATTAAGCCGCCGCGAGTAGGACCTTAGATAATTCATCCTCTGGGATCTCAAAGTCGTAGGATACCTCTTCGAGACTTTCACCGGCATGGACACGACCCATCACATCCGCGATTCGAATGCCATACTTCGGAATTGTTGCTTGACCAAAATTGATGTCCGGGTTAACGATAAGACCGGTACTGAGATTAAGCTGCTCGGCAAATCCCTCGTTGTAGTCAATATTCTTGAGAAATTGTTCAACAACAGTGGTAAATACCGCCTGGCCATTCCTCACGACCACAAGACTCAACTCTTTGGAATCTGGCAGCTTATAAAGAATTTCGACCCCATCCGTCATAAGGCTTTGGGCGGCCAGAGCATGTTCAATCCCAATATCCCTCTTCAGCACCTCAACGGTCTCACGAATTTTGTGCATGGATAAGCCGTGCTTCCGGAAAGCATCGATGACATAGATTTCGGTGAGATTTGCGAAAGAAAGACGATAGCTTTGGCGATCGCTCACGGAAACAAGCGGTTTCTGCGTGCTACTAGCGGAGGTCTGATATCCAGAAACCCAACGGCTAATTGTTGCTCGAGGTATGCGAAGGATACCCGCAGCATCAGCCTGAGAATATCGCGGCATCGCGATCTTCGAGTTTAGTTGAACAATCTCTCGCATGCGTTCAGAGTATCAAATACTACCGACATAATGCAGATTGAATGCTGTTGTGGATAATCCATGTCTCTTCTAACGAACAATATTCACCGTCTGCCGGCAATGCGGATAATTCGTACACCCCAAGAAAACTGAACCATCTCGACCGCCCTTACGCCGCACCATAAAGCCAGTGCCACAGCGCTCACACTTTCGTGGATTGTGCAAGATTGACGTGTCGTTCACGCTGAAATCACAGTGCGGATAATTGGTGCACGCTACGAACTCTTTGCCCCTCTCGCCGCTTCTCCGCCGCAGCAGATGCCCACGAACGCACCTCGGGCACAGTGGCAGCTCGGTGAGGGAGTTGAACTCGGTGAGCTGCGTACTCAGCACATTGAGATAACCCTCGATCTCGGTGGCAAAGATTGATGGACTCTCATCCGGTGTCAATATAATCACCCGGTTCTGTGTACGGGTAAGCGCAACATAAAAGAGGCGTCGCTCTTCGGCATACGGATGCGCATCATTCCCCGAGAGCACCAGCCGCAGGATGGGGTCATCAGCAATCTGGTTCGGAAAACCGATCTTGTGATTTCGGGCGTTCAGCACGATCGCGTTCTGAGCTTCAAGCCCC
Source organism: Microbacteriaceae bacterium (assembly GCA_049647625.1). Lineage (GTDB taxonomy): Bacteria > Actinomycetota > Actinomycetes > Actinomycetales > Microbacteriaceae > JBARYA01. The sequence goes on from JBARYA010000277.1 coordinate 4,948, forward strand.
TTGGCACCATGCACCGTACTGAACCAAATGGTGAGTTTCGGATAGTCGCTAAACCGTAACATTTTGTTTGATTGAGCTTCGCCATGTTTGGGGAAAGTAGCACGCCACTTACTTTTCGACCTCAACGTATCGGCGTTGATGACTCGGTCCAATTCAAATGTGTTCCGCCCCAAAATCGCCAACTCGAATTCGTCACCAAAATCAGCAACGAGGTGTGCAATGCTGGCCTCCAGCGCGTCTAATTGCTCGGTCTCGGTGCGCACGACCAGCACCGGCTGGGCCAGAGACTTAGCCGAAACCATCTGCTTTTGCAGCTGATTCGGATTCTGCAAAATGAAGCTTTCTGCAACACTGATGAGCTCCTGTGAATAGCGGTAAGTCTTCTCAATTTTCATCAACTTGTGGAAACCGTAATATGCACTGAACTGTGAAGAGAGCGAAATATCCGCACCGGTAAAGCGATAAATCGACTGCCAATCATCGCCGACACAAAACAGCTTGGCGGAGGTTGCATCCAGCACGCTCCGAATCAGCCGATACCGAGCCATCGACATATCCTGGTACTCATCGATAATCACATAGTCGTAATCGATAGAGGCACCTTTGCCGCTGACTGTGCCATCACCCTGCTTAATGATGGATGTGGCCAGATTGATCATGTCAGAAAAATCGATGGCTCCGTCTTCACGAAGTGCCTCTTGATACCCCTCAAAGAAGGGCTCGAACACCCGCAAGAAGAGTTGCTCACGAAACAACAAGCGAGCCCCATGCCGACCCGAAAAACTCTCAATAAATCCTGCAACCGAATCCTCACCCTGTGACTTGAACAGGGTCAGAAATGTGGTCAAGAGTTTCATGAACTCCGCGAAGATTTTCTCCTCGCCCTGCGAGCGCTGCATCCGTCGATACATCAACTCGTAGTCGGCCTCGCCAGGGTGTACCCCAACCGCCGCCAAGACAGCCTCGAGTTTGTCGTAGAAATTCTCGCCCTTGAAATTGTGCGAATAGGTCTCAATCAGGGTGGTGCCATGTTCGGCATGGAGCGCACGCTTCCACTGCATCCCCTCCAGATATTTCTCTGCCTCGACCTCGGGCAGCCAGGGCGCTTTACCCTGCTCATCGACACCAAAATGCTCGAGGTAAATGTCGTATTCAGGCAGGTAAAAGTCGGGTCGGTACTGTTTGCGGTACGGGTCTCCGGTCTCGTGAGGATAGCTCGCCTCATACTCATAGGCGATGCCATTGAGGTAGAGGTAGTTGGCGATCATCACCTCTTGGACACTTTTGACCCGCTCATACCCTTTGAGCGTCCAATAATCCTTTCCACGCTCCTCTCCCACCATCTCGATCGTGGTCTTCAGGGTTTCAAGGTTGTGGTGCCGATTGTGTTCAATATATTCCCCGAGGTTGGCATACTCCTCTTCAACCGAAGCATTGGCAAGATAGAGCCCAATAAAGTTCAGGATGTCGTGCACAGCCTGCGGATTCTTGATAATTTCTTGTCCCAGATATTTTCGGATGTACTCTCGCAAGAAGTCGTCATCAGCAACATCCGGACGATGCCCAAGCCACCTCGTCACGGCATCTATACCGAACTTATGGAAGGTATAGGCCTCGGTGGACACCCCGAGCTGTTGGATGCGCTCCGTCATTTCGGCGGCAGCCTTCTTGTTGAAAGCAAGTAGTAATATTTTCTTTGGATCGACGCCCAACACTTCAACCAGGTATTTGACCTTGGCGGTAATGGTCAGTGTTTTCCCACTGCCCGCACCGGCCAAAACCAGGGCATTCACCTCATCGCTGATGACCGCTTCTTGTTGCTGATCGTCAAGACTCTTGCCGCTGATGTCAGCAAAGAACTCTGCTCTGAGCTGCTTCTCTACAGCAATAAACTCGTCGTTCCACTGACTAACAAGTTCATAGAATCGGCCCGCAACCCGATAAAATTCTGCAACTTCAGGATGCCGAGTATTGACCCCTCGAAGCGCAGCTTTCAACTCTATCGCCTGCCTGTACACTGCATCAGCTTGATTGCGGTCGAAGTATCTTGTTCGGTGGAATGTTATGAGAGCTGTGAAATTTCGTAGCTGATCGAGTTCAGTTTCAAGTGGGTTGTCGAGCGAATAATTTGGTCTTTGGAGCAGTATTGTTATTGCTCTTCCGAGCTCGCTTACGTCTTATCCAGACAATGAACAAAGCAATGAGAGCAATGATTGAAAATGCAATGAAATTCTGCACCGCAACTGGCATGTCGCCCCTATATCACCTCGCACTATTCACCACAGTTGACCCCAGCCTACCAATCCAGATTATAGATATTGGCCCTCTGGTGATAAAAGAGTATTTATATTTATCTGTATGACTAGATCCGATAATTGCCAATGAATATGCCTGCAAGTACGGAGCAAGTTTACCTTCTTGCTTGGAAGCATCTGCATCCCCCAATGGACAAAATTTCGGTCGCAATTTCGAACTGTAGTTGCGACCCGGTGAGATTACACCCCCGTCGCAAGTAGATTTAGGTATTAGTAGGTGTCAAAACGGTGCCTATATAGATCATCGCCTATTTTGCGAAGCCGGTAAATTCTTTGCATAAGAATCCCGCCTCCGTTGTCCACACGGCCCGGGTCAAGGTTGATATCCCAAACCAGTTGAAGTGCCCCATGCGAGAGTGCTCCCTTGAGCGAAGATAGAGCCCTCTGCTCGGTAGAGTAGTTAGCGATTGTGCTATGCAATCCGAGGCTATGCCTCGTTACTCCGTGATTGGCAAGTGCCGAACTACTAACGCATAACTCTGACCACGCGAAGGCAGAGCTCTCGGATTCGCCATTCAAGAATCCGATGAGGCTTGCAGGCACCTTGCCTGCCTTATCGGCAACTCGACATCCAATATGTTTGGCGAAATATCTCGCTAATTCTAGTCGGAATTCGTCTCCTTTCCCACTGGCCACCTCGTGCAAATCTACAATTCGAGACTCGATGATCTTCTCGTAGTTCGTCCTCAGATACTGAATCCAATGGTCGTAAGCTAGGTCGATTTTCTGGCTCTTAGCGTTGTTACAGTTCTGGCAGAGCGACCTCTCAAACTTTAAGAGGTCTGAGTTTGGTCCCTGGACAGTCTTTGACTTTCCATCCTCATCCACCCACAGCAAAGGGTAGGATTTGGAGCCAGCAGGTCCGTACATTGCCCTTAGCTCGGACTTCTTCCACTTGTGTTCTCGACTGTTAGCTTCATCACCGCACCACCAGCAGATAGCTTGGTAGTCATACAGGTAGTCTTCTGGCACAGGCTGCAAGGTCATCTCACCACGTGAGCTAACGCAATAGACAAGAATTACCCCCCAATTGATGAACCAAGCTTCCTCGCACGCCGACCGAAGGGCACTTTACCGCCTTCTAAGTGATGCAGCGCCAGCTTGTTAAGGTCGTGGCGTTCGAGCGAACCACTCGCCTCGACTTCTCCCCGGTCAGCAGTTGCGCGCATAGTAATTATTTGTTCAGAATCTGCACTTACAACAAGTCCTGAACTCCGAGTTGCAAAAATATATTGGCGTGATCCCCGAAGTTCGCGAAGTCTGTCCACCAAGTAATCCTCGATCCAAGGCGCGTGGAGGGCGTCCTCTGGTTGGTCTATCAGGACGGGAGTGTCGCCATCTGCAAGCAGGATGACAAGAATCGCTGTGCATTTCTGACCATGTGAAAGGTTTTCAATCGGTACGTATTCGCTCCCGTTTGGCTTCTTGAATTTGATATCTAGCGTGTCAGGACAGTCCACCTGCTGAATGTTGAGAAGCTCCGTCCAGAGATCTCGTTCCGCTACGTTTCCCTGGAGACGAGCTATGTCGGCAAGGGTCACCCCAGCGGGAAGCTTGCCGA
>JBARYA010000278.1:0-4745 GCA_049647625.1 Microbacteriaceae bacterium
CTCAGAATGGGTCTGGGGCGGTCTCAATGGAAACGCCAATGTGGGAACATCAACATTCGAAGTAAATCAAAACACCACACTGACAACCGATCCTCTCGCTTGGACAGACAAAGAAACCAACCCGGGAGATCCACTCCTTTTTAGTGCCGGCTCGCTGGTCATGACCCCTGGAGACAAGATCTTCGCTCCGGTCGCATTGCAAACCACCTCCACTTCGATCGCTGGAACAGCAAAGTTGCAAGCTGCTGTTGCTGCGGCCGCACCTATTACTCAAAATGACACGGGTGGGCTGCTCTGGGCTGCAATTGACCAGCGCGTAGTTACCAGCAACACCGCATTCACCTGTGACGCGACCGCATTCACAACCCTGACCCCCTTTGCGGTCGGAAAACTCGGTGTTGCACTCGAAAGCGGCGCAGGACGCGTGCTCGCAGCCGCATCAGGCTCAACCCAGTACTACTGCTTCGAGCTTTCGCTCCCATCAAATGCACCGGACACCCTTCAAGGGCGCACGATAGCACCTGCCTGGGAGTTCATCTCGGTATCGAACTAGTCATCGACTAGCACAGGACGATTGCTGTGTCCGTCATTGAACAAAGGGCCAAGTCCCCGAGTTCATCGAGCACAATCTCAAAAACTATAAGCTCAGGAATTCTCTGGCTCATGGGCATATTGGGATCACTCGCGCTGCTGTGGTTTGTATTTTCACTACTCACCGGAGCATCAATAGTGATTTTCAAAACCGGCTCAATGGCTCCAACCATTCCGCAGGGCGGCGCAGCAATCATCCTTCCTACCAAGGCAAAAGACCTCAGTGTTGGCGATATCATCACCGTCCAACGCGGAGAGAACGTCTTACCCGTGACTCACCGAATCGTTTCAATCTCAGAAGTAGGGACTGATACGAATATTCGCGAGTTGATTCTCAAAGGGGACGACAACACAAATCCAGATCCGGTTCCTTATCAAATCGAACGCGCAGGGAAAGTTATCCTCTCTGCACCATCCGCGGGGAATATTCTGCTCCAAATCCAGACCCCGATCGCCATAGCAGTACTCACCCTGGTGTCAGGAGCACTAATCACCTTCGCTTTCTGGCCCCAAGCTACAACTCTCTCAACTAAGGAAGAGTAATGAACCCCGAAACCATTGCACGAATGAATGCACCGAATATCAGGCATCAGCAGAGCGTGGTGATAGGAATCCTGAGTGGATTGCTCATGCTCGCTCTCAACTCACCGGCTGCACAAGCCGTCTGGTATGACGCACCAGAGAATGGCCAACCGGGAGCTCTTCGTCTCGCAACAGACAATGCGCTCAACCAATGGCCGGTGTTGCCTGGAGAAACCATCTCCTGGGCGATACAAATACGCTTAGAAGGGCCCACCTCAGGAACCCTGAACCTTGAGCTTCGAGGCTTAGGTGAAATCATTGAAGATGAGGGGCTTCTCATCGAAGTGCAGTCTTGTGACGAGACCCTCCTCTTGCTGCCACCCTTTTACACCTGCAATGGGACCCTACAGAATGTTATCCCAGTGACGGAGTTCGCGCTCATAGCGGATCAAACACAGAGTGGCATCTGGTCTCTCCAAACGCTCTACACCGGGCAGCCACAGAGCATTCTGGTCGAATTGACGATTCCCACAAGCGCTGATGTTGAAAACAAGACAGCACAAATTGGTCTTGGCTTCATGATTGGTGGCCCCGATGAGCCGACGCTGCCGGATACTGGCCAAGGAAGTCTCACCCTAATATTCGTTGCAATAGCTCTCCTGCTCATCGGCACCACCCTTGCCACGGCAAGCAAAGTTCGTAAGGCGTGATCATGCGTAAAACAATTGGACTGATGAGCCTCAGCGCACTTGCCCTTCTCACTGTTACCGTGCAGGGCAGCTCAACCACCCTCGCTTCGTGGCAGGACTCAGAATATGTTTATGGCAGTACCGAAACCCTCAATTGCGTCGCCTTAGATACGGCAGACTCAACATCTTGGTCGAAGATGCTCGGGGGAACCCTGCTCAGTCTCAACCTTGACACTCTCGCCAGTGTTAACGGTGTTCGTGTCACTAGCGATTCCTCAAGCACAACATTCACTCCAAGCAGCGCCATACAGAGCGGGGACTCCCCATATGGCTACGCTGAACCGCTTCGAGTTGATGTACTCGCTGGAGCAATCGGGGTTGAATTAAGCCAAATCTTGCGGCTTAACCTCACGACTCTGGTAGGTATCTACGGTCAGTATGCGATGGCCTCACCAAACGGTGATGCTCGCGCCGGAGCGGGCTTGATCACTAACAATGGCGGCATTTCTCTGGCAATTGATTCCCCCGATACCGAGCCTCCCGGATTTGCTACCCTGAGCCTCTCCGGGCTCCTCCGCTCACTCACTGGCAATGCAAGTGCAACCCTGGTATCTGGTTTAGCAGATGTTTCGCTCGAGATTGGTGCTGTGGCAAGCTACGCAGAAATCGATGGATGCAATGCAAATTGGCAGAATAATATCTACCAGAATCTCGAGCGTGATTATCGGGTCGCCGGACTCAATGCACTCCTAGAATCACCCCTCTTGGGACAGATCAGCACAGCAGTAGGCAACACGGTAAGTGGCATTCAGGCACAACTGAATGTGCAAGTCGGCGCTTCAGGCAGTGGCAGCCTAGTGAGCTTATTGCTCAGCACACTCGGCGCTCTTCCTGTACTGAGTTTGGGAACACCCTCAGCTAGCCTCACTGTGGGAGTAAACATCACTCCGGTCACCCAACTTCTGCTGAATGAAATTGTGGTCGGAAATGATCTCGCTTGGATTAACCTTTCGGCGGGGACAATCCGTGTCGATCTTGAAAAATTGCTCGGGCCTGACTATGAAAACAGCGTTGGGCTCAACGGGCACAATGCCAATACTCAACTACTGATCAATGAGGCTGCACTGGCGCACCTTTTCTCAGAGATGAACATTGCCCTTACCGGGCTGGCCAATACAATTGACACCCTCATGAAGGCCGCATACCAGGTGGCTACAATAAGTGGAACGGTTTCTGTGCCGATTTCTGTCGAAGTACAGCTCATTCCTCTCGTTGGTCCGAAAGTTGTGGTTAATGCCGGAGCTCTCGATATAAATATTAATACCGCCTCCACAACCCCCGTTTCAATATCACTCAACACCAGCAGCTGCGATAACGATCCGAACACCAGCGCTGCACTATGCGTCGCTGCAGCATTACTCATCAACACAACCCTCGGAACAGTACTCGTACTCCTGCAGAATAATATTCTCTCTCTAGTCACCACACTCCTCGGAACTATTAGCGCCTCCGCAATCCAAGACCTCAGCACCCAACTCCTCGGAGCTGGCGGAATCATGAATTCGATCGTGCAATTGCTCAGCCTCACCCTTGATTCCCTCTTTGGCGAGGATGCGGTCCTCTCACTTATGGTGAATGCTCAAAACGCTCCAGCGCCTGCCGATACCAGTTCACCTCCAGGAGCTCTACCCGGATGGGCAGCCGGCCTAGCGGGCCCAACAAGCACTCCATTTAGTACAGGACGCTACGATATTTCCGCAATCAGACTGGTCGGTATTGGGCTACTCGCCAGCGGGCTGGCTCTTGATCTGGCTCGCTCATCCGTGGGGACCATCTCCATAACCAACTAGATTATGGCCTTGGGAGCCAATCGTCACAAACCCTTTCCAGAAAAACGTACTGCCCCTCCAAGCCTCTGCGGGCTGGAATAAAACGTACGAATGGTGTGTTTATAGTCTGTGAACAGCAAGCACAAACTTCAAGGAACAGAATCAATGGCACAGACAGAGCTCCTGGCAGCGGGCACCGAAATGGGTGCAGTTACCCTTTTCGTTGAGAATTTGGAGCGCGTTCGGGCGTTCTACCAACAAGGGGTCGGTCTCGAGGTCCTTAGAGATACCACCGGAACGGTCGTGCTCGGTCGAGGATCAATACCAATCCTGATTCTCGAACAACGCAAAGAACTGGCGAGAGCAGCCCAGGGCTCAGCGGGGCTCTTTCATACAGCAATTCTCTTTGACACCGAGGAAGCCCTGGCCTCTTCCGTCTATTCGATAGCCACAAAATATCCGAACCTGTTCACCGGCTCAAGCGATCACTTTGTTTCACTCGCCTTCTATTTTGATGACCCGGAGGGCAACGGTGTTGAGCTCTATTGGGACTTCCCTCGGGAAAAGTGGCAAAACCTCACCGACAAGATGACCACGGCATACCTCGACCCGAACCTTTTCCTGAAAACTCATCTTAATGAAAGCCTCGCGGCAGCCCCACTCGCGAGCGCAGCGAAGGTCGGTCACGTTCACTTACAGGTGGGCACCATCCCAGAAGCACTCGATTTTTATACCGAGAAACTCGGCTTTGAACTGCAATTGCTCTATGGCAAACAAGCACTTTTTGTCTCCGCAGGCGGATACCACCACCACATTGGCATGAACACCTGGAATAGTCAGGGGGCAGGATTACGCTCGCCAGCCCTAGGTCTTGGGCAGCTCAATATCCTCGTCCCCAGCCTGGACGAGGTTATCGCCAGCAATGAACGCCTCAATCACCACGGCGTGGTCAGCGAATTTGATGGGAAAACCCTCTCATTACTTGACCCCTGGGCCAACAAAATTCAGCTTGGGGTCGGGTAGACTATCAGGGTAAACCCGCGATCGCGCGAACCTTTCTATGTACGGAGATTTTTAGGTGCCTACGATAATTGTTGACGTTATGCCCAAAGAA
>JBARYA010000279.1:0-1978 GCA_049647625.1 Microbacteriaceae bacterium
TCGTTGAACTCTACGCCAATATCAGCAGTTGAGGCCAGAGCGGCAATTACCGTTCCAGCAATGAGCAGGTAGATCGCCGGCGCCACAAAAGCCAACAACACATTGCCTGCAAAACACCGTGAACGAGCAATAGATCCGGCGAGAACTGGTTCAACCCGATCTTCTATTTCTTCGCCCCGCATCTTGATCATGATTTGCACACCAGAAATTGAGGAGATGATGCCCAAGAGGTTCAGAATCATCACCAAAAACGCTGAAATCAATGCGCCGGAGGTGGTCGCACCGGCTGCGAGAAACTGTTTTACGGCACTATCAGAACCCAGAATATCGTTGATTGCTGTGGCAAAATATCCGAACACCAACCCTAAACCTAAGAATGCGATAGCCCAGCTCAGTAATGGTCCTCGATTGATTCGAAGAACCAGCCCCCAGCTTGACCGTATCTTTCCTCGACTCTTACCCGGAGGTGGACTGATCGCACCCTGGGCAAAATCGCGGCGAGATTGTAGAACAAATGCCACCACGAGCAACACAATGGTCAGCGTCAAAGCTAGGAGCAGCGGCCACCAATGGTTTCCGCTCGCCGGGTGTGTTTCAGTCATCCAGCCCAATGGGTTAACCCAAATAGTCCACTCCGGTGCAGACACCGAATAAGAAAAACCGCGAAGCACAAAGAGTGTGCCGAGAACCGCTACAGCAATCGAATTCGAGGTGCGAGCCTCGGAGCCAATCTGTGCCGTGATGGCGGCAATAGCAGCAAACATCCAGCCAGTTGCCGTGAAGGTGGCACCGAGCAGAAGCGACTCCTCCCAGCCTCCCCCGCACAAGGCAGTGAGTACCGATGAAACAACACCGATCAGGAGTGAACCGATCAGCGCCAGTGCTACCGCCGCAAAGAGACGGGTACCCCGCCCCATAACACCCGAAGCAAGAAGCTCAGCCTGACCGGAGTCTTCTTGGGCGCGGCTTGCTCGGGTCACTGCAAAAATTGCGCCCAGGGCTGCCAAGAAACCGCCAATTGCCAGACTTCGCCAGGCATTGAATCCATCGGTGGTAGATAGGTCAAATGCCGGACCAAAAACAAGACCCACGGCAGGATTCGAACCGATAGCGGTCGCAAGTCCGGTGCGATCAGCCAGGGTGGGAAAAATCCAAGGATATATCAGAACTGAAGATACCGAAAGCGCTGTGACAATGGCTACCCAGGGGGCAAAACTGCGCCCCTCATGCTCCATTGTCGCTTTGAGCAGAGGTGGCGTTCCGACGAGAGAGTTAGTCATTAGCCCGCAGCTTTTTCTGTATCACTCTCATACAATTTCAGGAAGAGACTCCCCAATGAGGGCGGTTCAACCGTCAAGGCCTCAATGCCGAAGTTTCCAAGAAGACTCATCGCCTCACCAATTCTTTGGGAATCCACGGTGCCGCGCAATCGATTCCCATCAAGCTGAATATCGTGCAGAATTTCTATTTCCTTCAGCTCAGGAATCTGCCGCAAAGTCGCATGCAGGGAAGTCTGTGTGTGCCCACGCAAATCGGCAATAGTGCCACTCTCAACAATTCGACCCTCCCGAATGATGCTCAGCCGATCAGCCAGGGTCTCAACCTCAGACATAATATGGCTGGAGAGTAACACCGAGACACCGCGCTGCTTGGCCTCACCGATCACCTCTTGGAAAACATTTTCCATCAAGGGATCAAGACCGCTGGTGGGTTCATCAAGGATTAACAACTCCACGTCAGAGGCGAGAGCGGCAACAATTGCCACCTTTTGACGATTGCCTTTTGAATATTGCCGACCACGCTTTGTTGGATCAAGCTCAAAGCGTTCAAGAAGTTCAGCTCGGTAACTTTCGTTGAGCCCGCCTCGAAGCTTGCCGAGCAAATCAATAGCCTCGCCACCGGTCATACCTGGCCAGAGTGAAACGTCTCCGGGAACATAGGCAAGCCGACGGTGCAGCGCAACCACATCCCGCCAAGG
>JBARYA010000280.1:0-6422 GCA_049647625.1 Microbacteriaceae bacterium
GAATACACTCGACTCTTGGGCAAGATCGAAAATATTGTGCATCCGGATGTGCCCTCCGGCGGCGAAGAAGACTTTGCCCTCTTGCGCACTGAAGGCGTTAAACCGGCCTTTGATTTCGAAGTCAAAGACCATGTCGCTCTTGGCGAAGATCTCGACCTCATCGACCTGGCTCGCGGTGCTAAGGTTTCGGGCTCCAGATTCTATTACCTCAAAGGTTGGGGAGCCAGGCTCGAGCTGGCGTTGATGAACCTCGCCCTCGATAAAGCAATTGCTTTGGACTTTACCCCGATGATCACCCCAACCCTGGTGAAACCAGAAGTTATGGCTGGAACCGGATTCTTGGGTGAACATTCCGATGAGATTTACTATCTTCCGGCCGATGATCTGTACCTCACCGGTACCAGCGAGGTGGCCCTTGCCGGCTATCACGCCAATGAGATTATCGACCCGAGCACCCCGATGCGCTATGCCGGTTGGTCAACCTGCTACCGCCGTGAAGCCGGATCTCATGGTAAAGATACCCGCGGTATTCTGCGGGTTCACCAGTTCAATAAGCTCGAGATGTTTAGCTATGTCCAGCCTGAGCAGGCCGAGGCAGAGCACGCGCTCCTCCTGCAATGGCAAGAGGGTATGCTCAAGGCCTGTGAGCTGCACTATCGGGTTATTGATGTTGCCGCCGGTGACCTTGGCTCCTCTGCTTCACGCAAATTTGATTGTGAAGCCTGGATTCCAAGCCAGGAGACGTTCCGTGAACTGACCTCAAGCTCGAATTGCACCAGCTATCAGGCCCGCCGTCTGAACGTGCGTTCTCGCACCGAAAATGGCAAGACTGCGCCGGTTGCTACCCTGAACGGAACGCTGGCCACGACTCGCTGGCTCGTAGCAATCTTGGAGACACACCAACAGGCTGATGGTAGTGTTCGAGTTCCTGAAGCTTTACAAAAATACCTGAACACTGATGTGATTCGCTAAGCCGAGTCGAGTGCGAGCACTCCCCTCAGCCAGTTCCCAAACATGAAAGTAGCGTTGAATACTCAATTGACCACAACACTGAAGAAACTGATTGCCCTTGATATCGACGGAACAATTATGTTCGAAGACGGTTTCATTCCACAAGAGGTAAAAGACGAGGTGCAACGGCTCCTCGCTTCGGGGCATGAAGTGATGGTTGCTACTGGCCGCGGCGGCCCCATCACCCTGCCAGTGGTCAAAGAATTGGGCATCGCCCCGCAGTATATTGTTTGTGCAAATGGTGCGGTTATTCTGGAACGCGATGAGAGCGAGGAGAGCGGATACCGTCGGGCATTCGTGAAAACCTTTGATCCGCGTGATCTGCTCTTGGAATTATTGAGCCTGGTGCCTGAGGGCAATTTTGCTGTTGAGGATGAGCACGGTTTCCTGATGTTCACCAAGGGCTTCGACTACCGCGGTGGCGATAAAGCCCGCAAAGTGCTCTTCGAAGAACTGCTGGCCGTGCCAGCAACCAGAGTCATCTTGGTCTCCTCTGAACACACCACCGAGGAGTTCACTGCGATTGTGTCCCAGATGGGGATGCACGAGGCGAGCTATTCTGTTGGCTGGACAGCCTGGCTGGATATCACTCCACATGGAGTCAATAAGGCAACCGCACTGGAGCAGGTCCGTCTTGATCTCGGTATTGCCCGCGAAGAGGTTTACGCAATCGGCGATGGCCGGAACGATGTAGAAATGCTGGAGTGGGCTGGTGAATTCGGTCGGAGTGCTGTTATGGGCAGCGCACCCGAAGAGATTCACGGTTACGCCTCAGAAATCACCGAAGCGCTCGCGCAGGGTGGTTCAGCGCGCTTCCTCTCGACAATTATCTAACGGCGAGCTCTTTAGAGACTGCTAGCGACCTGCGGCGCAGGTGACTGCATCCGCAGTCTGTCCATGAATTCCGGATGAGATGGTTGGCTTCTCTGAGCCGCTGGTTCCACCGGAGACGGTTCCCTGACCGGTATTATCGGCAACCGGAATGATGGCCTTGTCGGCCTTAATCATCTGGAAGAGCTCATTCGCCAAAAACTTGTTTGGAATGACCTTGCCCGGATGTTCCACACTGCCGGTTGAACCCGGATAGGTCACGAAGGAAATCTTCGACATATCCAGCTCTTTCAATGTCAGGGCGAGCGAAACCATGGTGTCGAAGCCGCCGAGGCTGGCCGAAAGGGTCATATTCTGGGTTGCGGCGGTGGCAAGTCCGTAGAGCTTATTCAGATCGGTGAGGGTGTCATTGCTCTTCACGGTACGAATCAGTGAGGAGAGGAATGATTGCTGCATGCCGATACGGCTCAAATCGCTGCCATCACCAACACCCTTGCGGGTACGGAGGAAGGCGAGTGCTTCGGCGCCCTTGATATTGTGGGTTCCTGGGTCGAGATATAGGCGAGATTCGCGGTCGCGGATTGGGCTCTGCACACAGACCTCAACGCCGCCGATGGCGTTTGACATGGCAATGACTCCATTAAAGGTCACCATTGCTGCATAGGGAATACTGAGTCCGGTCAAGGCCTCAACGGTCAGCACGGTGCAGGGCAGCCCGCCATAGCTGAGGGTCACGTTGATGGGCTGCGCTGACATTGCCCCGTGACGCCCACCACTCGGGTTCGGGCAGCTGGGAATCGGAACTATCAGGTCGCGGGGGAAACTGACTGCAACAGCGCTGGACTTGTCTTCGGCAATATGCACCAGCATGGTGACATCGTTCAGCTCACCGAAGCCACTCTGGCCCTCACGCTTGTCAGAGCCAACAATGAGGATATTGGTGCCACCCTCCATTGAGCCAATAGCAGGCAGAGATGCAATATCAACGCTGCTTTCAAGCTCAACCACCTTGAGGTCTGAGACCACATCGGTGACGAGGAGACCGGCTAGGGCTGCAGTACTTCCAACGGCAACGACCACTGCGGCGCCGACAAACTTGAGAACAGAAACGGCAGGATTGCGTTTCTTCAGGGTGGCGTGACGGGCAATACCGAGCGGTGCTTTGGCAGCGGCAGGGGTCTTCTTGGCAGAGGGTGATTTCGGGGTCTTCTTCACCGATTTTGTCTCGGACTCTTTCGCAGAAAAGAAATCATCAACGAGGTTCTCATCGGCCGGCCCCTCAGGGAAGGCATCCGCAAAAAAATCAGTGTTATTGTCACCCATAGTTCACTAGTTTAGCTTTGGCAGTGCCGAAAAGCTGAGAACGGGCAGGACTGAAGCTGTGAACTTCGACCAAGCTATGGCTGTGCTGACACTTTGCTGAAAGGAAAAAGAACTTTCCCCAGAGGTCATCTGTGCGGACTATCGTTAAGGCATGGTGAAGTTATCGAAATACCAAGCCGTACTTTTTGATCTTGATGGTGTACTCACCCCTACTGCCGATATCCATATGCAGGCCTGGTCAGCGATGTTTACTGAAGTTTTTTCAGCGAGAAATAGCTCGGAAGTTCCCCTCGCGCCATATACCGAGGATGATTACTTTCGCTATCTTGATGGGAAGCCTCGCTATGCTGGCGTTGCCAGCCTGATGAAATCCCGAAATATCACTCTGCCGTGGGGTGAGGCTGATGACCCGGCTACCAGCTTCTCAGTGTGTGGTTTAGGCAATCGCAAGAACCAGCTTTTTATCGCCCTACTCAATCAGCATCCCTTGCTTCCCTATCCGGGTTCCCAAAAGTTTTTGGATGCGGTGCAGGACGCTGGCTTAAAGGTGGCGGTGGTATCCAGTTCGAAGAACGCTCGGGATGTGCTGCGTTCGGCTGGAATTCTTGATCGATTTTCAACCATTATTGACGGCAACGCCGTTGAGAAGGGGCATCTTCATGGGAAGCCGAGTCCGGATATGTTCTTGGCGGCAGCGAAAGAACTTGCGGTCGAACCACACCGCGCCATGGTCCTTGAGGATGCAATGGTCGGGGTTGCGGCCGGATCAGCCGGAGATTTCGGTCTGGTCATCGGGGTTAATCGTGGTGATGCTGAGCAGGCGAAGCGATTGGCGGCGGCCGGGGCCGACCTCGTTGTCGACGATCTCGCTGAGCTCCTAGAGGACTCTGGCGCTGCTGTGACCGATCATGGGAATACGGTTTCCTAAGGAGAATTCATGAACTATCTTGATCCGATGCGTTTTCCGGTCCGCGAATGGCAGCTCAGCGAGAAAGCCTTCAATAGCGAGGACCTGGCCCGTACTGAAACTCTCTTCAGCGTTGCGAATGGCTATATCGGCTTGCGCGGAAATTATGAGGAGGGGCGAGCAAGCTATCTGCACGGAAGTTTCATCAACGGCCTGCATGAAACCTGGCGCATCCAACATGCAGAGGAGGCGTTCGGGCTCGCCCAAGTTGGGCAAAGTATTGTGAACGTTCCGGATGCGAAACCGATTCGACTCTATGTCGACGATGAACCGTTGATCTTGGACGAAGATGACCTCGAATATTATGATCGCACCCTCGATTTTCAAGAGGGGGTGTTGAGCCGAAGCATTATTTGGCGGACCGCATCGGGTAAGCGGGTTCGGGTTGATTCCAAGCGCATGGTTTCCTTTACCGAACGGCACCTTGCCCTAATGACCTTTGAAGTGGAACTTTTGGATGGCGATGCCGAGGTGGTCATTTCCTGCCAGATTCAAAACCGTCAAGACGGACAGGGTGAATACGGCTCCACAACAAAAGCGATGGGCTTAGGCTTTGATCCGCGTAAGGCTCAAGAGTTCGAGGGTCGAGTATTCGAGCCACGAGATTTCTGGCAAAAGGACAATCGCACCGCGATGAGTTACCAGATTGCTAATTCGAAGATGACGCTCGGGATTGTCGCGGATCATCACATCACCACCGAAAATGAGCTGAGCACCACCCAGCAGATTGATATGGATTTTGCCAAACACGTCTACCGGGTTCGGGCTAAGCAGGGTGTTCCTATTATGGTGAGCAAAGCCGTCAGTTATCACAGCTCACGTGGGGTGCGGGCGCGTGAGATGGTCGACCGTTGCCTGCGGACTCTCGATCGGGTTGAACACGAGGGCATTGAACACCAGTTCATTGAGCAGCGAGAATGGCTTGACGAATTCTGGGAGCGTAGCGATGTGATTGTTCTGGGCGAACCCGAACTGCAGCAGGCTATCCGTTGGAATCTTTTCCAACTCGCCCAGGCATCCATTCGGGCTGAGACCTGGGGCATCCCGGCAAAGGGACTGACCGGATCAGGATACAGCGGCCATTATTTTTGGGATACCGAAATCTATTCACTGCCTTTCCTGAGCTACACCACCCCACTCGTTGCCAGGAATGCACTGCGTTTTCGCTACAATATGCTGCCAGCCGCTCGGCGTCGGGCCCTTGAAGTTAATGAAGTTGGGGCACTTTTCCCCTGGCGCACCATTGACGGGCACGAGGCTTCGGCGTTCTTTGCTGCCGGCACCGCGCAGTACCATATCGATGCCGATATCAGTTATGCCATCGCGAAATATGTGCGGGCCACCGGTGACGAAGATTTTCTCAAACGAGAAGCGATTGATGTGGTTGTCGAAACGGCCAGGATGTGGATGGGCCTCGGTTTCTGGCGTCGAGACGGCGATGGAAAGTTCCATATCTACGGGGTTACCGGTCCAGATGAATACACCACCGTGGTGAACGATAACCTCTATACCAATGTGATGGCTCGCTTTAATCTTGATTACGCTCGGCAATCGGTGCAGAATATTATGCTCAGCGATCCGGATGCCTATACCCAGATTGTGGACCGCCTCAAGCTCGGTACCGATGAGCTTTTACGCTGGGACGAAGCAGCGCGGGCGATGGAGATTCCATATATTGAACACCTCGGTATCCACCCACAGGACGATCAATTCCTTGATCGTGAAGTGTGGGATTTGGCTCATACCCCAGAGTCGAAGCGCCCACTGCTCTTGCACTACCACCCGCTGACTATTTACCGTTTTCAGGTGCTGAAACAGGCCGATGTGGTCTTGGCGCTCTATCTTCAGGGCGACCATTTCACCGCTGCCCAGAAACGTGCAGATTTTGCCTACTACGACCCCATCACCACCGGGGATTCTTCACTTTCTGCCGTGGTGCAATCGATTATTGCCGCTGAGGTGGGATTTGCCGATCTGGCACTGAAATATTTTTACGACGCGGTATATGTCGACCTGGCCGATCTGCACAACAATAGTGCTGATGGGGTGCATATCGCCTCCACCGGTGGTGTGTGGAGCATGCTCGTTGGCGGATTTGCCGGGATGCGCGATTATCATGGCAAGATCAGTTTCGACCCCAGATTGCCCGAGAAATGGGGCGGTATCAATTTCAAGCTCACCGTGACCGGGACCAGGGCGCACTTCGAATTGAAGGCAAAAAGCTTGAAAGTGACCGTTGAGGATAGTGCCGAAGGAAAACCGTTTTCGTTCACGGTGCGCGATGTTGATT
>JBARYA010000281.1:0-1907 GCA_049647625.1 Microbacteriaceae bacterium
GATCTAATAGTTCCTCTTGGATTAGCGTTAGGGGGCACAGCATGACAAAACGATCGAAAGAATCTGGCATTGTTCTTGGTGGCTCTCCCAAGCTGAACCTTTTGCCCCCGAGCCATTTTGAAAAGATCAAAACGAGTTCGGCAATCTCGAGCGTGTTCGTCTGGGTCATTCTCGCAGTCGTTGTGGCCATGCTCGCAATCGGTGCTGCCTGGTTCTTCCAAAATCAAAAAGCCGAACAACTTGCCAGCTTGCAGCAGCAAAATTCGGTACTCGAAGCGGAGCGCAATAATTATCCCGAGGTGATGGAAGCTCGTAAGAAGCTCTCTGAAATTGCCTTGGTTCAAGAGGCAATTCCCGCCCCCTACGACTACGCAAAGCTGCTCACATCGATACAGGCCTCATTGCCAGAAGCCGCCGAGATGGTCACGACAAACGTTTTCCTCTCTGAGGTTTCCCTTCCAGAGCAATTAATCGTCAATATTGAGCTCGACACCACTGCATTTGTGGATGCGGCCGATTATCTGGCGAAGCTGGGTCAGATTGACGGTTTTGTTCGACTTGAGTTCAATCGGGCTGAACTCGTTGATCCTCCCTACAAAAACACCCTGGCGGTTTATTTCGATGCCGAAGCTTATTTGATTGCGGGTGGTTCACGATGAGTCGTTCTCTGATCAAAATTATCGGCGCATTCGCAGTATTCCTCATCCTCTTCTTGGGCGGGTTTTATGGGGTGCTTCCACTGTTCAATGCTGCAAAGGATCGGGATAGCGAAATTTCGAATGCGCAGCTCACCCAGCAATTGATTAGACAGGACATCCAATCACTGAAGGATGAGCAGTCGAATCTCAGTGAAATCCGCAAGCAGATTGCCGCTTTTGAGTCTTCCATCCCGCAAGACCACGAACAAGAAGCGTTCATCCGTTATCTCGACCAGCTGGCAAAAAAGCATGAAGTCATCATTAACGAATACGATGTACAGCTTCCGGTCATGGTGGTTGCCGATGATGGCGTTGTCGGCCAGGCGACGAGTGAGAATGAGCAGGGCGGTGGCCTCTTTGAATCTCAAATCGTCATCGATGTTCGGGCTGAATATGATGTGCTCATTGCCTTTCTCAGCGAACTTCAAGACTCGAATAGGGCATTGAGGATTGCTTCAATTTCTGTGTCCGATTCCTCTGATCGTCGCTTCATCGTCGATGGGCACATTTATCAATTGATGGCGCCTCAGGTCATTGATACTCCACTCCCGGCTCCGGAAGCGCCACCAAAGCCGTAGAATAGAGTCTCCTCAAGGAAGGCAAGTAATTGAAGGAAATTACCCGAAAAGGTCCGAAAGCAATTACCACAAAACGATTTACTGTTCTGGCTAGCCTGGTGCTGGCCAGTCTGCTGGTGAGTGGCTGCGCCGCGGAGACCCCAACGGCCACGGATGATCACGTCCTCCGGATTGGCACCACTACAGAGGTCACCAATTGGACTCCGCTCAATAGCTTCAGCACCAGTGATTATTGGGTACTCGGAGAGCTTTATCCTGAGCTCTTCTTGCTGAGTCCGGAAGGTGAACTTCTTCCACATTTGCTCACCGATTTTGAGGTCTCGCAGGATGGAAAACTGGTGACCCTGCATCTGGATGAACGCTTCCGCTGGAGCGATGGAGAACCAATAACCGCCAGCGATATCGCGTTCACCCTTGAGCGATTCGTCAGTGACAAGCTGCTGAGTGGTTCATCCGTAGCGTGGAATTATCAAGAGTCGATTATTATTTCACCGACTGAGATCAAAGTTGTCGCGAAGAAGCCATCCTTTGGCTGGGCACTCGACCTGGTGCAATCAATCTCGATTCTTCCGGAGCACGTGTTTGCCGGGGTTGACGATCTTTCGAAGTATTCGCTGGAACAGCATCCGGA
>JBARYA010000282.1:0-28548 GCA_049647625.1 Microbacteriaceae bacterium
GTTCACCGGGTGTCACCTTCGACCGTAGCCAGGATGTTACCACCGATAAAGAGGTCTTCTCGGCTCGCTTTATTCCAAACCGTGGTGCTTGGCTTGAGTTCGAAATTGACAAGCGCGATCAGGTTGGTGTCCGCATCGACCGTAAGCGTCGCCAGTCGGTAACCGTATTCTTGAAGGCCTTGGGCATGAGCGAAGAAGAAATTCGTCTCGAGTTCAACGGTGCCGAGGTTATTGAGAACACTCTTGAAAAAGACAATATCAAGACCAAGGAAGATGCCCTCCGCGACATCTACCGCAAGCTCCGTCCGGGCGAGCAGGTTTCTACCGAGTCCGCTCGTAACCTCTTGGACAACTTCTACTTCAATCCGAAGCGTTTCGACCTGGCAAAGGTTGGTCGTTTCAAGATCAACCAGAAGCTTGGCCTCGATAACCCACTGACCGATAGCGCACTGACCCGTGAAGATATCGTTGCGGCAATCAAGTACATGATTGCTCTCTACGAAGGCAAGACTCACGTTCCAGGTGTCAAGAACGGCAAGGCTGTTGAGCTTCGTGTAGATATCGACGATATCGACCACTTCGGTAACCGTCGTATCCGCGCCGTTGGCGAATTGATTCAGTCACAGCTGCGCACCGGTATGAGCCGTGTTGAGCGCTATGTTCGTGAGCGCATGAGTACTCACGATGTTGAGTCGATTACTCCACAGACCCTGATCAATATCCGTCCGGTTATTGCTGCGCTGAAGGAGTTCTTCGGAACCAGCCAGCTCTCACAGTTCATGGATCAGAACAACCCACTCGCTGGTCTGACCCACAAGCGTCGTCTTTCCGCGCTCGGCCCTGGTGGTCTTAGCCGTGAGCGCGCCGGTGTTGAAGTTCGTGACGTTCACCCATCTCACTACGGCCGGATGTGCCCGATTGAAACCCCTGAAGGCCCGAACATTGGTCTGATTGGTTCGTTGGCAACCTTCGCCCGCATCAACCCATTCGGTTTCATCGAGACTCCGTATCGCAAGGTTGAGAAGGGTCGCGTTACCGACACCATCGAGTACCTCAGCGCTAGCGAAGAAGATCAGTTCATCATTGCTCAGGCAAACGCCGAGCTTGATGACAAGAACCGCTTCACCAGTGAGTCAGTTCTCGTGCGTAAGTACGGTACCGGTGAAGTAGAGCTCGTTGAGCCAAGTGCCGTTGAATACATCGACGTTTCACCACGTCAGATGGTTTCGGTTGCTACCTCGCTTATTCCGTTCCTCGAGCATGACGATGCGAACCGTGCCCTGATGGGTGCGAACATGCAGCGTCAGGCTGTGCCATTGCTTCGCAGCGATAGCCCGCTCGTTGGTACCGGTATGGAGAACTACGCTGCACTGGATGCTGGCGATGTTATTACCGCACTCGGTTCCGGCGTTATTCAAGAAGTTTCAGCCACCTCGGTGACTGTTCAGCTTGATGAGGGTGGCACCAATACCTATTACCTCCGCAAGTTCCAGCGCTCGAACCAGGGCACCAGCTACAATCACCGCGTTTTGGTGAATGCCGGTGACCGGATTGAAGCCGGCGAAGTTATTGCCGATGGCCCATCAACCGATAACGGTGAATTGGCCTTGGGTAAGAACCTGCTCGTAGCATTCATGCCATGGGAAGGCTACAACTTCGAGGATGCGATGATCCTCAGCCAGGAACTGGTCAAGAACGACACCCTCTCATCTATTCACATTGAGGAATATGATGTTGATGCTCGTGATACCAAGCTTGGTAAAGAAGAAATCACCCGTGAACTGCCAAACGTTGGTAGCGATCAGCTGAAGGACCTGGACGAGCGCGGTATCATCCGCATCGGTGCCGAGGTTTCTCCTGGCGATATCCTCGTTGGTAAGGTCACCCCGAAGGGCGAGACCGAGCTCACTCCTGAAGAGCGTTTGCTCCGTGCCGTATTCGGTGCGAAGAGTCGTGAAGTTCGCGATACCTCTCTCAAGGTTCCACACGGTGAAGCCGGAACAGTTATTCACGTTCAGGTCTTTGACGCAGAAGAGGGCAATGACGAACTCAGCAATGGTGTAAACCAGCGCGTGGTCGTATACATCGCTCAGAAGCGCAAGATCACCGAGGGTGACAAGCTTGCTGGACGCCACGGTAATAAGGGTGTTATTTCGAAGATTCTTCCGGTTGAAGACATGCCATTCTTGGCTGACGGTACCCCGGTTGATATCGTGCTGAACCCACTGGGTATTCCAGGCCGCATGAACTTCGGCCAGGTTCTTGAAACCCACCTGGGCTGGATTGCCAAGCAGGGCTGGAAGGTTGATGGAAGTCCTGAGTGGGCTGCCCGTCTGCCAAAGGAAGCTCTCGAAGCTGGCCCGAATACCAAGGTTGCTACCCCGGTATTCGACGGTGCTGCTGAGAACGAAATTGTTGGACTGCTTGACTCAACCCTGCCAAACCGTGATGGTGAGCGCATGGTCAAGTCAACCGGTAAGGCGATGCTCTTCGACGGTCGTACCGGCGAGCCATTCCCAGAACCAGTTTCTGTTGGCTACATGTACATCTTGAAGCTGCACCACTTGGTCGACGAGAAGATTCACGCTCGTTCAACCGGTCCATACTCCATGATTACCCAGCAGCCACTCGGTGGTAAGGCGCAGTTCGGTGGACAGCGCTTCGGTGAAATGGAAGTTTGGGCACTGGAAGCCTACGGCGCGGCACACGCACTGCAGGAATTGCTCACCATTAAGTCGGATGACGTTTTGGGTCGAGTCAAGGCATACGAAGCTATCGTCAAGGGCGAGAATATTCAGGAACCAGGTATTCCAGAATCGTTCAAGGTTTTGATGAAGGAAATGCAATCGCTGTGCTTGAACGTTGAGGTACTGAATGCTGATGGTGAAAAAGTCAGCCTGAAGGATACCGATGAAGAGGCTAGCCGCACCTCAGAAGAGTTGGGCATTAACCTTTCTACTCGCTTCGAAAACGTTTCAATCGACGAGATCTAATTCACACTTTTTTAGCGCCAAGTTCCTTAGGAGATAGAGAACATTGCTAGATGCAACAACTTTCGATCAGATTCGAATCGGTCTTGCTACTGCTGACGATATTCGTAACTGGTCATACGGTGAGGTTAAGAAGCCGGAAACCATCAACTACCGCACTCTGAAACCAGAGAAGGACGGCCTCTTTGGCGAGCAGATCTTCGGACCGACTCGTGATTGGGAATGCTATTGCGGTAAGTACAAGCGGGTGCGCTTTAAGGGCATCGTTTGTGAGCGCTGTGGTGTTGAGGTTACCAAGTCTTCGGTACGTCGTGAGCGCATGGGCCATATTGAGCTCGCTGCTCCGGTTACCCACATTTGGTACTTCAAGGGCGTTCCAAGCCGCTTGGGTTACCTCTTGGATATGGCACCAAAAGACCTCGAAAAGGTTATTTACTTTGCTGCCTATATGATCACTTCGATTGACGAAGAAGCTCGTCACGAGGATCTATCCGATCTGACCCAGGAGCTCGATCTTGAGGTACAGGAGCTGGAGCGTCGCCGCGACTTCGAAATCGCCGCTCGCACCCAGCAGTACGAAGAAGAGCTGGCACAGCTTGAGGCCGATGGTGCCAAGTCAGAGCCAAAGCGCCGTGCCAAGGATGCTTTCGAGAAGGAAGCAACCCTGACGCGCAAGCGCTATGACGATGAGATCGTGCGTTTGCAGGATTCTCTCGATGCCTTCCGTTCCCTCAAGGTCGGCGACCTCAAGGGTGATGACTATGTGTACCAAGAAATGGTTGACCGTTACGGCACCTACTTCGAGGGCTTCATGGGCGCCGAGGCAATCAAGCGTCGTCTGACCGACTTCGACTTGGCCGCTGAGGAGATCATCCTTCGTGAGCAGATTCGCGAGAACAAGAGCGATCAGCGTCGCAGCCGTGCTACCAAGCGCCTGAAGGTTGTCAAGGCATTTCTTGACAACAAGACTTCACCGGCATCCATGGTTCTCGATGTTGTTCCGGTGATCCCACCAGAGCTTCGTCCAATGGTTCAGCTTGACGGTGGCCGCTTTGCGACCTCTGATCTGAACGATCTGTACCGTCGCGTGATCAACCGCAACAACCGTTTGCGTAAGATGATCGACATCCAGGCTCCAGAAATCATTGTCAACAATGAGAAGCGGATGCTCCAGGAAGCCGTCGATGCTCTGCTCGATAACGGTCGTCGTGGTCGTCCAGTTACCGGTACCGGTAACCGTGCGCTGAAGTCACTCTCTGACATGCTCAAGGGTAAGCAGGGTCGTTTCCGTCAGAACCTTCTCGGAAAGCGCGTTGACTACTCTGGCCGTTCGGTTATCGTTGTTGGCCCTCAGCTTGAGCTGCACCAGTGTGGTCTGCCAAAGCAGATGGCACTTGAGCTCTTCAAGCCATTCGTTATCAAGCGTCTGATGGATAAGGGTTATGCCCAGAACATCAAGGCTGCAAAGCGCATGGTTGAGCGGAGCCACCCACAGGTTTGGGACGTTCTCGAAGTGGTTATTCAGGGCCGTCCGGTTCTGCTGAACCGCGCACCGACCCTGCACCGTTTGGGCATCCAGGCTTTTGAGCCACTGCTTATTGAAGGTAAGGCTATTCAGCTGCACCCGCTCGTATGTACCGCGTTCAACGCTGACTTCGACGGTGACCAGATGGCTGTTCACCTGCCACTTTCGGTTGAGGCCCAGGCTGAAGCTCGCGTTTTGATGCTCGCTTCAAACAACATCCTGAAGCCTTCCGATGGTCGCCCAGTGACCCTGCCAAGCCAGGACATGATTATCGGTCTGTATCACTTGACCGGTGTCAAGGAGGGCGCTCTCGGAGAGGGCCGTCTGTTCTCAAGCGTTGCTGAAGCCATTATGGCCAAGGATCAGGGAAGCCTCGATCTGAACGCTATGGTCAAGATTCGCCTGGTTGGTTTGGTTGAGAAGGTTGGCGACGAGCCAGAGACCAAGGTTCAGGAGACGACTCTTGGCCGCGCACTCTTCAACGAATTGCTTCCAGCGGACTACCCGTTCTATACCAAGCGTGCAGACAAGAACACCCTGTCTTCATTGGTCAATGATCTGGCAGAGCGCTATCCAAAGGTTGTTGTTGCCAAGACCCTTGACAAGATCAAGGATGCTGGTTTCCACTGGGCAAGCCGTAGCGGTGCGACCGTTGCATTGAGCGATATTCTGACCCCGCCAAACAAGGCAGAGATCGTTTCGAAGTATGAGTCTCTTGCTGCGAAGGCACAGAACCAGTACGACAATGGTTTGACCACTGACCGTGAGCGCCGTGAAGAGCTCATCGACATCTGGACCAAGGCAACCGATGAGGTTGCTCAGGCGATGCGCGATAACTTCCCGGTCGATAACACCATCAACCAGATGGTGACCTCGGGTGCTCGTGGTAACTGGCTGCAAATCCGAAACATTGCCGGTATGCGTGGTCTGGTAAATAACCCGAAGGGTGAGGTTATCCCTCGTCCAATTATTTCCAGCTACCGCGAAGGCCTTTCGGTTGCCGAGTACTTTATCGCAACCCACGGTGCCCGTAAGGGTCTGGCTGATACCGCTCTTCGTACCGCTGACTCGGGTTACCTGACCCGTCGTCTGGTCGACGTTGCGCAGGACATCATTATTCGCGAAGTAGATTGCGGTACCTCAAAGGGTCTCGAATTCCCGATCGCCAAGCTCAATGCTGCCGGTGTTCTGGTTCGTGACGCCAATGTTGAGAACTCGGTTTACGCTCGTACCCTGTCTGAAGCAGCGAAGGATGCCAAGGGCAATGTTGTGCTCGAAGCTGGTGGACAGATTGGTGACGTTGTTATCGATCAGCTCATCGCTGCCGAGGTGCACAGCATCAAGGTCCGCTCGGTTCTGACCTGTGAATCAGTAATTGGTGTTTGCGCATCCTGCTATGGCCGCTCATTGGCAACCGGTAACCCGGTTGATATTGGCGAAGCCGTTGGTATTATCGCAGCCCAGTCAATTGGTGAACCGGGAACCCAGCTCACCATGCGTACCTTCCACACCGGTGGTTCGGCCTCTGCTGACGATATTACCCAGGGTCTGCCACGTGTTACCGAGCTCTTCGAAGCGCGGAAGCCGAAGGCTGCAACCCCATTGGCCGAGTACGACGGAACCATTCAGATTGAGGACACCACCAAGGGTCGTCGTATCACTTTGGTTCCTGATGACAAGACCGTTGAGGAACTGCCGAAGCCAATTATGGTGAGCCGTCGTGCAACCCTCCTCGTTGAGGATGGACAGCATGTTGTTCACGGAACCCCGTACCACGTGGGTGACCGCGATCCTCATGATGTGCTCCGCATTCTGGGTGAGCGTGCTGTTCAGAAGTATCTGGTTGAGGGCGTCCAGGGCGTTTACCGCTCACAGGGTGTTCCGATTCACGATAAGCACATTGAGGTTATCGTCCGTCAGATGCTTCGCAAGACCCTCATCATCGACAGCGGTGACACCACCATGCTGCCTGCTGATTGGGTTGATAGCATGAAGTTCCGTCAGATCAACCGCGAGACCCAGATGGCTGGCAAGAAGTTTGCCGAAGGCCGCAAGTCTCTCTTGGGTATCACCAAGGCATCGCTGAAGACCGATTCATGGCTCTCGGCTGCATCCTTCCAGGAAACCACCCGTGTGCTCACCGAGGCTGCTATTGCCGGCCAGAGTGATCCACTGATTGGTCTCAAGGAAAACGTTATTATCGGTAACCTGATCCCAGCCGGAACCGGCCTGGCTCAGTACCGTAACGTGAAGGTTGAACCAACAGAAGAGGCCCGTGCAGAGCGCTACCCAAGCCGGATTTTCGCCGGCGACGGTGCCTATGATGCTGATGATTTCAGCTTCGTAGATCTCTCAGCCTATGAAAACGAAGAACCAAGCGAAGGCAACTACAGCTAATTCTTCTGATCAAAGATTCATGAACCGGATGCGGTTTGGGTGTTCCCAGACTGCATCCGGTTTTCTTTTTTGGGCAAATTCCCATCACAAATGGATAGGATTTTCATAGCTTGAGAAACAGTGGGTTTCCTCTGGACAGTCGAATAGGACAAATAATGAACTCTGAGAAACAGCAGCCCGGCGTCCCTGAGTCCGAAGAACCGTTGGTGCAGCCCGAAACGATCTCCTCGGACATCGAGGAAACGACCGAAATCACGGGTGGGAGTGTTCCACAGCCAATGTCGGCACAGAGTCATGTCAATCAGCCCCTGATTACACCTGAGCCATTCGCAGCACCGAGCACCGAGGGTGTGAATGCTGCACTCAGTGGTGAGGCTCCAGCAGCTGCCCAGGCGGTTGCCGCACAATTTGAGCAGGCCCAGACCCAGGCCCAGGCCCAGACGAGCTATGCGCCTCCGGTACAGGAGTACCCGCAACTGAGCCCACAGACCCATCCAGCGGCCTATGGCGTTGCGTATCCTCAGCAGGGTGCCCCGGCCGGATACGGTCAGCAATCACCGTATTATCCGCAACAGTATATGCAGCCGGTTCCAAGCGCTCCGGAGCGCAAATCGAATCGTCTCTTTGCAACGATGATGGCAGTTCTCAGTTCTCTGGTCTACGCCGGATTCTTGCTCGGTGCCCTAATTGTGCTCGGGATTTTCTACTTTATTGCCACGAACGGCCTCTCAAGCCCGGTCGATTTCATGCTCTATCCAAACTATTACTTGGCAGTGCTTGGCTTCGCCGTTGTCTACGTGCTTTTGGCATTGCTGGCGAACCGCGCCTCTTGGTGGGTTCATATTTTCGGCGGATACCTGACCGGTTTGGGTGCAGTTCTGGGCTATTTGGGCGGCCGGATGTGGGAAGACTCGGTTTGGTCTGGCGCAGCGCCAACCATTCAGGAGCTCTTGCTGAATAACCTTTTCACCCCAACCGCGATCATCGTTTTCATTCTCGGACGTGAAATTCCGATCTGGATGGGTGCAATTATTTCTGGACGGGCACACAAGCTCAAAGAGAATAACGAAAAAGAACGTGCCGCCTTTGCGGCGGAGCGCGAAAACGTAGTTGCTGCTGAAGGAGCGCGAAACTAACACGTGAAGCGGAGATCTATCGCCTTATTTGGCTCGGCACTGTATCTGGCAATGATTGTTGCTGGATTCGGTTTCCTCTCCCTTGCCCTCGATATCACCTTTATTGAAACACCGGTCTGGGGCCCATACCAGGGCGCCTTTATGATCGGCTCTTCAGTTCTCGTGTTCCTGCTCTGGCAGGCAAGCGGAAAAGTGTTGCATATCCTGAGTAGGGCGATAGCTACCGCGGCAACGGTTTTTTTGGTGATTCCGCTGGCATCAGGGATCTGGTCGTTCTTTAGCACCGGATCCTTTGTGCAGCTCACTGTCGGGATAGGAAAATTTGCGCTCAGCCCATTCGTCTGGTTAGCGGCATTGATTGGATTTGTTGCCAGCATCCTGTGCGAACTTTGGGTGATTTATGAGCAGCGCAAAAAAGAAGTTCCCTAGCTTTATTTGACCTAGAGGGGTTAAACAGGCTAAAATTTTTCGGTGCACGCTTTATCGTGCCCAATTTTTGATGTGGTGCTCAGCCGGAGGAGAAATTCTCCGTGGAACACGCCACTGATGATGATTGCCAGTACAGCTTGGGTCAGAATCTATTTTCTTCCAACAAGGCAAATAACGATCTTCCGACACGCCAGAATTAGCTTCGGATGATGTCGAATACACATAGTTACGAATACATACCAAGGAGAAATTAGTGCCAACAATTCAACAGTTGGTCCGTAAGGGGCGCACCCCGAAGGTCACCAAGACCAAGGCGCCTGCCCTGAAGGCAAACCCGCAACAGCGTGGCGTATGCACCCGCGTGTATACCACCACCCCAAAGAAGCCGAACTCGGCTCTGCGTAAGGTTGCTCGTGTCAAACTCAGCAATGGTACCGAAGTAACCGCGTACATCCCGGGTGAAGGTCACAACCTCCAGGAGCACTCAATGGTGCTCGTTCGTGGTGGTCGTGTAAAGGACCTTCCAGGTGTACGTTACAAGATCGTGCGTGGCGCACTTGATACTCAGGCAGTGAAGAACCGCAAGCAGGCTCGTAGTCGTTACGGCGCCAAGATGGAGAAGAAGTAATGCCACGTAAAGGCCCCATAACGAAGCGTCCCGTTGTAGCTGATCCAGTTTACGGTGCACAGATTGTCAGCCAGTTGGTCAACAAGATTTTGGTCGACGGCAAAAAAGGTCTTGCTGAGAGCATCGTGTATAACGCGCTCCAGAATGTTGCTGCAAAGAGCAACGAGGATGCTGTAACCATCCTGAAGAAGGCACTGGACAATGTCCGCCCAACCATCGAGGTTCGTTCACGCCGCGTTGGTGGCTCGACCTACCAGGTACCGGTTGAGGTTAAGACTCACCGTGCCAACACCCTCGCACTGCGTTGGTTGGTTAGCTACGCAAAAGCTCGTCGTGAGAAGACCATGACTGAGCGCCTCACCAATGAGATTCTTGATGCATCGAACGGTCTCGGAGCAGCTGTAAAGCGCCGCGAAGACACCCACAAGATGGCAGAATCGAACCGGGCTTTCGCACACTACCGCTGGTAGTCGTTCACGAAACACCCCTTTCACCACTACTTATCGGAGGATACCTTGGCACTTGACGTGCTCACCGACCTGAACAAGGTCCGTAACATCGGCATCATGGCTCACATCGATGCCGGTAAGACCACCACCACTGAACGCATCCTGTTCTACACCGGTGTGAACCATAAGATCGGTGAAACCCACGATGGCGCTGCAACCATGGACTGGATGGCACAGGAGCAGGAACGTGGCATCACGATTACCTCTGCTGCTACCACCTGCTATTGGGACGGCAACCAGATCAACATCATTGACACCCCGGGCCACGTTGACTTTACCGTTGAGGTAGAGCGCAGCCTTCGTGTTCTTGATGGTGCTGTCGCGGTATTCGATGGTAAAGAGGGCGTTGAGCCTCAGTCTGAGACCGTATGGCGTCAGGCTGATAAGTATGTTGTTCCACGTATTTGCTTCGTGAACAAGATGGACAAGATGGGTGCAGATTTCTTCTTCACCGTTGACACCATCGTCAAGCGTCTTGGTGCTAACCCACTGGTAATTCAGCTCCCAATCGGTGCTGAGAGCAACTTTGAGGGTGTTGTTGACCTGGTAGAGATGCGTGCACTGACCTGGCGTGGCGAAGTACACACCGGTGCTGATTACGAAGTAGAGCCAATCCCAGCCGATCTTCAGGCCAAGGCCGAAGAGTACCGCGAGAAGATCATTGAAGCCGTTGCTGATACCAGCGACGAACTCATGGAAAAGTATCTCGGTGGCGAAGAGATGAGCATCGACGAGATCAAGGCCGGCATCCGTCACCTCACCGTGAACAGCCTGGCATATCCAGTTCTCTGCGGTAGCGCATTCAAGAACAAGGGTATTCAGCCAATGCTGGATGCAGTTATTGCCTACCTGCCAAACCCACTCGATGTTGGTGCTATCCAGGCTCACGATGTTCGTGACCATGAGATCATCGTTGAGCGTCTTCCTGATCCAAAGGAGCCTTTTGCTGCTCTTGCGTTCAAGATTGCTGTTCACCCGTTCTTCGGTCGCTTGACCTATGTTCGTGTGTACTCA
Organism: Microbacteriaceae bacterium; assembly: GCA_049647625.1. Classification (GTDB taxonomy): domain Bacteria; phylum Actinomycetota; class Actinomycetes; order Actinomycetales; family Microbacteriaceae; genus JBARYA01. The sequence continues at coordinate 10,629 of JBARYA010000282.1, forward strand.
GGTTCAATCGAATCTGGTGGACAGGTACTGAACTCAACCAAGGATCGCAAGGAACGTATCGGTAAGATCTTCCAGATGCACTCCAACAAGGAGAACCCGGTTGGCAATATGACTGCCGGTCACATCTACGCAGTGATTGGTCTGAAGGACACCACCACCGGTGACACCCTCTCCGATATCGCCAAGCCAGTTGAACTCGAAGCGATGAGCTTCCCGAAGCCGGTTATTGAAGTTGCGATTGAGCCAAAGACCAAGGCTGACCAAGAGAAGCTTTCGATTGCTATCCAGAAGCTTGCTGAAGAAGATCCAACCTTCCGCGTTGAGCAGAACCCTGAGACCGGTCAGACCGTTATCGCAGGTATGGGTGAATTGCACCTCGACATTCTGGTTGACCGCATGAAGCGTGAATTCAAGGTTGAGGCAAACGTTGGTAAGCCACAGGTTGCCTACCGCGAAACCATTCGTCGCAAGGTCGACAAGTACGATTACACCCACAAGAAGCAGACCGGTGGATCGGGACAGTTCGCAAAGGTACAGATTTCGATCGAGCCTTTGGTTACCGAGGCTGATGACGAAAAGACCTATGAGTTTGTAAACGCCGTTACCGGTGGACGTATCCCTCGCGAATATATTCCGAGTGTGGATGCCGGTATCCAGGACGCAATGCTGGTGGGAACACTCGCAGGCTACCCTGTAGTTGGTGTCAAGGCTACCCTGCTTGATGGTCAATATCACGATGTTGACTCTTCAGAAATGGCCTTTAAGATTGCCGGTTCGATGGCTTATAAAGAAGCTTCTCGACTTGCAGACCCGGTTCTGCTCGAGCCACTCATGTCCGTTGAAGTACGTACCCCAGAAGAATATATGGGCGACGTTATCGGCGACTTGAACTCACGGCGCGGACAGATCCAATCCATGGAAGATGCCAGTGGCGTCAAGGTCGTAACGGCTTTGGTTCCATTGTCAGAAATGTTCGGTTATATTGGTGATTTGCGGTCAAAGACCTCCGGTCGTGCAGTGTATTCGATGACATTCGAAACCTATTCTGAGGTTCCTAAGGCTGTAGCCGAAGAGATCGTCCAGAAGGCAAAGGGTGAGTAGTTCTAGGGTTTCCTAGCTTCTGCTTTATCCAGTAACATAAATTAGATAAGAAACACCGTAAGTTCTCTCCTTTCGAAATCCTTCGAATTGAGATGCTTACCTGAGGATCCTGAGGAGGACCCACAGTGGCGAAGGCCAAGTTCGAGCGGACAAAACCGCACGTCAACATCGGAACCATCGGTCACGTTGACCACGGTAAGACGACTTTGACTGCGGCTATTTCCAAGGTGCTCGCAGATAAATATCCAGCTCTCAACAAGTCATTCAGCGCCTACGATCAGGTAGACTCAGCGCCTGAAGAAAAGGCTCGTGGTATAACCATCAACATCTCGCACATTGAGTACGAGACTGAAAAGCGTCACTATGCGCACGTTGATGCACCAGGCCACGCTGACTATATCAAGAACATGATCACCGGTGCTGCTCAGATGGACGGCGCTATCCTCGTGGTAGCCGCTACTGACGGCCCGATGGCTCAGACCCGTGAGCACGTTCTTCTCGCCCGCCAGGTTGGTGTTCCATACCTGCTGGTTGCGTTGAACAAGTGCGACATGGTTGAAGACGAAGAAATTCTTGAACTGGTTGAAATGGAAGTTCGTGAACTTCTCTCAAGCCAGGGCTTCGATGGCGACAACGCTCCTGTTGTTCGCGTATCAGGCTTCAAGGCTCTCGAAGGCGATGCCAAGTGGGTTGCAGCTGTTGAAGATCTCATGGAGAAGGTTGACGAATTCGTTCCTGAACCAGTCCGTGACCTCGACAAGCCATTCTTGATGCCAGTTGAAGACGTATTCACCATCACCGGTCGCGGAACTGTTGTTACCGGTAAGGTTGAGCGCGGTACTCTTCCACTCAACTCTGAAGTTGAAATCGTTGGTATCCGTCCGACTCAGAAGACCACCGTTACCGGTATTGAGACCTTCCACAAGCTTGTGGATGTTGCTCAGGCTGGCGACAACACCGGTCTGCTGCTTCGCGGTATCAAGCGTGAAGACGTAGAGCGTGGACAGGTTGTAGTAAAGCCAGGATCAGTTACCCCGCACACCAAGTTCGAGGGAACCGCTTATATCTTGAGCAAGGATGAGGGTGGCCGTCACAATCCATTCGTCACCAACTACCGCCCACAGTTCTACTTCCGTACCACCGACGTTACCGGCGTCATCTCCCTCCCAGAGGGTGTTGAACTGGTAATGCCAGGCGATACCGTAGACATGACCGTAGAGCTCATCCAGCCTATTGCTATGGAGGCAGGCCTCGGCTTCGCTATCCGTGAGGGTGGACGTACCGTAGGTGCAGGAACCGTAACCAACGTTCTTGGCTAAGTTCTAGTCATTCCAAAAGTGTTTGGGGCCGATGCGAGAGCATCGGCCCCTTTTACTTTTTGCTGTCGTTCAACGATTCAACGTTTTACTTGCATTACGCAAGTGGTGACTATTCCGCAGAATACTCAATAAGATTTTGTTCGATGGCGAGCATAACGGCTTCTCTTCTGGAATTCACACCCAGTTTTCGGTAGATGCTTCGCAGCTGAGCCTTGATGGTGTTCCTTGAGACAAAATTTCTGTTGGCGATCTCCACAATACTGAGTTTTGAATTTAGCTCGTGTAAAATTTCGGACTCTCGTTTCGTCAAGACAATAGCAGTTGTGATGGAACTAAAGTGATCCGGGACCCCGTCCAACAAGGTGATGGGAAATTCCGATTGCGATTTCCACATTTCGCGCAAATCTGAGTGGGGAGCCATCATGAGAATGCTGCGAAGGTCGTGATGTTGAATGAGGTGTAGAGATTTTTCAAACCGCTTGACAGCGTCGGCGTGCCGGCCGAGACGATGCTCAGCCACAGCCTGTACGAGCAATGCTTCCGCGAGTTGTCGTAGTGTCGTCTTGGAATCCCAAATGACATGGGATAACAATGAATTGGCGAGCTGGGGTTCCGATGTAAGAAGATGAAGCCGAGCTCGACACAGTAATACTTCTGGACGGGAGAGTTGACTTGCGGGAATTCGCGCAAGCGACTTCTGCGCCAAATCCACACGACCGGCAGCTAGCAGTAGGTCAGCGTTCTTTGACTCAAGTATTGCAGAAGAAATGGGGCTGAGACCCTGCTGTGCGTTCCGGCGTTTGCTCCGCTCTTCATTGATGCGGATTGAACCCAGATATGCATTATTAGCTGCAAGCTCTGTCCACAATTTCATTGTCATTAGCTCAGGCCAAGTAGCAATCGTCTCATAGTGCTTGTCCATTTGGGCGAGTGCTTCACGAGCACCTTGAATATCAAATCGGTCAACAGCAAGGCTGGCTTCAGCGTAACAAACTCCCCAGGAAGAATAATCCTTCTGCCAATCTACCGCGGTGGAGATAGTTTTTGTCTCGTCTAGGAGTTCTTTGAGCTCCTTGGTATTGCCACGGGTTGCATGCAGAAAGCTGAGTGTCGATAGCGCATGAATGAGAGAATATGAAATTATTTTGGGGTCACGAGTGCGAAGAGCATCGTACAGTTCCCGGGCTATGACTTCAGCCTGTTCAAATTCATCACAGACCAGTTTTATTAACAAGAGTAGGCCCATTGGCTCTGACCAGAGATTCATATTTCTGATACTTGCGGCCTCGAGTTTTAGCCTGTTGAATAGGGTCAGCGCTAGGTCTGCATGATGATTGGCTTGTTTGTATAGTCCGGATAGGGCATAGGCGCCTGAACGAGCGAGTTCTACCCACCCTTGTTGGACATCACTAATATTCTTCCGATTATGGCTGAGTTGGCTAATGACTAGGTTGAGGAGAGCTATAACCTGGTTCATGCTGATATTCTTGTTGGCATTCTTGTGTAATGCTAGAACTACAAGCAGAACAGGGTTTTGCCTGAGGTCCTTATACGAGATGGTATTGATGATTCTCATCACGAGTTCTGGATATAGCGTTCGGAGGGTTTCAAAATGCTCGGTAATAATCTGCACTAGAAGGTCAAGGTCCCCAATTTTTTCAAGCTGAGCAAGGACTTGATCAAGTTTTTGGCGATCGAGGAGCCAAAGGGCGTATTGCTTGCGGAGACGATGGACTTCCTCGGGGAAATCTCGCTCGAGTTTTTCCTCCAGCCGGATACGAATACTGGGCAAAAAGCTGAAAAGGTTTACTGCGTCTGTTTTATGCCAAAATGCAATGCCGATTTCTGCAGCAAATTTGAGTGCTGTGTGAGCTTCAAGGCCGGAACTCAGGATATGAATGAGTTCTTGATCTAGATTTTCCGCAATCGCAAGAAAGTATAAGGGTCGAAGTTCACTCTTTTTGTCTAAAAAATTGCTTAGCGTATCAAATGCATTGTTGAGCTGCTCATCCACTAACTGTTCAACGAGATGCATTGAACGCTGTGAAGGGTCTTTTCGTGTGAGGGCTCGAATGACGGCTGAGGTCATACGAATATTCCCCTGCAGGGTGCCATGAATATGTTCAGCGATTTCAGGCGAGGGACCGAGCACGCTGTGGCAAAAATCTTTAGTTTCTTCCTCAGCGAAAAAAAGTTCCTGTTCCTCGAGAACTGGGGTACCTGTGGCTGTGAGTTGTTCGAGGAACTCAGGTGAGCCAGAGTCGGTGGTGAGAATAATCACTCGTAGATTTCTGGTCCTTTGGACAAGCCAAAAAAAATCTTCGCTAATTTTAAGATCCATAATCTTCGACAATTGAGAATAGTTATCGATAATGATCAGCAGCGGCTTTGAGAGGGTATTGAGCGCCCGAAGTGTCTCTTCGAGAAGTTCTAATCCTTGAGTAGCGTGGAGCTGAAATATACTTTGAGCTAGGGTGGATTCGCTCGAGACAACCTTAGCGTCAATGAAATCTTGAAGGAGATGGATCCAAAACCCCCCGCGTGTGATTTTGCTTATCCGGGGGTAGTGCCAGATGCTGTGACTCACATCGTGTTGTGTGTGTGCGAGCCAGTTCACGAGAAGGGTGCTTTTACCGCTTCCTTCGCTCCCACGGATAATAATCAATGGTGAGTCACTAGCCCAAGCCTTGTCGAGCCAGTGCATGAGACGTTTTTGCACATAATGAGGCTGCAGAACTCTCGGGGAGCCGTATATTCTGCGTTTAGTCATGTGATTCCACCAGTCTTCCATAAATCAGCAAATGAACTGCTTCAGCCTCATCAAAAAGCACCGCCCCAACGACACAGGAAAACTCTCCCCTACAGAGTGCTTTCAGTATAACAGCGAGGGTTAAGAGTGGGGTGAGAGGGTTTGAGAATAATCCGAGAAAAGTTTTCGGCTCAACTTGTATCCCAGCCCCTTCTGTGGCAGACTTGTGTAGTTCGATATTTTCAGCACTTGAGGGTGCTCAAATCACTGCCAGGTAGTGCATAACGGGTTTCTGGTTCTAAAGAAGCTTGGGTTAGGCCGCGGGTAGCAGAACAGGCAGGTCAAGAAAGATTCATCAAAATCCGCCCCAGGTTGTGAAAATCTGAGGCTTTTATGAAGATTTCAGGTCGTAGCCCAAACGCTTTTAGCCATTCACGCTCGATGTGTGTTTCGAAGAAATTCTAAACGACACGCCCGAGTGCGTGGGTGGGAGAAGGTCAATTGTTTCAAGTGAAAACTTGCAAACAGTGTGGTTGATAGAAAAATAGTGGTGCTAATAGCAAATAGTGCCAAGCTTTTGCCGTTTTGCATGAGGATGCAAAGAAATAGAGAGTGAGTCTAAAATGGCGGGACAGAAAATCCGCATTCGACTTAAGTCGTATGATCACGAGGTCATTGACAGCTCGGCACGCAAAATCGTAGATACGGTTACCCGTGCGGGTGCAACGGTTATTGGTCCAGTGCCACTGCCGACTGAAAAGAACGTTGTTGTGGTAATTCGTTCACCACACAAGTACAAAGACAGCCGGGAGCAGTTTGAAAAGCGCACCCACAAGCGTCTTATTGACATCATTGACCCGACTCCAAAGGCAGTTGATTCGCTGATGCGTCTTGACCTGCCTGCAGACGTCAATATCGAGATCAAGCTCTAGAGGAAACAATGTCTAAAGATACAATGACTACTCGGGGTTTGCTTGGCACCAAGCTGGGGATGACCCAGGTCTGGGATGAGAACAATAAACTCGTTCCTGTCACCGTGGTAGAGATTACCCCGAACGTGGTAACTCAGATTCGTAGCCTCGAGATCGATGGTTACAATGCTGTGCAGATTGCTGCCGGCAAGATCGATCCACGCAAAGTAAACAAGCCAGCAACCGGTCACTTCGACAAAGCAGGGGTAACTCCTCGCCGTCACCTGACCGAACTCCGCACTTCAGATACCGCCAACTACACCGTAGGCCAAGAGCTGACCATCGAAATCTTCGAGGCCGGCCAGAAGGTCGATGTTGTTGGAACCAGCAAGGGTAAGGGTTTCGCCGGTGTTATGAAGCGTCACAACTTCGCCGGTGTCAGCGCAACACACGGTGCGCACCGTAACCACCGTAAGCCAGGTTCTATCGGTGCCTCATCCACCCCATCACGCGTATTCAAGGGCCTTCGTATGGCTGGACGCATGGGCGGCGAGCGGGTAACCGTACAGAATCTTCGCGTTCATGCAGTTGATGCAGAGCGTGGCCTACTACTCGTCAAGGGTGCCGTACCTGGTGCTCGTGGCCGACTCGTATTCGTACGATTCGCAAGGAAGGGAGCCTAGTTATGGTTGATGTACTTGACCTCAAGGGCAAGAAAGCTGGCTCAGTAGAACTTCCAGCAGAAATTTTTGATGCTCAGGCAAATGTTCCACTGATCCACCAGGTTGTTGTGGCTCAGCTGGCAGCAGCACGTCAGGGTACTCATAGCACCAAGGGCCGCGGTGAAGTTTCCGGTTCAGGTCGCAAGCCACACAAGCAAAAAGGTACCGGTCGGGCTCGCCAGGGCTCAATCCGGATGCCTCAGCACCGTGGCGGTGGTGTGGTTCATGGACCAACACCTCGTGACTATGCACAGCGCACACCAAAGAAGATGATTGCAGCAGCCCTCCGTGGCGCGCTCAGTGATCGCGCTCGTGCCGGACGCATCCACCTGATCTCAGCTCTCACCGAGAGCACTGTTCCTCAGACCAAGGCTGCTGCTTCCCTGCTCAGCTCTGTTGCACAGGGGCGTAACCTGCTCGTTGTGGTTGATCGTGAAGATGCTGTTGGCATCAAGAGCGTGCGCAACCTTCCAGCAGTACACGTTCTCTACTGGGACCAGCTCAATGCCTACGATGTACTCGTAAGCGACGATATTATCTTCACCCAGCCGGCATACGAAGCATTCGTAGGCAATGGCGTAAAGCGCGAGGAGGCCTAAGATGTCTGAACTGAATAAAGACCCACGCGAGATCATCATTGCTCCGGTAGTTTCTGAAAAGAGCTACAACCTGGTTGACGAAGGCAAGTACACCTTCATTGTTGACCCACGGTCAAACAAGACTGAGATTAAGCTCGCAATCGAGAAAATCTTCCAGGTCAAGGTTGATTCGGTTAACACCCTGAACCGTCAGGGCAAGACCAACCGCACCAAGTTTGGTGCTGGCAAGCGCAAGAACACCAAGCGCGCCATCGTCACCCTGAAGTCCGGCACCATCGACATCTTTACGACAGTCGGCTAAGCAAGGTTCAAGAGGAAAAGATAAAATGTCTATTCGTAAATACAAGCCGACTACCCCGGGCCGTCGCGGCTCCTCGGTAGCCGATTTTGCGGAGATTACCCGTTCAACTCCGGAGAAATCACTGCTTCGCCCATTGACCAAATCCGGTGGCCGTAACAGCTCTGGCCGGATTACCACCCGTCATATCGGTGGTGGCCACAAGCGCCAGTACCGTATCATCGACTTCCGTCGTAATGATAAAGACGGTGTAAACGCCAAGGTCGCTCATATTGAGTACGATCCGAACCGTACCTCGCGTATTGCTCTTCTGCACTACTTTGATGGAACCAAGCGCTACATCTTGGCACCAGAGAAGCTGAAGCAGGGCGATATCGTTGAGTCAGGTCCAGCAGCTGATATCAAGCCAGGAAACAATCTTCCGATGAAGAACATCCCGGTTGGTACCGTTATTCACGCCATCGAACTGAAGCCTGGTGGAGGAGCAAAGCTTGCTCGTTCAGCCGGCACCGGTGTTCGCCTGGTTGCGAAAGATGGACCATACGCACAGCTTCGTTTGCCTTCAGGCGAAATCCGTAACGTTGATCTTCGTTGCCGCGCAACGATTGGTGAGGTCGGCAATGCCGAGCAGTCCAACATCAACTGGGGTAAAGCCGGACGTATGCGTTGGAAGGGCGTTCGCCCAACCGTTCGCGGTGTTGTTATGACCCCGGTTGACCACCCTCACGGTGGTGGCGAGGGCAAGACCAGTGGTGGTCGCCATCCAGTATCCCCATGGGGTCAGAAGGAAGGCCGCACTCGTCGTCCAAATAAGGAAAGCGACAAACTCATTGTTCGTCGTCGTACTGTCGGTAAGAAGAAGCGTTAGTAGGAGTTGTAACAGATGCCACGTAGTTTAAAAAAGGGCCCATTCGTTGATAACCACCTACTCAAGAAGGTTGTTGTCCAGAACGAGGCCAATACCAAGAACGTAATCAAGACCTGGTCACGTCGCTCAATGATTATCCCAGCCATGTTGGGTCACACCATTGCAGTGCACGACGGTCGCAAGCACATTCCTGTGTTTGTTACCGAAACCATGGTCGGTCACAAGCTCGGCGAGTTTGCGCCAACCCGTACCTTCCGTGGACACGTGAAGGATGACAAGAAGGGCCGTCGTCGCTAAGCGTCGGCGTTAGGAGGAAAGAAAAATGGTGGATTCAGTCGCACGTGTACGACACATCCGCGTTACGCCTCAGAAGGCTCGCCGCGTCATCGCACTGATTCGCGGTAAGCAGGCTCTTGAGGCACTCGCAATTTTGAAGTTTGCGCCACAGGCAGCAAGCGAACCAATCTACAAGTTGGTTGCTTCAGCTATCGCAAACGCAAAGGTCAAGGCAGACGCCGAAGGCAGCTACCTCGATGAGCAGGATCTCTATGTAGCTTCTGTATTCGTCGATGAGGGCACCACCCTGAAGCGGTTCCGTCCGCGTGCACAGGGACGCGCTGACCAGATTTTGAAGCGCACCAGCCACATCACGGTGCAGCTTGCAACCCCTTCCATTGACGATGCTGCCACCGGCAGCGCCCAGAAGGCGAGGACCAAATAAATGGGTCAGAAAATTAATCCATACGGTTTTAGACTGGGAATCACCACCGACCACGTGTCGCGTTGGTTCTCAGACAGCACCAAGCCAGGACAGCGTTACTCAGACTATGTGACCGAAGATGTAAAGATTCGTCAGATGCTGGGAACCACTCTTGATCGTGCCGGCGTATCACGCATCGAAATCGAGCGCACTCGCGATCGTGTTCGTGTTGATATCCATACTGCACGCCCAGGTATCGTCATTGGTCGTCGTGGTGTTGAAGCAGAGCGTCTGCGTGCAGATCTCGAGAAGCTCACCGGCAAGCAGATTCAGCTCAATATCCTTGAGGTGAAGAACGCTGAAGCCGATGCTCAGCTCGTAGCTCAGGGCATTGCCGAACAGCTTGGCGCTCGTGTGGCATTCCGCCGCGCAATGCGTAAGGGTCTTCAGGGAGCTCAGCGGGGCGGTGCTAAGGGTGTTCGCATCCAGGTATCAGGCCGTTTGGGTGGTGCAGAAATGAGCCGCAGCGAGTTCTATCGCGAAGGCCGCGTTCCACTGCATACCCTGCGGGCAAACATCGACTATGGCTTCTATGAGGCTAAGACCACCTTCGGTCGTATTGGCGTGAAGGTCTGGATCTACAAGGGCGATCTCACCAATAAGGAACTTGCTCGTGAACAGGCTGCAATGAAGCCTGAACGTGGGCGCAATGACCGCTCACGTCGTCCACGTCCAGCCCAGGCTGAAGCAGTGGCCGCGGCAGGAGCTGAAGGCTAAATCATGTTGATTCCAAGAAAAGTAAAATTCCGCAAGCCGCACCGACCAAACCGTAAGGGTGCTGCAACCGGTGGTACCGAGATTGCATTCGGCGAATTTGGCATCCAGGCTTTGACTCCTGCATATGTTACGAACCGTCAGATTGAATCTGCTCGTATCGCAATTACTCGTCACATCCGGCGTGGTGGAAAGGTCTGGATCAACATTTATCCAGACATCCCACTCACCAAGAAGCCAGCTGAAACCCGTATGGGTTCCGGTAAGGGTTCACCAGAATGGTGGGTCGCCAATGTGAAGCCGGGTCGTGTTCTTTTTGAACTCAGCGGCGTGAGCGAAGAAGTAGCTCGCGAAGCACTAACCCGTGCAATTCATAAATTGCCGCTTAAGGCTCGCATTATCAAGCGCGAAGAAGGTGACGCATAAATGGCGATCGGAACTAAGGCACTGTTAATCGGTGAACTCGATAATTACGAAGATAGCCGTCTTGTTGACGAGCTGAAGCGGTCACGTGAAGAACTCTTCAACCTCCGCTTCCAGTCTGCAACAGGTCAGCTCGACAATCCTGGTCGCGTTCGGGCAGTAAAGCGCGATATCGCACGCATCTACACCGTTCTTCGTGAACGTGAACTGGGCATTCGGGCCACTCCGGCACCTGCTCCAGAGAAGCCTGCGAAAGCCGCATCGAAGAAGGCAAAGGCAGCAGAGCCTGTTGTTGAAGCCGAGCAGAGCGAAAGCAAGGAGTCCTGAGACTAATGGCGACAAAGAAAATTGAAACCGAAGCCGTTGTTCGCGGCTATCGCAAAACCCGTCGTGGCTACGTTGTTAGCGACAAGATGGACAAGACCATTGTTGTTGAACTTGAAGATCACGTGAAGCACCCGCTGTATGGCAAGGTACTTCGTCGTAATTCGAAGGTTAAGGCGCATGATGAGACCAACTCGGCCGGTATTGGCGATCTCGTTGTCATCAGCGAAACCCGTCCCCTTAGTGCAACTAAGAACTGGCGACTGGTTGAAATTGTTGAGAAGGCCAAGTAGTCTTCGGACTGCTCTTTTAGGAGATATGAAGTGATTCAGCAAGAGTCAAGAATCAAAGTGGCCGACAACACCGGCGCTAAAGAGTTGCTCACTATCCGTGTTCTCGGTGGCTCAGGCCGTCGTTATGCCGGACTCGGTGACATCATCGTGGCTACCGTGAAGGATGCTATCCCAGGCGGCAACGTCAAAAAGGGTGACATCGTGAAGGCAGTCGTTGTCCGCACAAAGAAAGCGACCCGTCGCGCAGACGGTTCATACATTAAGTTTGATGAGAACGCCGCAGTGCTTTTGAAGAACGAGGGTGACCCACGTGGTACCCGCATCTTCGGTCCTGTTGGTCGTGAGCTTCGTGAAAAGAAGTTCATGAAGATCATCTCACTCGCACCGGAGGTGATTTAGCAGATGGCTAAGATCAAAAAGGGTGACCTCGTACAGGTTATTTCAGGTCCACGTCAGGACCGTGGCGGCGACCGTGGCAAGCAGGGCGAAGTACTGAGCGTACTCGCCGGCACCGATCGGATTATCGTCGAAGGCATCAACTTTGTCACCAAGCACACCCGTGTTGGGCAAGACAATCGTGGAGCCAAGACCGGTGGCGTTGAGACCGTTGAGGCTCCAATCCACGTTTCAAACGTGGCTCTGGTTGATCCAGAGACCAAGAAGCCAACCCGTGTCGGTTACCGTATCGAAGAAGTCGTCGTAGATGGCGTGAAGAAGACACGTCGTATTCGCTACGCAAAGAAGTCAGGTAAGGATCTCTAATGACTGATACCGCAGCAGTTCAGACTGGCTCAAAGCCACGCCTGAAGCTCAAGTACAAAGAAGAAATTGCTGCTGAGCTGCAGAAGCAGTTCAACTATGCAAACGTCATGCAGGTACCTGGTTTGGTCAAGATTGTGGTCAATACCGGTGTTGGTGAAGCTGCTCGTGATAGCAAGGTTATTGAGGGTGCAGTTCGCGACCTCACCGCTATCACCGGACAGAAGCCAACCATTACCAAGGCTCGCAAGTCGATTGCTCAGTTCAAGCTTCGTGAAGGCCAGGAAATTGGCGCTCACGTTACCTTGCGCGGCGACCGGATGTGGGAATTCCTCGATCGTTTGCTGACACTGGCTCTGCCACGTATCCGCGACTTCCGTGGTCTCTCACCAAAGCAGTTCGACGGTAATGGCAACTACACCTTCGGTCTCTCAGAGCAGTCAATGTTCCATGAGATTGATCAGGACTCGATTGATCGGGTTCGTGGTTTCGATATCACCGTGGTTACTACCGCAAAGTCTGATGACGAAGGCCGTGCGCTGTTGACAGCTCTCGGTTTCCCGTACAAGAAAGACTAAAACTTTCTAGGCTTACCCTAGAGAACGGCTCAGACAACCGTCTGGGTCTTGGTCAACGAGGTCTGCATCTTTGTAAAAGATGTACGAAACCTGTTGAGGAAGGCACAAAACAACATGACAATGACCGATCCGGTCGCAGACCTGTTAACCAGGTTGCGAAACGCTAACTCGGCCCATCACGATACCGTCAGCATGCCACACAGCATCCTGAAGGGCGGCATTGCTGCAATTCTGAAGCGTGAAGGCTACATTGCTGATTGGCAGATCCAAGATGCACGAGTTGGTAAAACACTTACTTTGGTACTGAAGTATGGCCCAGAGCGCGAACGTTCGATTACCGGACTGAAGCGCGTTTCAAAGCCTGGTCTTCGCGTATACGCAAAGTCAACCGAGCTCCCCAACGTAATGGGCGGCCTCGGCGTAGCTATTCTTTCCACCTCATCCGGTCTATTGACCGACCGTGAGGCCGAGCAGAAAGGTGTAGGCGGAGAAGTAGTCGCCTACGTTTGGTAAAACACAGCTATGTCTAGAATTGGAAGACTTCCTATCCAGATCCCAGCAGGTGTTGAGGTCCAGATAGATGGAAATATCGTCAAGGTAAAGGGTGCAAAGGGAGAACTCGTTCTCGCTGTTGCTGCACCGATTGCCGTTACCGTTGAAGATGGCCAGGTTCAGGTTTCACGCCCGGATGATGAGCGCGAGTCGCGTTCACTCCACGGCCTGACCCGCACCCTGATCAACAACAACATCGTTGGTGTAACCGAGGGTTACACCAAGAAGCTTGAGATCGTTGGTACCGGTTACCGTGTGGTTGCCAAGGGCGATGGTATTGAGATGACCCTCGGGTTCTCTCACTCAGTCGTTGTTGAGCCTCCTGCAGGTATCACCCTGACCGTTGAGGGCAACACCAAGATCAGCGTTTCTGGCATTGACAAGCAACTTGTTGGTGAAGAAGCTGCAAAGATTCGTAAGATTCGGAAGCCTGAGCCTTATAAGGGCAAGGGTATTCGCTATGCGGGCGAAGTTGTTCGTCGCAAGGCCGGAAAGGCTGGTAAGTAAACCATGGCAAGTAGAGCTTCTACGAAGTCAGCAGCCCGTGGCCGTCGCCACGATCGCTTGCGTAAAAAGATTGTTGGTACCGCTGAGCGTCCACGCTTGGTCGTTACCCGTTCGAGCCGTCACGTTTTCGTGCAGGTTGTAGATGATAGCAAGGGTCACACCCTGGCTTCAGCATCAACCTTCGAAGAGGGACTGCGCTCATTCGATGGTGACAAGTCGGCTAAGGCTCGTAAGGTTGGCGAATTGATCGCTGATCGTGCAAAGCAGGCTGGCGTCACTGCAGTAGTATTCGACCGTGGCGGCAACCGTTACGCCGGTCGCGTAGCAGCAATTGCTGACGGTGCTCGTGAAGGCGGATTGGAACTATGAGCGAAGAGAATAACAACTTGGGACAAGAAGTGTCAGAAGACGTGGCGCCAAACGCCGAGTCGCTCCGTGATGAACCACGCGAAGCTCGTCGTGGATCACGTGAGCGCAACCCGAATCGTGAGCGCAGCAATGCTCGCGAGACCGAGAAGAGCCCATTCCTTGAGCGCGTTGTAACCATCAACCGCGTGGCCAAGGTTGTCAAGGGTGGACGTCGCTTTAGCTTTACCGCACTCGTTGTGGTTGGCGATGGCAACGGAACCGTTGGCGTTGGCTATGGCAAGGCTCGCGAAGTTCCTTTGGCAATTCAGAAGGGCGTCGAAGATGCCAAGAAGAATTTCTTCCGGGTTCCACGCGTTGGAAGCACCATCCCACATCCAGTACAGGGTGAAAAAGCTGCAGGCGTTGTTCTTCTTCGCCCAGCTGCACCAGGAACCGGTGTTATTGCCGGTGGTCCAGTTCGCGCCGTACTCGAGTGTGCCGGTATCCACGATGTCTTGAGCAAGTCTCTCGGATCGTCGAATACCATGAACATCGTTCACGCAACAGTTGCTGCTCTTGAGCAGCTCGAAGAGCCTCGTGCAGTTGCTGCACGTCGTGGCCTGGAGCCTTCTGCGGTTATCCCACAGAAGATCTTCAAGCTTGAGGCACTGGCTGCTGCAGCCCAAGATAAGGCAGGTGCCTAATGGCAAAGATGCTGAAGATTACTCAGATTAAATCTAAAATTAGTGAAAAGCCGAACCATCGTGAGACCCTGAGAAGCCTCGGTCTGCGCCGTATTGGTGCAAGCGTTGTTCGCGAAGATACACCGGGAAACCGCGGCTATATTAATGCCGTGCGTCACCTGGTGAAGGTCGAGGAGATTGATTAATGGCTGCGCAAGAAGAAGAGAAGAAGGCACCGGCGAAAGCCGCTGCTAAGCCAGCCGCTGCCAAGGCACCAGCCAAGGCCGCTGCGAAGCCTGCTGCAGAAAAAGCGCCGGCGAAAGCTGCTGCTGAGAAGCCAGCCGCTGCGAAAGCACCGGCAAAGGCTGCTGCCAAGCCTGCTGCAGAGAAGGCGCCGGCGAAAGCCGCTGCAAAGCCTGCTGCTGAAAAGGTAGTTGCCGAGAAGGCTCCTGCCAAGGCTGCTCCAGCGAAAGCTGCTGCAAAGAAGGCTGAAGAAACCAAGAGCGAGCCTATCCTGAAGGTTCACCACTTGCGTCCAGCACCAGGTGCGAAGAAAGATCGTACCCGCGTTGGCCGTGGTGAAGGTTCAAAGGGTAAGACCGCTGGACGTGGAACCAAGGGAACCAAGGCACGTTACCAGATGAAGTCATTCATCGAGGGTGGCGGCGTGAACTACGTGATGCGTACTCCAAAGCTCCGTGGATTCAAGAACCCGTTCCGTGTTGAGTATCAGGTTGTTAACCTCGAGAAGTTGGCCGAACTGTATCCAAAGGGTGGCGATGTCACCGTTGCGGATCTGGTAGCCAAGGGCGCAGTTCGTAAAAATGAACTGGTCAAGATTCTTGGAAATGGCGACATTAGCGTTAAGCTAAATATTGCCGTAGATAAGGTTTCCAGCTCTGCAGAACAGAAGATTGTTGCTGCTGGCGGAACCATTCAGTAGTTCTTGTGAGTGCCCTCTTTTCCTACATGTCGATTAGGCTGAGGAGAAGGGGGCACTACCACATTGGCTACGCCCAATAACAGGAGGCTACTTGTTTAGCGCAATTGGCAGGATATTAAGAACCCAAGATCTTCGTCGTAAGATCGCGTTTACGCTGGGTGTTCTCATCATTTTCCGCCTCGGATCATTTATCCCGGCTCCATTTGTAGATTTTCAGACGGTTCAAGAATGTCTGGTCAACCTCGGCGGTGCCGAAGGTTTCTACCAGCTGATTAACCTCTTTAGCGGTGGCGCACTGATGCAGTTGTCAGTGTTCTCGCTGGGTATCATGCCGTATATTACCGCGTCGATTATGACGCAGGTTTTGCGGGTTGTCATCCCTCACTTTGAGGAATTGCATAAAGAAGGCCAGACCGGCCAGGCAAAGATGACCCAGTACACCCGGTACCTCACCATTGCTCTGGCTGTATTGCAGTCAACCACCCTGGTTACTGTGGCGCGAAGCGGCGCCCTCTTCCCAGGATGCTATCCGATCACTGAGGATAGCTGGTACGGCATCCTGCTCATCATTATCGTGATGACCGCCGGCACCGGCCTGATCATGTGGATGGGCGAGCTCATTACCGAACGCGGTGTCGGTAACGGTATGTCACTCCTTATCTTTATCTCGATTGCAGCGACTTTCCCAACCTCATTGTTGGCGATTATGCAATCACACGGTGTTGAGACCTTCCTCATGGTTCTGGCCATCGGTATTGTGATCCTCGCAATTGTTGTCTACGTTGAGCAATCACAGCGCCGGATTCCGGTTCAGTATGCGAAGCGAGTTGTTGGGCGACGCACCTACGGCGGAACCAACACCTATATCCCAATGAAGGTCAACATGGCCGGTGTTATCCCGATCATCTTCGCATCCTCATTGCTCTATGTTCCGTCTCTGATTGCACAGTTCAACACGGCTCCTGATGGAAATAATCCGGCCTGGGTTGATTTCATCAATGCAAACTTCACCAGCGGTGATAACTTCTTCTATGCTGTGGTCTACTTCATCCTGATTATTGGCTTCGCGTACTTCTATGTAGCTATTACCTTCAACCCGGTTGAAGTTTCAGACAATATGAAGAAGTATGGTGGCTTTATTCCAGGCATCCGTGCCGGAAGACCAACCGCAGAATACCTCGACTATGTTCTGACCCGTATCACCCTGCCAGGTGCCTTGTACCTGGGCTTGGTCGCTCTGATTCCGCTGATTGCATTTGCAATGATCCAGGCGAACCAGAACTTCCCATTCGGTGGCGCCTCGATTCTGATTATCGTTGGTGTGGGTCTGGATACGGTGAAACAAATTGATGCTCAGCTTGAGCAGCGGCATTATGAAGGGTTATTGAAGTGACACGTTTGTTGATTATTGGTCCTCCTGGGGCCGGTAAAGGAACTCAGTCAGCGAAACTTGCCGAGTTTTTCAATATTCCAGCAATTTCTACCGGAGACATTTTCCGCTGGAATATTGCCAACGAAACCGAGCTTGGACTCGAGGTCAAGGCCATCGTTGATGGTGGAGACTATGTGCCAGATTCTTTGACCAATTCATTGGTGAACGATCGCCTGCATCAGGAAGACGCTCTCGGTGGCTTCCTGCTCGATGGCTATCCTCGCACCGTTGATCAGGCAGACTACCTCAGAGAGATTCTGGCTGAGGACGGCACCCCACTCGATGCCGTCATTCAGCTTGAGGCAGATCAGGATGAGGTCGTTGCCCGTTTGCGTAAGCGTGCGCTAGAGCAGGGACGCAGTGACGATACAGAAGAAGCTATTCGCCATCGTCAAGATGTTTTTGCGGCGCAGACCGAACCGCTGATTAGCCTGTACGCGTCCCGTGACCTTCTGGTTCCGGTGAACGGGCTCGGCCCAGTGGACGAGGTTTTCGCTCGGATTCAGGAAGCATTGGCTGAACGTGGCATTAGGCCGTAAATCTTTTTACAAAAGCCCGAGTGATCTTCGGGCTATGGTTCTGCCGAGCGAAATTAATGCTCGTGCACTCCGAACTGTAGCCCAGGAGATTCGTGCTGGAGTGACCACACTTGAGCTCAATGCTTTGGCGGAAACGGTTATCCGTGATGCGGGTGCCGAACCAAACTTTGCCCAGGTTCCCGGATATCGCCACAGCATTTGTGCGAACGTAAACGATACAGTCGTTCACGGTATTCCGAACGATACTCCACTTCAGCCCGGTGATATGGTCACCATCGACTGCGGTGCGGTTATTGGCGGTTGGCACAGTGACGCAGCAATTTGCGTGGTAATCCCGGATCCTTCGCGACCAGAATTGGTGGCAGCCCGTGAGGCCCTCTCTGAGGCAACTGAAGAGGCCATGTGGGTTGGTGTTGCGGCGCTCACTCGGGTGAAATACCTGAACGAGGTTGGCACCAAGATCGAAAAGTATATTCGAGACAATACCAAGTACGGCAT
>JBARYA010000283.1:0-13425 GCA_049647625.1 Microbacteriaceae bacterium
GGGGTAGTTGCCCCGATGCCGGTAACAACAATACGTTTTGCCATGTTGTAATCCTTAAAATTTGTGAATCATGGTGGGAACAAAATAGGTGGTTGGCGGCTGCCCTCCCGAAGCAGCACAGCCGCCAAAAGCCTACTGTGCGTTGGTGATGAAGGTTACTGCGTCGCCAACGGTCTTCAGATTTGCAACTTCCTCATCAGGAATCGAAACCTCGAACTTTTCCTCAGCGTTAACCACAATGGTGGTTAGTGAGATCGAGTCAATGTCGAGATCATCGGTGAATGACTTCTCCATTGCAACGGTGTCAGGTGCGATACCGGTTTCTTCGTGAATGATTTCTGCGAGGCCACTGAGTACTTCTTCAGTTGAATATGCCATTGTTTCTCCTTATTGTTTCGAACTTAATAATCTTAGGGGAGGACTACCACTTGAGCGCCATAGACAAGCCCTGCGCCAAAACCGATTTGCAAAGCTAATCCTCCAGAAAGTTCTGGATGCTCATCGAGTAGGCGTGCAGCTGCAAGTGGAATGGATGCTGCGGAGGTGTTACCAGTTGTCTCAATATCCCGTGCAATAACGACCGAATCGGGTAATTCTAATTGCTTGGCAAACTCGTCAATAATGCGCATATTTGCCTGGTGCGGAATAAAGGCCGCCAAATCTTTGGCTTCAATTCCAGCAGCTTCGAGGGTTTTCTTGGCAACTTTTGCCATTTCCCAGACGGCCCAGCGGAACACCACACGGCCATCCTGATGCAGGGTTGGCCAAGGAATTTCCGTTGGGTTGTCACGGTACTCATGGAAAGTATTGGTCATGCCAATAGTCGACCACTTGGAGCCATCAGAACCCCACAGAGTTGGCGAAATCCCGGGAATATCACTCGGGCCAACAACTGCGGCTCCGGCGCCATCTCCGAGGAGGAAAGAAATGCTCCGATCTTTCGGATCGATGATTTCACTGAGTTTTTCAGCGCCAAGTACGAGAACATACTGTGCGGTACCTGACTTGACCAGGGCATCCGCTTGCGCAATACCATAGGCAAAACCGGCACAGGCTGCAGAGATATCGTAGGCAGCAGCCGGATTCGAACCAATTCTTTCGGCAAGTAAAGCTGCCAAAGAGGGGGTCTGTACTTCATTGCTTATTGTGCCGACAATCACGGTGTCGATTTGGCTGGCATCAATACCAGCCTTTGCAATCGCATCGAGCGATGCCGCAACCGCTAGGTCAATGATTTTGACATCTGCGCTGGCCCTGGCACGGGTGATGATACCGGTGCGCTGGCGAATCCATTCATCACTGGATTCAATGGGTCCGGCAATTTCATCATTGCTTACTGCAAGTTCGCCGCGGGCTTGACCATAACTGTAGATACGGCTGTAACGTTGCGGCTCATTTTGCTTGAGTGTTTTGACTGCACTGTTCACGCTTGAATCATCTCCACTGCTTTAACTAAATCTTCTGGAGTTTTCAATGCTACCGCAGGCACACCCGGGAGGCCTCTTCTGGCGAGCCCGACGAGGGTGCCGGCCGGTGAAAGCTCAATGAGGCCTTTTATTGGTAGCTCTGCCAGTGCGGCCATATTCCGGTCCCAGCGCACTGGTGAAGCAATCTGGCCCACCAGAAGGTCAATAAATGCCTGACCGGAGCTAACCCTTGAGCCATCATGATTCGTCCAAAGCGCTACCTTGGGGTCGTCTGGGGTGATCTGTGCAGCAGCCGCTTCTAAGCGAGCCACAGCGGGCTGCATATAACTGGTGTGGAAAGCGCCGGCAACCTGGAGTGGAATCACTCGACTACCCTGAGGTGGGTCATCTTTGAGCGCTGCTATTGCAGCTAACGAGCCGGCAGCAACAATCTGTCCGCCACCGTTAAAGTTTGCTGCTTGGATAGCGTGCTCTTGCAGTTTTTCAAGGACCAGTGCCTCATCACCGCCAAGAATTGCAGCCATTGAGGTGGCTTCTTGCGCTGCGGCATCGGCCATTGCCAGGCTGCGCTTTCGCACCAGGGCAACAGCATCATTATCACTGAGTACCCCAGAAATCGCTGCCGCAGCAAATTCTCCGACAGAGTGTCCAACGGTGCCGTACTCGATTTGGCCGAGATCGACCAGCTTGCCAAGAGCGTGAAAAGAAGCCAAACTCGCCGAAACAATCAGTGGCTGAGCAATGGCGGTGTCACGAATAGTATCGGCATCAGATTTGGTGCCGTGTGTGATGAGGTCAACTCCGCTGCTGGCAGAATACCCTTCGATGAGGGTGCGGATATCAGCATCTTCAAGCCAAGGATTGAGGAATCCAGGAGTTTGTGAACCCTGACCAGGGCAAAGAAAAATAATCACAAGGTATAGTCTCCCAACATTATCGACAAAAACGTTTGTATTAATCCTACGATTAATAGCGAAAAGTCTTGTCGAATCCTCTAAATCGTACTGAAGTTACTTATTTTTTGGAACATCCGGATCAGCGATACGACCAACAATGAGAGCTGCCTGCAAAATGAGAGCTTCACGAGGACCGGTAGCTTCCCAGCCAATAACGTCGGAAATCCGCTTCAGACGATAACGCACTGTGTTGGGGTGAACAAAAAGTTCGCGAGCAGTTGATTCGAGTGAACGTCCGCTATCGAGATAGCACCAGAGTGTTTCGAGCAGTTCACCCGGGCGTTCTTTGAGCGGCTGGTAAATCTTCGAAATGAGGCGGCTGCGAGCAATCGCATCACCGGCCAAAGCTCGTTCGGGGAGTAAATCATCGGCATGGGTTGGTCGGGGTGCATTTCGCCACGACTTGGCTACAGCAAAACCGGAAAGAGCTGATTTCGCACTCTTCGACGCCTCAATCAGGTTTGGTACCGAGTGGCCCAAAACTAATGCTCCATCACCAAAGTATTTACTAAGCTCATGAGCGATATTGATGAATTCAGGCCATTCCGGCTCTTCTTCAGCAGCCGGGGTGGGGGCAGCGCGACCAATAACCAGAACCAGGCGATTGCCCTGGACACCGATAAGCACATCCGAAAACATATGACGAGAACTGCGACGAATCTGATCAACGTCGACAACACGGGGGCTGGTTCCAACGAGAACGCTGACCTCGCCGCGACCCTGCCAGCCGAGGGCAGCGATCCGGCTTGGCAGTTCATCATCGGCCTCGCCGCTCAGAATCGAGTCGACAACCAGTGCTTCGAGTCTGGCATCCCAGAGGCCACGTTGCTCAGCTGCGCGGGCATAGACATCAGCTGCGCCAAAAGCAATATCGCGAGAATAATTCAGGATGGCATTGTGCAGCTCCGGGCCACCGTCTTTGAGCCGTTCTTCAACAACCTCTACCACTATGCGAATTAGCTGTAGTGTTTGCTGCAAACTCACAGAGCGTAACAACTCTCGGGGCGCAGCACCAAAAACATCCGCCGCAATCCATGGGGTTGCCTCAGGATTCTCATACCACTGGATGAACGAGGTGATTCCCGCTTGCGCTACGAGGCCGACGGTGCTCCGTCGACTCGGAGGCATATCGCTGTACCAGGGGAGAGTCTCTTCAAGTCTCTTGATGGTCGCAGTCGAAAGCTCGCCGGAAATCTTCTTTAACCAAGTAAGGGTTTGTTCCTTGGTTTTTGTCATCAGTGCTGCTTCCTCTTCGATGAGCGTTTGATCAGCGTGAAGGAGCTTAGCTTTCGCCGCCAGCGCTACCGGTGGTTCCGGCAGTCACATCATGGAGGCGATACTTGGCGATAGCTTCGGCAACGATTTCGGGAGCTAATTTACCCTGCTTGACCAAGCCCTGAAGCGCGCGAACAACGATACTTGGGCCATCAATCAAGAAGTATCGACGAGCAGCAGCACGGGTATCTGAGAAACCGTAGTCATCGGCACCGAGGGTGAGGTAATCACCCGGTACAAATTGACGAATCAGATCTGGGACAGCATGGCTGAAGTCACTGACCGCAACGAACGGTCCAGCAGCACCCTGAAGTTTCTGGGTCAAGTATGGCACCTGCTGTGGCCCGGTTGGGTTCATCATATTGTGCTTCTCGGTGCGCAGGCCCTCACGGCGAAGTTCGCCCCAGCTGGTAACACTCCAAATATCGGCTGAGATTCCCCAATCCTTGGCGAGGAGTTCCTGAGCTTCAAGAGCCCAAGGTACACCAACACCGGAGGCCATCAGTTGTACCTTTTCGCCGGTACCTTCGCCATCCTTGAGCTTGTAGATGCCCTTCAGAAGACCATCAACATCCAGATTCTCTGGCTCGACAGGCTGGCGTAGTGGTTCGTTGTAGACGGTGATGTAGTAGATCACATTTGGATCTTCATGCTCGCCACCGTACATCCGGTCGAGACCGGCACGCACAATATGGCCAATTTCATAGCCGTATGCGGGGTCATAAGACACAACGCCAGGATTGCTCTCAGCCAGTAGGAGAGAGTGTCCATCGGCGTGCTGCAAGCCTTCGCCGGTCAGCGTAGTGCGTCCAGCGGTAGCACCAATCATGAAACCGCGAGCCATCTGGTCGGTTGCAGCCCAGATAGCGTCACCGGTGCGCTGGAAACCAAACATTGAGTAGAACACATAGACCGGGATCAGCGGTTCGCCATGGGTTGAGTAGGAGCTTCCCACTGCAGTGAATGCTGCAACAGCACCGGCCTCGTTAATGCCGACATGGATAATCTGACCCTGAGCACTCTCCTTATATGCAAGAAGAAGTTCACGGTCTACCGAGGTATAGGTCTGGCCATGTGGGTTATAGATTTTTGCGGTCGGGAAGTAGGCATCCATACCGAAAGTACGGGCCTCATCCGGAATAATTGGAACAATGCGCTTGCCCCAGTTTTTGTCACGGAGGAGATCTTTGAGTAGACGTGCGAAAGCCATTGTGGTGGCAATTTCCTGATTACCAGAACCCTTTTTGACAATGTCATAGGTTTTTTCTTCTGGCAGAGGGATATTCTCGTACTTTGGCTTACGTGTTGGAATAAATCCGCCGAGTTCCTTGCGACGTTCCAACATGTACTGGATTGCCTCGTCACCGGAACCAGGGTTGTAGTACGGCGGAAGGTATGGATCCTTTTCGAGCTGCGCATCAGTAATAGGGATATGCATCTGATCGCGGAAAAGCTTGAGATTATCGAGGGTAAGTTTCTTCATCTGGTGGGTCGCATTGCGGCCCTCAAACGCTGGGCCGAGGCCGTAACCCTTGATGGTTTTCGCCAAAATAACGGTTGGCTGTCCCTTATGCTCCTGGGCAGCCTTGAACGCTGCGTAGACCTTGCGGTAGTCATGACCGCCACGCTTAAGGTTCCAGATTTCCTGGTCGCTATAGTCTTTGACTAGTGCGAGGGCACGCTCGTCCTGTCCAAAGAAGTGTTCGCGAACGTATCCACCATTTTCAGTCTTGTAGGTTTGATAGTCGCCGTCTGGCACGCTATTCATAATGTTGAGCAGGGCGCCTTCGGTGTCACGCTCAAGGATGCTGTCCCATTCACGGCCCCAAATAACCTTGATAACATTCCAGCCGGCACCGCGGAAGAAGCTTTCCAGTTCCTGGATGATCTTGCCATTTCCGCGAACCGGGCCGTCAAGGCGCTGTAGGTTGCAGTTGACGACAAAGGTGAGGTTATCGAGTTGATCGTTTGCAGCGAGCTGCAGTGCACCACGGCTTTCGACCTCATCCATTTCACCGTCGCCGAGGAATGCCCAGACATGCTGCTCAGAGGTGTCTTTGATGCCACGATTGAGCAGATACCGGTTGTAGTGTGCCTGGTGGATGGCGTTGATTGGGCCAATACCCATCGATACGGTTGGGAAGTTCCAGTATTCCGGCATGAGGTGAGGGTGCGGATACGAGGAGAGTCCGCCACCGGCGTGGCTCTTTTCCTGACGGAATCCGTCCATGTCATTCTCACTGAAGCGTCCCTCGAGGAATGAACGCGCATACATACCGGGGGAGGCGTGACCCTGATAGAAAATCTGGTCGCCACCGCTTGGGTGGTTCTCGCCCTTGAAGAAGTGGTTGAAACCTACCTCATAGAGAGCAGCAGATGAGGCGTAGGTGGAGATATGCCCACCCACGGCAATACCGGGACGCTGGGCCCGGTGGACGGTGACTGCGGCGTTCCAGCGGATCCAAGCACGATAGCGGCGCTCGATCTCTTCGTCGCCAGGGAATTCTGGCTCGTCTTCGGCTGCAATGGTGTTTACGTAGTCGGTGGTTGGAACCATCGGTACGCCCAGATGGAGCTGCCGGGACTTATTGAGCAGGCTGAGCATGATTTCACGTCCGCGACCGGGACCTTCAGCATCAACGAGCCCTTGAAGGGATTCCTGCCATTCTGCAGTTTCTTCTGGGTTTGTGTCAGAGTTGTCAACAGAATATGGATCTTGCGCATGGACAGCCATTTGTCGTAGGCCTCTTTCCGGGTCTGGAGTTACTAAAAATCTTTAGTGCGACAGCTTTGTTGGCATCACACTATTCCAGCTATCAGCCTAATCTTTTTTAAGAAGGTTTTGGCACACTTCGACAAGAGAGTGTCAGAGGTGCGCCAAAATAGCCTCTTTATCAATCACTTGTTGTCTAACTCGGCTCTCACTTTGTTGGTTTTCGCCTAGGGCGGAAAATCTTGGATGTGTGAAATATCTTGTGCCTGCAGATTTGAGATGATTGTGTTATGACTTCACTTATGAATAACCCAGCCCCAGATTTTTCTCTCGAAAACCAGCACGGCGAGACCGTGACCTTGAGCAGTTTTCGCGGTAAAAATGTTGCTCTCGTCTTTTTCCCTCTGGCCTTTTCCGGCACTTGCCAGGGAGAGCTCTGTGAACTGCGTGACAATCTGAACGCATTTGCTAACGACAACGTTGAGGTAATTGCGGTCTCTATTGACTCGAAGTTTGCTCTTCGTGCCTGGGCTGATGAGCAGGGTTACACATTTAGTCTCTTGAGCGATCGCTGGCCATTTGGTGCCACCGCGCAGGCTTATGGAGCTTTCCTTGACGATAAGGGAATTGCCACCCGCGCTACATTTGTGATCGACGCTGAGGGCATTGTGCGCGCCGAAATCATTACCGAACCGGGTCAGGCTCGTTCCCTGGATAGCTACCTGAGCGCAATTAAGGAACTTGTCGCTGCCTAATTTTACAGATCTTGGTTAATGCATATATAGTTGTTCTGGGCCTATAGCTCAGTTGGCTAGAGCATCTCGTTTACACCGAGAGGGTCGGGGGTTCGAGTCCCTCTGGGCCCACCAATAAAAAGACACCCCTTCACGGGGTGTTTTTTTATTTTCTGACCCGCACTGATTTCGATTTTCTGACGGAAGGAACATTCATAAATGTTTAGTGGACTTAGTGCTTTTCCTCTCACACCTTTTCAGGATGGAAAACTCGACGAGGCTTCGTTTGAACGTCAGCTGGTGCGCCTGGGTAGTGCTGGAGTTGATTCAATCTGTGTTTTGGGCTCAACCGGAAGTGCAGCATACTTGCGTCCAGATGAACGTCGTCGGGTTACGGAATTGGCTGTAAAAACAGTCGATAATATTCCTGTTCTTGTGGGTGTTGGAGCAGTTTCTACCCGTGATGTATTGCAATATGTCAACGATGCTCAGGAGTTTGGTGCCGCTGGAATTTTGCTCGCGCCGCTCAGTTATCAGCCACTTCGCGACGAAGAGGTTTTCGCACTATTCGAGAAGGTGAGCAAAGAAAGCGACCTTCCACTGATTGTGTATGACAACCCGACGACAACTAAGTTCACATTTAGCGATGATTTGTATGCCAGGATCGCAGATCTTCCTGGAATCGCTTCAATAAAAATCCCGGGTGTTCCGAATGACCCTGAGGCAGCCCAAAATCGAATTTCAGAACTTCGAAAGCGGATCCCAACAGAAGTGTCTTTGGGCATTAGTGGCGATTGGATGGCAGCATCCGGGCTTCTGGCGGGTTGCGATGTTTGGTACAGCGTCTTGGCCGGTGTATTCCCTCAACCTTGTATTGAAATAACCAAAGCAGCGCGCTCAGGCAACGTGGAGTACGCCCGTGAACTTTCAGACAAACTTGAGCCTGTTTGGAAATTATTTAAACAGTTCGGGAGCTATCGAGTCATTTCGACGATAGCTAAAGAACTCGCTATTGCCGGAGTCGAGAGTCTTCATCATCCGGTGCTGCCTCTGACGGATATCGAGCGTTCGGAGGCTCTCACTGCTTTTGCAACGTTGCTTCGATAGATCGTGCAATAGCACTAGGGGAACCACCTCAGCCGCCTCACTTGCAGTACGAAGTAGTTTCGAAAAAATCAAGCAGGTTTAAGCTTTTGGTGTCTCTGTGGTTGAAGGATTCAGTATCCTTTCGCTCTGCTAAAGTGAAATAAGGAATGACGTCTCCAGGAACTGGACGTTCTGGTGTTTCTGAGGGGAAATGGGGTAATAATGGCAGATAAGTATAACTTGCAGCCGAATGAAGTAGTACTGCTCAAAGATGAGAGCGTTACTCATGTTGGTTTCGGCTTAGCGTATTCGGCCGAATTATTGCTTACGAATCTGAATCTCGTGCTGGTCAAAAAGACGATGTTTGGTAAAACAAAGGGCGTTCTTACCTTTCCCTTGAATCAGATTAAGGTATTTAACAAACGTGCGCAGGCTCTTATCGCTAGGTCCTCAAATGGTTCCGATTTATTAGAGGTTTATTTTTTAAACGGTCAAGAGAAGTTTGCTTTCCAATCTGGCGGTAAGAGGAAAATAAACGAGTGGATTTCCAAGATAAACCAAGCTGCGACTGGTGAGGATATTCCTTCTGACGAATCATCAGGCTTAGCAATACCCGGGGTTGAACTGGTAGCCGGTGTTCTTAAAGACTCTTTGAATGTCTTCAAATCGAAGCTTGGATACAAAACAGAGACCCCGTCAAAAGTTGCAGGCAAATGTCTCGGCTGTGGCGCGCCAGTCTCAGGTTTCTCTGGTCAAACTGTTACTTGTGAGTATTGCAACTCGGCTCACCAACTGTAAACGATATTTAGGGTAGGAGTCGAAATGGGCATCATTCAAGCATTTACTGGCGCACTGAGCGGCACTTTAGCGGATCAATGGAAAGATGTTATTACCGCAGGCCACTTCAACGAGCAAACTGTTGTCGCTCCCGGCGTACACCAGCAGAGCAACAGTGGGCGTGGGACGAACTTTAAGGGTTCTGTAGATGTGATTTCAAACGGTTCGAAAATCTTGATTCCAGAGAGTACAGCTGCCTTCATCTTCAGCCAGGCTGGTATCGAAGATGTTGTTACTCAGCCAGGGGGATATGAGTATCTCCAAGGTCAACCAAGCATCTTCAACGGAGACGGTTTTACAACTTCAATCGTGAAGCAAACTGTCGAGCGTTTCAGCTATGGCGGTCAGACCCCTGATCAGAAGTACATTGCTTTTGTTAATTTGCGAGAAATTCGTGGTCTCAAATTTGGCACACGAGGACCGATTGTTTATCATGATAGATTTTACGGCGCAGATTTAGAACTTTTGGCATTCGGAACGTTCTCACTCCGTGTAGTTAATCCTGTCGCCTTCGTTCAGAATTTTCTTCCTGCAAATACGCGTCAATATGCTTTTGATTCTCCTGAAGCACGTCAACAGATTTCTTCCGAATTTATGCAAGCATTTATTGTCGCGGTCAATTCTCTCTCCGCAACTCATCGAATTTCTGAACTTCCCTCTCAAGTAGGCGCTATCGCGGAACTCATCGCTGATGATAGCTCGGCACTTGGATCATGGATTACCCGTTATGGTCTTGATGTCGTGCAGGTGGGAATCGAGAGTATCGAATTTACAGCTGAGTCGCGTGAACTGGTCAAGCAATACTCTGCGAACAAAATGAATATTTCGGCTTTCGAGGGTGTTTCGCAACAAGCTTCAAATATCGCAGCACAGCAAAAGGTTGCCCAAGGAGTTCAAGATCATGGTCTCGGAGACGGTGGTGGAATGCTTTTCGGTATGAACCTTGCACAGGCCATAAATCCTCTGAATGCAGCGCCTGTCCGAGAAGTAAGTACGCCTAGTACAGCGCCGAATAGCCTCTCCTTTGACGAACAGATTGAAACTGTAAAGAAGCTTAAAGAATTGTTTGATTCTGGAATTCTGAGCCAAGAAGAATTCGAGACAAAGAAGAAACAGATCATGGGTCTCTAATAATCTAAAGGCTTCACCCCTTTAGGAAATAGCATTTGACCAAGAAAACAATTTGAAACTCTTTGGCAAATGTATAGAGAAACGAAGTTTCGTTACGTTACGAACATTTCAACCTCAATGTCAGTGGCTTCCTCAATACTGGTCTTGTACAAACTTCGAGGGTTGTACCTGACTAAATGAGGAGACATCTGTGATTACCAAAAATGACCTGAACTGGTGGTTCGACCGTGAAGCTGAGCTTGATTGGCAGTTTGCTACCACCTATGCGGTTGGTGCCCCTCACGAGTATGTCATTGCAGATAAGACACCGGGGTTCACTCAGGAGGATGCTGCACGAGCCGCACACGTCATTAGAACCTATGGCAAGACCATGAAGTTCTACCGGGATACCCGGGTCTATCTTGTTACTCCGATGGGGTGGAAGCACTGGGATACCCAGGGCGCTGTACTTGAAGATAACCGAGTTGATATGATTAACCGCGACTGCGTTGAGCATGTCTACGGCATCCAGAACATGCCACGGACCACGTCCGGCGTAGAGTCCACCTATGATGGCCTGGCTACCACTTGGGACCTCAAATACGGGATGACCGAAGAGGAGAAACAGGCCACTGCCAGCCTCATTCGACAAACCTTTGGTGAAAAGCTCCGGCGCACTCTCGATGTGGGCTGTGGAACAGGGCTTCCTCTTGATCTTGAACTTGTCGAGCCTGTGCGATATGTCGGTATTGATCCATCGACTGCGATGCTCAACGCTCTTGTAATGAAGCATCCTGTGCTTGCTGGTCTACACCCGATGAGCTATGCAGAAGCAGAACAGCATCGAGTTCTTAGTGGGACGATTTACGATACCGTTCTTGTACTTGGCGGCTCTGCCTCCTACCTCAGCCCAACAGAAATTGAACAACTTCAGGCGAGGGCAAAGCGCGATGTATTGCTGATGCATTACACACCCGATGCTTTCCCTATTGCTCTAGGTTTTGATTCAGAGCTTGCTCGCGAGTCCTTGCAGACAGCCACAGCATTTGGCAGTTCACAGACACAGTTTGGGCGTTTTACTGTTTCCATACTTTCTGGAACGGGTGTTGCTGAGTCCTCCTAGCTCTTTCAATAAGCTTCGCTTGGTGGTAGTACTGAAAGTAAGGGACTGAAGTAAGAAGAAAATCATGGCAATTACAGTCGCAATCGTTGGTTCTGGCCGACTCGGTACGGCAATAGGAAAAGCTCTAGCACGTTGTGGAGTCAAGGCAGAGTTCTTCTCTCGCTCTACCGGCTTCGATGTCACACAAAGTGACTCCGAAAGAAGTTTTGGCCAGGTCGATGTGGTGATTGAGGCGACCGATGTTTCTACGATGAATGCCAAAGTTGCAAAAGAATTCTTTAGCAGCTCGACTCGCGCTATTAGCCAAGCCGCGAAGAATTCTTCGGCCTCGAAGCACATCCTGATCTCAATTGTGAACTGTGAAAAGCCAGAAGTGCAGGGCTACGGCTACTATGCCGGAAAGTCTGAACAAGAGAGGGTCGCTCGAAAGCTAAGTGAAAATCTCACCATTGTGCGCTCAACCCAGTGGTTTGAGTTTGCGAAACAGATTACCGATCGCCTCAAGGTCGGACCACTGAGGGCCGTACCGAATATGCTCATTCAGCCGGTCGCATTGGATGCGGTTGCCGATATTGTTGCAGAGTGTGCACTCGGTGAGCGTAATGGTTCACAGTACGATCTTGCCGGCCCCGACATTATGACCATGAAAGAGATGGCTCGGAGAGTTCTCCCAAACAATACGTCAATCATCGCTATTCCGCTGCCTGGTCCGGCAGGAAAGGCTTTTCGCTCTGGTGCACTTCTCGCCGATACAAATGCCGAGGTTGAAATTATTGGGCCGCACCTTGAAGAATGGATTGCCCAGCAGCAACAATAATGGCTCCCAGCCTGTAGCACTTTGAATGCAGCGCTGTGGAGGACTTGTGATCCTTTTCCCCTGTTAGGCTGAAACAGGTAAAGATGCATTCTCAAAGAACGCATTAGGGATAAGAATTAGGGGATTCACAGAAGAATAATGGGTAACGTTCAAACATTCACTGGTACGTTGAGCCAGACAATGACGGATATTGTCACTGCGGCGAAGTTCGATGAAAATACGGTGGTCTCACCAGGTGTGTATGTGCACGAGTCGAGCGATAAAACAGCAAAATATAACGATCCTGAGTTGTCCATTTCAAATGGTTCGAAAATTTTTATTCCCGAGAACACTGCGGCCTTCATCTATGACCAGTCGGGTATCACTGATGTTATTGCCGAACCAGGTCAGTATGAGTATCTCGTGAGCACGTCAGATAACACGGCTCAGAAATACATCGCTTTCGTGAACTTACGAGAGATTACGAAATTTGCATTGCGCCCAAGAGGGTCGAGCGAGTATTACGACAAATTTTATGGCACAAATCTAACAATCATCTGGTTTGGTAAGCTCTCATTCCGGATCGTTGATCCCGCTAAATTCGTTCAGAACTTTCAACGTGAGAGCACGAGCTTTCATGATTTCTTTTCTTCAGTCTCGCAGCTCGAGTTTTCTATTGAATTTAACGAAGCCTTTTGTGCTGCATTCAGTTCGCTTTCTGAGAACCATCGACTTTCATCAATGCGCTCAGAAACTGATGCCATCATCAGAATGATCGTTGGCGACCATTCGACACCTGGCTCCTGGATGAATCGCTACGGTCTTGCGATTACAGAATTGCAGATTTCGAGCCTCGAATATATGCCTCGCTCTGTTGAAATTATTGAGAGCCTTGCTGTAGAGACAGAAGCAGGTGCTGATGTGAGCTCAACTCTTGACGAACAGATTGATGCCGTCAAGAAACTGAAAGAATTACTTGACGCTGGAATACTGACTCAAGAAGAGTTTGCGGCGAAGAAGAAACAGATATTGGCTATCTGATTATTTGCGTCGTTTCGCCTGCTTTGCCAAGAGTTGCTCAACGATAATGAGCGGGCGGAAACTCTTCGGCATTTCTGCTGTTGAGTGAAAGTTCATGGCAATGTGGGCATCGTGTACCGGATCGTAAAAAAGATGTGTGCCGGTAACGCCAAGATGGCCACGAAGGCGAGGCAGTCCTTGGAGCAAGAAGAAAAACTCACCAAAGCGCAGTTCCATCATGCCTGCACCATAGACAATGCCGGTGTGGAAGGTATTGCGTGGTTCTTGCATGACGGGTAGCAATTCTTTGTTGAAAAGCTCACCGTCGTGTAACGCTCGACTAAAGAC
>JBARYA010000284.1:0-1687 GCA_049647625.1 Microbacteriaceae bacterium
AACGCTGCGCCATCAGACCAAAGAGTTCGTAATCGGTTTTGGTTTGCCATGGTGGCGGAATTGCCGGGTTGAAGGAGTGAATAAAGGGGTGCATATCGGTCGAGGAGAGATCGTATTTCTCGTACCAGGTCGCTGCCGGGAACACCAGGTCAGAGAAGAGTGTGGTGCTGGTCATCCGAAAATCAGCAGTTGCCAGCAGATCTAGCTTGCCCTGCGGTGCCTCATCATGCCAGACCATGTCACGCGGTCTTGAACCTTCGGCCGCTTCCGGTGCTCGAACGGCTGCATCGGTGCCGAGGAGGTGTTTCAGAAAGTATTCATTTCCCTTGCCGGATGAGCCAAGCACATTTGCTCGCCAAATCAGGACCACTCGTGGAAAGTTTTCCGGAGCGTCTGGGTCCTCAACGGCATAGCCCAGGCTGCCATCATTGAGCGAATCAACCACGTGCTGGGCCGGTTCTTTTCCGGCCGCTTCGGCCTCGTCACAGAGATCAAGCGGATTGCGATCAAATGTTGGATAGCTCGGCATCCAGCCGCGTTTCACCGATTCGACCAAGCAATCGGCGGTTGTTTTATTGGTAAAGCTATTCCGAGCCAACGGTGATGCGAGCTGTTCAGCAGGCAAACCGTCATAGCGCCACTGATCTGTTGCCAGATACCAGAAGGCGGTACCGATGGTGTGGCGTGGTGGACGGGTCCAATCTGCGGCGGCAGCGTACTGCTGATAGCCGGTAATGGGGCGCACTTTTTCTTGGCCCACATAGTGTGCCCAACCGCCACCGTTCACACCCTGGGTTCCGGTCATCATGGTGAGGGCGAGGAAGGTGCGGTAGATAGTGTCGGAGTGGAACCAGTGGTTGGTGCCAGCACCCATCAGAATCATCGAGCGCCCACGAGAACGATCGGCGTTATCGGCAAATTCACGTGCAATCCGGATGACCTGCTCGGGTGGAACCGAGGTGAGTTCTTCTTGCCAGGCGGGGGTACCTGGAGATTGGGTGTCCTCATATCCCGATGGCCATTCGCCCGGGATATTTGCACGGCCAACACCGTATTGTGCGAGCATCAGATCAAAGACAGTGGTCACCAGGAGCTTACCCACCTTGTGAACCGGAACACCTCGTCGAATGGTGCCCGAACCACCGGCGTGCTCCTGGCCCTCTTGTGGAGCTAAATCGAATCTGGGAAGCAGAATCTCTTGAGCGTTGCCGTCCCATGAGGCGAGGTCCGCAATAGAAAGTGGCGGGGTGACCCCCTCAAGATCGAGGTTCCACTTGCCCTTATCTTCAGGGCTGAAGCGATGCCCAAGTGAGCCATTAGGCACGATTGCTTTGCCACTCTCATCGAGCAGCACCGGCTTAAACTCTGCTTTTGCTGTCTGAGCAGGCTTTCCACCGAGATCAGCCGCGGTAACGAATTTACCCGGCACCAGCCCACCATCAGGATGCTTCTCAATCGCAACCAGATACGGAGCATCGGTGAATTTCTGCATATAGTCTTCGAAGTACGGGGTACGTTTTTCAACGTAGTGCTCACGCAAGATCACATGACCCATGGCCATACCGAGGGCGGCATCCGTTCCCGGATGGATAGAAACCCACTCATCGGCGAACTTGGTGTTGTCACTATAGTCGGGTGAAACTGCCACCACTTTTTGGCCCTTGTACCTGGCCTCGGTCATGAAGTG
>JBARYA010000285.1:0-5578 GCA_049647625.1 Microbacteriaceae bacterium
GTTCTACTGAATTCACACTTCGCCAAGCGAAGGAAATCGTTCTTCCAAGAGCTCCACGTTGATAGCGTCTCATAGCTCGCTCACTATTCTAACGCTTTTTGCTTCTCTTTACTGCTATCGTGAAATACAGATGCGCACAATCACCCCAAGTATTTGTGCATTTCCCAGTACACGAAGTTGATCCAATCACAAAGGAATCCCCATGAAAACAGCAAAATTTTTGCGAGCGAGTGTAGCGGCTTTGGCCGCGATTGCTCTCGTCAGCGGTTGCAGTAATGTTCCACCACCGGCACAGACTGGTGGCCCAATTACTGATAACAACACTGTTACTCCGCAGCCAACAGCCCCAGAGACCACAGCACCCGGTGGAAATTCAGGAAACCAGGCTCCAAGCGGTAACGATCAGTCGGCGATTGCCAACACTGTCAAGGTCTATGCCGGCGGTATTTTCCACGCCGTTGACGCCCAGAAGCTTGAATCACTCGGTGATGTCAGCAAGCTCAGCCTGGCCCAGATCAAGTCGGTCTATAACCCAGAGTTCATGAAGTACATGTACGACGAGGATATGCCAGAAATGGCTCAGCAGGCGTTTTGGGGCATCCTAACCATGGTTGGCGGAGTTGGCGCACTGCTTCCCCCAGACCAGATCAAGGTTGAGGTCGATGGCAGCCAGATCCGTATCAACGGTGACTCTGCAACCATCCCTGGAAAAGCCATCAAGCTGACCATCATGGGACAGAGCAGCGGTGAAGACCAGAGCGATCTCGTTCTGATTAAGCACAATGGTGTTTGGAAAATTCACCTGAGCAAACTCTAAGCTCAAGTTCACGAACTGGCCATCTCGGAAATATTCGGGGTGGCCAGTTTTGTGTTTGGGAATATTTCCTCAGCAGCGCTCGTTACTCACTATCGAACCCGAAATCGGGAACTCTTCAAAACGAAGTTCACCACAAGTGACAAAAACGATTGGAAACCATGACCGTTCAATTTGGACTGTTTAGCGTTGGAGACATCACCCTAGACCCAACAACTGGCAAGACCCCGAGCGAGCACGAGCGAATGAAGGCTGTGCTTCAAATCGCGAAGAAAACCGAAGAAGTGGGTCTCGACGTTTTCGCCATTGGTCAACACCATAATCCACCGTTTTTCCCCTCAGCCCCGACCACGATTCTGGCTTATATTGCCGCTCAGACTGAGAAATTGTTGCTTTCAACGGCGACGACGCTCATCACCACCACCGACCCGGTGCGGATTGCTGAGGATTACGCTACCCTGCAGCACCTCTCCGATGGTCGGATGGATATTACTCTGGGCCGTGGAAATACCGGCCCGGTCTACCCCTGGTTTGGAAAAGATATCCGTCAGGGAATTCCGCTCGCGATTGAAAACTATGATCTGCTGCACCGGCTCTGGACCGAGGATGTGGTGAACTGGCAGGGTCGTTTCCGCACCCCGCTGCAGGGATTCACCGCAACACCACGTCCTTTGGATGGGGTGAAGCCTTTTGTCTGGCACGGAAGTATCCGAAGCCCCGAGATCGCTGAACAGGCTGCTTATTATGGCGATGGTTTCTTTGCGAATAATATTTTTTGGCCGAAGGAACACTACCAAAAGCTGATTCGTTTGTATCGCCAACGCTACGAGTTTTATGGTCATGGGAAAGCTGAAGAAGCCTATGTGGGGCTTGGCGGACAGGTCTTCATGCGTAAAAATTCGCAGGATGCGGTGAACGAGTTCCGTCCATACTTCAATAACGCTCCGGTATATGGTCATGGCCCCAGCCTCGAAGACTTCAGTCGACAGACCCCCTTGACGGTTGGAAGCCCAAGCGAGGTCATTGATCGCTATGCCGAAATGCGTGAGACGTATGGAGATTACCAGCGCCAGCTCTTCTTGATGGACCATGCCGGACTACCGCTCAAGACCGTTCTCGAACAGCTCGACATTTTGGGTGAAGAGGTCGTTCCAGCCCTTCGCAAGGAATTTGCCAACGATCGTCCAAGCAATGTCCCGGATGGACCAAGCCACGAGTTCCTGAAGGCGAGGCACGAAGCCGGTAACGATCCAAAACCCGGTGGAACACTTGCGGATCAAGCCTCCGACGACTCGGTTAAGGAGTAAAGAAAACTATGCGAAAAATCACCGTAATCTCGGCCGGGCTTTCAACTCCCTCCTCAACCAGAATGCTTGCCGACCAGCTCGCGAATGCGAGCGTCGAGCAGTTAAAACATCATTCGATCGAGGCAGAAATCAGCACCTTTGAGCTGCGTGACTATGCCCACGAAATCATGAACAATATGATCACCGGTTTTGCCGATGAGAAGCTCACCAGCCTGCTCGAGGCCACAAGCCAGGCCGACGCTCTAATCGTGGTGACGCCCATATTCTCAACAAGCTATAGCGGGCTCTTCAAATCATTTATCGACATTCTTGATCCGGATGCGCTCCAGGGCACGCCGGTGCTGATCGGCGCGAATGCCGGTACCGCACGTCATTCTCTCGCTATTGACTATGCAATCCGCCCCCTCTTTGCCTATTTGCACACCGAACCGGTCTCAACCGGAGTATTCGCGGCCTCCGAGGATTGGTCAGATGGCGGCGACAAGGTTGCCCCACTCAGTTCACGTATTCTCCGTGGAGCACAAGAACTTGCTCTGGCAATTTCTCAGAAAAGTGTCAAACAGGCTGCCTATGATCCCTATGACCCGGACACTTACGAGGCTGCTGGGCGGAGCTTTGGACACCTGCTCGGTGGCTTCACCGATCGCTAGGTTCCAAGCTTTTATTATCAACTCTCTGAATAAGCCTGTTCGCAGACCCACGCCTTTGGGAGTGTTCCATCAACAAGAAAATCTTGAAGCTCTTGATTCGCACTCGGATCAAGATTCGCATCTATTTGCGGATAGATAACCGGCTCTTCTTTAGAGTTGTGGGCATCGAGTAGCGAGAGAAGTTCCTGACATCCATGTTTGAGAGAATTGATCGTTGATTGCTCGAGACGTGCAGGCTCGGAACCGAGTAGTGCCTCAATCTTGTCCATCGCATTCCACAACTCACCATGCTCACGGAGCATGACAAACACCGGCATCATCAAGCCCGCAGCCTTTAGCGGCGGGAATATGAATGTCTCTTCAAGGTAAATATGCCGACGAAGCGCATCAAAAGCCCGCAGAAGTGATTTCTTATCTGGCGTCCCTTGCTCAAGTCTCTGTACAAAAGACTCGATTCCCCCATCGATTTCGTGATGCTCCTGCTCTAAAGCTTCAGCCAAAATTCCCATCGCACCCACCTCTTCTTCACTCTCATTATGCTCCACGGTTTCGACCATTACCAGAGGTCTTGGGCGAGATCAGATCTTTAGACAAGTACTCAGCCATAATGCAAACTAGCTGCCAGCAACTCTCGCGTGTAATCGTGCTTTGGTGAGTCAAAGAGTTCTGCTGTGACTCCCTCTTCGACAATGCTTCCGGAGTGCATAATGAGGACGCGATCGCTGAAGTGGCGGATTACTCCAAGGTCATGAGTAATGAAAATAATGCTCAGGCCGAGCTTCACTCGCAGATCTTGCAGTAGCTGAAGTATCGTCACTTGGACGGTAACATCAAGAGCCGAAACGGCCTCGTCACAGATTAGAATCTGGGGATTGACTGCAAGTGCCCGAGCGATAGCGATGCGCTGGCGTTGCCCACCGGAGAGTTCACGAGGGCGACGATCAAGTAAATCGTTTGAAAGATTCACCATTGTTAATAACCGCTCAAGTTCTAGCTCTCGATTTTCGTGGCTGCTGTACTGAGATTCGGCCCGTGGATCGAGTTTTTTCTGTGCAAGTGCTTCGGAAAGGATCCTACGCACCCGCCAACGCGGGTTGAAACTCGATAGGGGGTCCTGAGGAACCCATTGTACGAGGCTTCGACGCTGGCGACGCTGCTTTTCTGAAACCTCTGACCAGGGTTCATTGAACAGGGTAACGGTACCGGCACTCGGCTTTTCAAGTGCCAAAAGAAGTCTCGCCAGGGTGCTCTTTCCCGATCCAGACTCCCCCGCAATGCCGAGCACTTCACCGCGGTTTAGGTGCATACTGGTGCCACTCAGCGCCATCAACCCGGAAGAGCTGTATCGCTTCGAGACTCGCTCAGCACAAAGGATGACCTCAGCATCAACTCTGTCAGCTTGGTCGAATTTTCTTGCTGCATCGTCAATAGAATCTTTAACGGTGTCATTGTCAGACTCAAAACCTGCCAAACCAAGGCCTTCGAAACGCGCCGAGGCCAACAAACGCTGCGTATAGTTTGATTTTGGTCGCGCTAAGACATCTGCCGCTGTACCCTGCTCCATCACTCGTCCAGATTGCATCACAATAATGTCATCGGCTAATTCCGCCACTGCAGCCAGATCATGACTAATCAACAAAATTCCATAGCCCTGGAGTTTAAGATCGTGCAGAATGTCAAGTTGCTTTGCCGCCAGAATGGTATCGAGTGATGCGGTTGGCTCATCCGCAATAATGATCCGTGGCTCTCCGGCCAAAACTGAAGCGATCAGTGCACGCTGGCGCTGTCCCCCAGAAAGCTCATGACTTCGTTGCCCAAGACGCAATTCCGGATCGGGAATATTCTGCTGCCGAAGCAGCTCCAACACCCGATCTCGGCGCTTTTCAGCAGGCAAAAGCTGATGAATTTCAATTGTTTCAGAAATCTCTTGTCCGATTTTTCGCAAGGGATCAAGGGCAGATAGCGCTTCCTGAACGATGAATCCTGCCTGACGCCCGCGAATGTTTCTCAATTGAAACTCAGAATACTCACGCGCATCCTCACCAAAGCGTCGCAGCACTTCGGCGTTGCATCGCAGCCCTTCAGGAAGTAGCCCCAATAATGCTTTTGCTGTAAGTGTCTTTCCAGCACCGGATTCTCCCACCAGTGCCAAACAACTTCCGGCCCGCAGATTCAGGGAAATATCGCTCACAATGGTGGTGCCGTCGGGAGCACTAATGCTGAGCTTTTTCACGCTGATCATGTCAGTTTCACCCCCGAAATTCTTTGTTGCAGATAGCGCGCCAATACGGTGACACTCATAATGGTCAATGTCAGCGTGAGCCCTGCGGAGACAGTAATCCACCAGGCCTGGTGCAGCTGATTACGTCCTTCATTCATAATGACCCCCCACTCAGGAGCGGGTGGTTGGAGGCCCAAACCGAGGAAACTCAGACCGGCAGTGGTTGTGATCGCGGTGCCGAAACCGATAATCGCCAGGATGAGCAATTGACTCAATACATTGGGTAAGACATGGCGAAAAACAGCACGGTATTGAGGAACACCGAGGACCCGGGAGGCCAATAAGAACTCCGAGTTTCGTATCTGACCGCTCAGCACACGACTCATCCGAATATAGGCCGGCACCATGGCGGTTGTGACCCCAAGGGCGATGGAGCTTGACCCACGCCCGAGGATGGCCACCACAACGAGAGCGATCAAAAATTCAGGAAAGGCCATCAATAATTCCGTGATTCGTTGCACAATACGATCAAAGAATCGTGGCAGATAGCTCGCACAAATCCCAATCAGCGAGCCAACGAAAAGGG